>CAZYTP010000074.1:0-13210 GCA_964650385.1 uncultured Syntrophales bacterium | reverse complement strand
ATTCGAACAGCTCATTGAGTACTGTCGTTATTGTGTTAGTTCTTTCCGTTTGTATCATCGTTCAAATGCAGTGACATTGATTGATTTAGTTGCACTTATTGAGAGTGGAAGTAGCTATTTAGTGAGTGATACCGTCAAATCATTTACCAGAAGATGTGCCGAGGCAAGTGACGTATATAATGTTGACATTATACCCCATACAGTTATATTCAGGGTTTCAAACGGATTATTGGAAACAGAACTTTATGTAATATAAAGAGCTTTGAACAAATTTTTATTAGGCGATTTGCTTGAAGAAGGGAATGCCCTGGAGGCTATAGGATTGCCTGTACAATGTTGATTTCTTCATTAAAATCAAAGACAAATATATTGGGCTTCAGATTAAACCTGCCGGAGGGTTTTCTCATATTCCTGAAATATTTAAAGAACGGTCGCTACAAGCTGTTACACATAAGAAATTCACGGAAAAATATGGCGGTGAGGTTTTTTATATCATCTCAATTAAGGAAGGAAATAAGAAAAAAATACAAAATACCGAGGTGATATCTGAGATTGAAGAGGAGATTAAAAGGTTGCAAGGTTGAGAGGCTATGCCATGGCCTTTGGCAATATTTTATGTTCTGGTAACATTAACTGTAGTCAGGCAGCATAAAAAATATCATTTATACAAGAGGATGGGATGCAGATGAATAAAACTTTCTCCTTTACAGGAGCAAAAAAGATTGTCTTTGGCAATGGTTCTTTTGAGGAACTTGTAGACCATATCAAGGAATCAGGTGGCGATAAACCCTTGATAGTACTTGATAAAGGCCTTTCTGGAACCGGATTCAAACAGAGGGTTTCTGCCCTTCTCGATAAAGGGGGCATGAAGTATGCCATATTTGACAAGGTTGAAGCGGAACCCGCGTTGGAACTTGCCGATGAGGGAACCAAGATTGCCCTTAAAGATAAATGTGACGCAGTTGTGGGCATCGGCGGCGGCAGTGCCATGGATGTTGCGAAGGCAGTAGCCGTTCTCGTTGCCAACAGGGGGAAGGCTGTGGATTATCTCGGATTGAATAAGGTTCCCGGCCGGGGACTTCCGAAGATAATGGTTCCGACAACGGCCGGAACGGGGAGCGAGGTGACCTTTACGGCGGTCTTTTCAAGAAAGGATCTGAAAAAGAAGGAGGGGATGAACAGCCCGTATCTTTATCCCGAACTGGCCCTTTTAGATCCAAAATTAACATTGAGTCTCCCGCCCGAACCGACCGCTGCTACCGGAATTGATGCACTCTGCCACGCGATAGAGTCCTACACATCTGTTAATTCAAGTCCGATGAGTGAACTGGTCTCTCTGGAGGCGATAGATTTGATATCACAGAACCTTAGAACCTGTGTCCATGACGGCAGCAACCTTGAGGCGAGGGAACAGATGCTTCTCGGCAGTCTTTACGCAGGACTCGGTCTTGCCAATGCAGGTGTTGGCGCTGCCCATTCCCTTTCCTATCCTCTCGGCGGGAAGTACGGCATCTCGCACGGTCTGGCAAATACAATTATGCTTCCACCCGTAATGGAGTTCAATCTGCCCGCCGCCCTTGAAAAATTTGCAGTCATCGCTGCCGTGATGGGAGAGCAGACAGAAGATATCCCGCTCAGAGATGCGGCATATTTAGCCGTAGAGGCGGTAGAGTCGCTGATAGAGGATTGCGGTATATTTGCCGGACTCGAAGCCCTCGGCATTCCCGAAGAAGATTTTCTGGAACTGGCGAAAGTTGCTATGACGGTAGCGAGACCCCTGGAAAATAATCCGCGCAACGTTACACCTGAGGATGCTATAGAGATGTACAAGCAGGTTTATTGAATTTAAGAATTCGGCTATCAGCAATCAGCTATCAGTGAAGGCAAAGTGTTGGGAGGAGGCCTGTTTTTCTTTATCCTGCTGGTGGCTGCTAACCGCTTGCGAAAATTGACAGTCTCGTAAAAAGCCATAAAACTGAGACTTTGTCATGCTGAGCTTGTTTCAGCATCTAATTATTTCAACGAGTTAAAGACCCTGAAATAAATTCAGGGTGACAAAAAACGATCATTTATGAGATTTGCAGCATTGAACTCGAAACTTTAAACTTTGAACTCAACAGTCGGAGGCATAAAATGGCAGGTGCGGAAGTTATAGGTAAAGAAGAGATTAAAGAGGTTATGGATGTAATGGAGACGGGCGTCCTCTTCAGATATGGATTTGATAAAGAAAGAAAAGGAATTTTCAAGGTAAGGGAATTTGAAGAGGCCTTCGGAAAGTATTGCGGTGCCGGATATGCACTGGGTGTATCATCCGGTTCGGCTGCGCTGAAGGTTGCCCTTACCGCCATGGATGTCGGTCCGGGAGACGAGGTCATTGTTCCGGCGTTTACATTTGTGGCCACATACGAAGCGGTGCTGGAGGTGGGAGCGATTCCGGTGATGGCCGATGTTGATGGATCGCTTAACCTGGATCCCGATGACATAGAGGCGAAGATAACACCCCGTACAAAGGCGGTTATCCCTGTCCACATGTGCGGGGCGCCGGCGCGGATCGACAAAATTATTGAAGTTGCGAAGAAAAATAAACTCATGGTTCTTGAAGATAATGCACAGGGCTGCGGGGGAAGTTACAAAGGGAAGAAGCTCGGCACGTTTGGTGATGTGGGGATATTCAGCTTTGATTATGTGAAGACGATAACTACAGGTGAAGGAGGCATGGTCGTGACGGATAACGTTGATTTCTACAATCGCGCCGACTGGTATCACGACCACGGACATGACCATAACCCGAATGTAGGCAGGGCAATGGAAGGGAGAAGCATACTCGGCTTCAATTATCGTATGGGCGAACTCCAGGGTGCCCTGGGGCTGGCACAGCTTCGAAGGCTTCATTATGTGATATCCGAACAGAAGAAAAACAAGGCAATAATCAAAGAAACCCTTGGAAAGATTAAAGGTGTGAAATTCAGGGAGATTCCCGATCCCGAAGGGGATACGGCAACGTTTCTTGCGTTCAATTTTCCCGAGGCTGAAATCACAAAGAGATTTCAGAAGGCCTTGAGTAATGAGGGTATTGACACAGTCCTCTTTAAGGAGAATCTGTGGCATTATGTCCCTAACTGGGAGCATTTTCTTGCTCAATCCACGGCGAACTCCAAAAAGTATCCATTTACCAATCCAATGTATAAGGGAAAGATCGACTACAGTACGGCAGTCATCCCTCGGGCGGAGGACATATTCGGAAGGACCCTCTTTATGCAAATTTTTGTCAATATGCCTGAAGAAAAGATGAAAAATATCATAGGGGGGATTGAGAAAGCCGCGGGGGCCATACGGGAATTTCTGTTTAGGAGTTGGGAATAAAGAGTGTAGAGTTTTTAGGAGTGAAAAAATGCTTATAGTTACCGGGGGTGCCGGATTTATAGGTAGTGCCTTTGTATGGAAGCTCAATTCCGAGGGGATCGATAATATTATTATTGTGGATAGGCTTGGGACAACCGACAAGTGGAAAAATCTGGTTAACAAACGCTTTATCGATTATTTTCACAAGGACGATTTTCTTGAGATGGTATGTGAAGACAGGGTTCCTTTCAATGTGAGGGGAGTCGTCCACATGGGGGCGTGCTCTTCTACCACTGAACGTGATGCGGACTACCTGATGGAGAACAACTACCGTTACAGCCGCACACTTGCCGAGTGGGCGATGAAAAAGGGTATCCGTTTTGTCTATGCGAGCAGCGCAGCGACGTATGGTGAAGGATCAGAAGATTTTTTGGATAATGACAGTGTAACGTTGTCGCTCCGTCCAGTTAATATGTACGGTTATTCCAAACAGCTTTTTGATCTCTGGGTCCTCCGGAATAAATTTCACCACAAAATTGCCGGTGTTAAATTCTTTAATGTCTTCGGGCCGAATGAGTACCACAAGGGGGACATGAAGAGCGTTGTGTATAAAGCATACCATCAGATAGCCAAAACGGGCACGGTCAGGCTTTTTAAGTCATACAGGCCTGAATATAACAACGGGGAGCAGATGCGCGACTTTATCTATGTTAAAGACTGCGTTGAAACCCTCTGGTGGCTCCTTGGAAAGCGGGAGGTAAACGGGATTTTTAATCTGGGGACAGGTCATGCCCGGACATGGAATGATCTTGTCACAGCGGTTTTTTCAGCGATGGGCCGTGATCCGCAGATTGATTATATCGAGATGCCCGAATCGATTCGTGATCAATACCAGTATTTTACCGAAGCGAAGATGGAAAAGCTTCACGCGACAGGCGATTCTGTTTCTTTTCAGTCACTCGAAGATGCGGTTCATGATTATGTTGTTAATTATCTGGAGAAGAATGACCAGAGGCTATGATGAAGATAATATGTGTAATTCCAGCAAGGTATGAATCATCACGGTTTGAAGGAAAGCCACTGGCCGATATTTGCGGCAAGCCGATGATACAGCAGGTCTATGAAAGGGTTCTGAAATCAGATACAGTATCGTATGCCGCTGTGGCGACGGATGATCAGCGGATCTTTGCGGCGGTTAAAAAATTTGGGGGCAATGTTATCATGACATCAACTAAACACAGATCCGGGACAGACAGGATTGCCGAGGCCATCTCAACCATCGACGACATTGAAGATACTGATATTGTTGTAAACATTCAGGGTGATCAGCCAATTTTTGAACCTTTACAGATAGACGAAGTCGCAGGACCGCTTCTTGAAGATTCTTCCGTTAATATGAGCACTCTCATATACAGGATAAAAAGGGAGGAGGAGATAACCCACCCCAATGCCGTGAAGGTAGTTTTTGATAGGGATAAATTTGCCATTTATTTTTCGAGGGCAACAATTCCTTATGTGAGAGAAAGCGGTTCAGAAGTCAATTATTATAAGCATCACGGCATCTATGCTTACAGGAAATCTTTTCTGATGACTTTTACTCGTTTGGAGGAGGGGTATCTTGAAAGGCTTGAGGCCCTGGAGCAGTTGAGGGCGATGGAGCATGGATATAAAATCAAGGTGGTTGAAACGTCGCATGATTCTGTTGAGGTTGATACACCGGAAGAACTGGAGAAAATCAGAAAGATACTAAAAAACGAAAGGAAGGTTAATGAAAGTTATTGATTCACACATCCATTGTGGCGTTGAGAATGTAAACCTGCCCTTTGAACTCATTAAGGGGTATCTTGCTGAAGGGGAGATTCAAGGGGCCTGCTTTTACGCCCCTGTAGAAGATATCTATGACCGCTATGATTATAATTTTGAGGATAATTACTCCTGGATGGCCTGCCGGCAGCGTGCTAATCGGTATCTGCTGGACATACAAAAGTCGAACAAAGATATATTTGCCTACTTTTTTGTCTGGAACGATTTCAGAAAAAAGGAATTGATGAGAGGATATAAAGGGATTAAGTGGCATCGTCATGAAAATGAACCGGTTTATCATTATGATGATCCTAGGTGTGAGGAATTTCTGCAGGAGATATATTATCATCAGCTGCCGATAGTTTTTGAGGAAACCTTTGAAAATACGCTATATTTTATAAAGAGAGTAGCTGGTCAGATCCCGATTATCATTCCCCATCTGGGTGGATTAAATGGAGGATTTTCCGCTTTATTCAATTCGGGTGTCTGGGATAATGAAACCGTCTATGCCGATACAGCCCTTGCCTCCACACGGGAAATGGATATCTTTTTGGAGAAATACGGAAGCAAAAGGCTCCTTTTCGGAAGTGATTTCCCCTTTAGTACTCCTCGTGGTGAATTAGCCAAGGTGAAAAGCTTGAAACTCAGTGAAGAAGATTATCGAAACGTCGTTTCCAGCAACATTTTGAAACTGATGAAGATTCCGGATTAGGTTGAACTGAACAGAGAGCGCATTCCCCGCAGCTTGAGACTGTGTCGTAATTCCTCTTTTTGTCATTTCGAGCAAAGCGAGAAACCTTAATGCGTAATAAATTTAACATGTTAAGATTCCTCACATTCGTTCGGAGTGACAATTTACTCTATTGCGACACAGTCTCCTTGCTGCGGGGAGCTTCAAATGGCGGAAATGCGGCGCAGCCCTTTAAGGCTGCAACACTTGCAGGGCTGAAGCCCTGCATTATATTTACAGGAGAAGATTCTTTATGCACGTAACAAACGATCTCCATGCCTTTATGTGGCGTAATCCTGCAACCAACAACTGCAACACATATGTGATTAATGGTTCAAAAAAGACAGTAATCGATCCCGGCCATCTCAATTATTTCGCCCATGTAGATGAAGGGCTTGCCGATTTACACCTTTCCCTTGATAAGATCGATCTGGTCATTACGACCCACGGGCATCCCGATCATATAGAGGCGGTACAACAATTTGAAAAACCGACTCTTTTTGCTATGAATCAAGGAGAACACACGTTTATCAAAGATATTGCCGGCAATTACTTCAATATCCCGGAACCGGATTTTTTCCTGGGAGAGGGGGATCTGACGATCGGCGATATCACGTTTCAGGTCATTGTTACGCCCGGACATTCTCCCGGTTCAGTGTGCCTTTACTGGCCTGAGCAGAAGGCACTGTTTACCGGTGACGTGATTTTTAATCGGGGAATCGGCCGGACGGATCTGCCGGGGGGAGACAGTAAGCTTTTAAAAGAAAGTATTAAAAGTATCTCGAAACTCGATGTGGAGTATCTGCTGCCCGGACATGGAGAGATCGTGGTCGGAGCCGAGGCGGTCCAGGCCAATTTCCAGATGGTTGAAAATTATTGGTTCAATTATCTGTAATCGAGTGTAATCTTTTTTTGTACTCTGCTTCTAACTCTTTATAGTAAGCATCCCAGCTTTCATCAAGGGTCAGGTTTGGAATAACGGCTGAACCGAAAACCCCCCTTTTCGTTAATACTTTCTTTATCGCTTCAAGCCTCTTTGGTTTCTCAAAGGCGGCTTCCTGCTGGAAATCCTTTATAATGTTTACAAATGGATCTTTTTTGATGTTCAGGATATCTTTCATCAGTTCCAATATTTTCACATTATCATCATCCATCTGCAGACTTTCCACCAGTTCGATTTTCAGGAGTTCCTGAAGCATGGAATGGTTGTCTTGCCCTTCTTTTTTCAGCTCTGATCTGAGGTTTTTCTGATTTATCCGGTTGTCTATATATTTTTGAACCCATCCTTTAACTTTTTCCGCTAGCTCCGTCCGCCGCAGGTCTTTCTTTTCCTCTTCGGTCATGGTCAGGTTTTTTGTCTTTTCCATGATGATGTCTAATGTACTTTTTATTTCTCCCATTTTGCTTTCTTCTCTTCCTAATTTTTAGATGGACGATACCGTAAATGTACTTCATCTTCAAGGTAAGATTTTAGAAAAAAGTTTTTTATTCAATCGAGTCGTGGTAAAGTGGCTCATAAAAAGCTGATATTGAGAAACTTTGGAGGAGACAGATGAAACTTATACGTTTTATCTCTGAGGACGGCCGTGAATTATACGGGGATTTTGATCAACGCCGCCTGGGCCGGGCACGTGTCATCGAAGGGGATATTTTCGGTGTGTTCAATGCAACATCGGAAGAGGCGACGATAAAGACACTGCTTGCCCCGGTCTCCCCGCCCAACGTTCTGGCACTGGGACTCAACTACCGCAGGCATGCCGATGAAACCGGCATGGGACATCCCGATATCCCTGTAATGTTTATAAAAACCACAAACACTGTCATTGGTCCCGGATCACCTATCATCCTTCCTACAGCAGGGCCCGATGAGGTTGATTATGAGGCCGAGCTTGCCGTCATTATCGGTAGAGAAGCAAAAAACGTATCCCCACAGGATGCCATGAATTATGTGCTTGGTTACACCTGTGCCAATGATGTCAGTGCTCGAGACTGGCAGATTCACAAGCAGAAAAATCAATGGGCACGCGGTAAGAGCTTCGATACTTTCTGTCCGCTCGGCCCGTGTATTGTGACCCGTGACGAAATTCCGGATCCGGACAATCTTCGCATCCGTGCCATTCTTAACAGAAAGATATTGCAGGATTCCAACACATCCGATATGCTTTTTGATGTCCGCACGATTGTGAGCGATCTCAGCCGGTCTATGACACTGCTTCCCGGTACTGTTATTTTGATGGGAACTCCTGAGGGAGTGGGTTTTACCAGGAAGCCGCCAGTTTTCCTGAAAGAAGGCGATGTTATAACCGTAAATATTGAAAAAATAGGGGAACTTACCAATCCGGTAACAATGGAAGGGTGAAATCTCATCTTGAACGAAAAGAGGAATGTTAAAAGGTGAGTCAGGATATCTATAAGGCAATTTACGCAAGGGTAAAAAAAGAACCTTTTGCAGAGAAGCTCGGCATGAAACTGGTTGACGTTACAAAGGGTTGTTCCGTAGTTGAGATGAAACTTACAAAGGAGATGGAAAACATCTTCGGCATGACCCACGGGGGGGCCATATTCTCTCTGATAGATGAGGCATTTGAGACGGCTTCAAACTCACACGGTACGGTTGCGGTTGCCCTCAATATGAACGTTACCTATATATCGGCTCCGCATACCGGAGACACCCTGAGGGCGGAGGCAGAAGAGGTCGGTAGAACAGCGAGGACGGGGAACTATTCCATCAAGGTTACGGACGCTAAAGGAGTGCTGATTGCGGTCTGTCAGGCACTTGTTTACAGAAAGAAGGAAAGATTGCCGTTTTTAGGAAGGGATGATTGAAGAGAACGCGCAAAAAGATTGCCGAAAACCGACAGGATATTGTTTTTTCTGCGATGATTACTATATTAATCCGGGTGTATTAATGAAAAACTTAAAAATGTAAGAAAAACGTATTCCCGCAGCTCACTGTGGGGAGAGTCAAACGTTGTGGAGGATGTAGATGAAAATGAACATAGAGAATAAAAGCAGAAAAACCTTTTTTACGGTGTTACTGGTTTTTCTAATGGGGGTTTTTGTGGTTTCCATGGTGGGAGCTGTACGTTTTTCACCAGTATTTAAGGGAACTTACGTGAATGATGCTCTTGCAGCTTCGGTGGTAGAAGCTATAAGGCCACCCGACTCCTTTGCTGTTTTGGCCGAGAAGCTAAAACCTGCTGTGGTTAATATCAGCACTACAAAGGTTATCAAGAGTGGTGCCATGAAGAAATTTATGTCTCCTTTCGGAGAGGAATTTCCTTTTGATAGGTTTTTCGGGGGAGACGAATTTTTCAAGAAGTTTTTTGGAGACATTCCGGAGAAGGAATTTCAACAGAAGAGTCTTGGATCCGGCTTTATAATTAGCAAGGACGGCTACATATTTACGAACAACCACGTTGTTGAGAAAGCCGACAAAATAAAGGTAAGGCTTTCCGATGGTAAGGAATACGATGCCGAAGTGAAAGGTAAAGATGCCAAGACCGATATAGCCCTGATAAAAATAAAGCCGACAGGCAGCTTGCCGATCGTCGGTTTTGGTGACTCGGATGCATTGAGGGTAGGCGACTGGGTTATCGCAATAGGAAATCCCTTCGGTCTTGAACATACGGTGACCGCCGGGATCGTGAGTGCCAAGGGGCGGGTTATCGGTTCAGGTCCCTATGATAATTTTATCCAGACGGACGCCTCTATAAATCCCGGGAACAGCGGAGGCCCACTTTTTAACCTGCAAGGGGAGGTCGTGGGTATCAATACAGCAATTATTGCCCGTGGGCAGGGGATCGGTTTTGCCATACCCATAAACATGGCTAAAGGGATTTTGTCCGACCTTAAAACGAAAGGCAAAGTCGTACGGGGCTGGCTTGGCGTTTCCGTGCAGGAGATTACGGAAGATATTGCGAAAAACCTCGGGCTTAAAGATGTTAAAGGGGTTCTGGTGAATGATGTGTTCAAAGGGGACCCTGCAGACAGGGCAGGGCTAAAAACCGGCGATATTATACTTGAGGTTGGCGGGAAAAAGATTAAAGACACCCGTGAACTGTTGAGGATTGTAGCAACTCTTTCCGTTGGGAAAGAGGTTGAACTGAAGATTTTGCACAACGGGAAGGAAAAAGTCCTGCAGATCGTGGTAGCGGAACGGGAAAAGGGAGAGAAAGTCGCCACGACAGAAGAGGCTAAGGAATATTTGGGAATGACGGTTCAGGAAATTACACCGGAGATTGCCGCCCACCTTGGTCTTTCCGAAGAAAACGGGGTCATCGTTACCCATGTGCAGGCAGGAAGTCCTGCAGATGATGGAGGGGTAAAACCGCAAGATATTATTCTGCAGGTAAACAAGGTTAAAATTTCTTCTATGGAGGATTACGTAAAGGCCATTTCCCGGAAAGATGCAGAGAATAGCAGTATGCTTTTGATAAAACGAGGAAGAACATCTTTCTTTCTTGTTATTCGTAAGTGATTACGGAAAAATACAGTGTTTCCTTTATCCTCATTTTTCAGATTGAAGGAGCTCCCCCGTTGTTTTTATGGATACAAGTAAATATCTATTGACTATTTACGAAAAACTGGACAGGTACTTTGGAGATCTGCACTGGTGGCCCGGTGAGACACCCTTCGAGATAATAGTAGGCGCGATACTGACCCAGAACACAAGCTGGGAGAATGTAAAAATTGCCATAAGTAACTTGAAATCAAAAGGGTTTCTTGATCCTGAAAAACTTATTGATATAGAAGACGATATTTTAGCGGGACTGATTAAATCTTCCGGCTATTATAATGTAAAGACGAAAAGACTAAAAGCGTTCCTCCGGTTTCTGCGGCAGGAATATGAATTGAATCTGGAGAAGATGTTTGAGGAGAACCTCTGGACCCTGAGAGAAAAACTGTTGGATGTTAATGGGATCGGAGAAGAAACGGCAGACAGCATACTCCTCTACGCGGGGAACAAACCGATATTTGTCGTTGATTTATACACGCGCAGGATTTTACAGAGGCACGAAATCATTGATGGCGGGCTAAGCTATGGGGAAATTCAAAAACTTTTCATGAAGAGCATTCCCAACAGTGTTCGGCTATTTAATCAGTATCATGCACTTTTCGTAAACACGGGCAAGCATTTCTGCAAAAAACCCCCTCGTTGTGAGGGTTGTCCGCTTGAGAGTATGGAATCAATATTATTAAGTTAGTCGAGTGATTCAATTGCAGGCAAGCTCGTTAGTTGTGATCAATAAAATACAAGCCAAATAATCTTTGTGCTTTAGTGCCTCTGGTACTTGGTAAGTTATATGGAGGTTCAAAATGTTGTTAGAAATAAGGAACTTAAGTGTTGAGGTCCAGGGTAAAGAAATGCTCCATAATGTCAATCTTGAGATTGATTATGGCGAAACCCATGTCCTTTTTGGGAAAAACGGGTCAGGGAAAACATCGCTGTTAATGACGATTATGGGAATGTCCGGATATAAAATCACAAAAGGTAATATCTTTTTCAAAGGAAACGACATATCCAAACTTCCGATTAATGAGAGAGCCAAGATGGGGATCGGCATGTCTTTTCAGAGACCTCCGACCATCTCCGGGGTGAAGACGAGAGACCTTGTCGAAATAATTAATAATAACGGGAAGAATACAGAGAATATAGCAAAGAGATTGAACGTCTCAGAGTTTCTGGACAGGGATATAAACCTTGGATTTTCAGGAGGAGAGATAAAGAAATCCGAACTTTTGCAGCTCGTGTCCCAGAATTCGGATTTAGTTCTGCTGGACGAACCGGAATCAGGCGTAGACATAGAGAATATTAAGGTAATCGGAAAGGTAATACAAAATCTTCTTCAGAAGTATCTTCGAAGGCAGCGGACGAGGGCAGGGCTGGTTATTACACATACTGGCCTCATACTCAATTATCTTGAGGCAGATAAAGGGCATATTTTGCTTAATGGAGGAATGAGATGTGAAGGCAACCCAAGAGAGATGTTTCAGATGATTCAGAAATTTGGCTATGAGGAGTGTATAAGGTGTCAAAGATAAGGGAAAGAGCAGAAGCTGCATCAGACAAAAAGGCATTATACGGAGCCGATATTGACCTCTCCAGTTTTAAGAAAGAGTCATCGGTTCATGCATACAATCCCGAACTGGCAGGTTTTTCTGAAGAAGAAAGAAAAAATTTTGCAGAGGTGGGAATCGTAACTTCAGGGGAAGAAAGATCGGGCAGTTTTTTGCTGATGGATCATTCACCGGTTCATTGCTCTGTAGGCCAGGAAGGCGTTGAACTGCTTCCAATGGCCGATGCCCTTAAAAAATATGACGGTCTTAAAGAGTACTGGTGGAAGGCAGTTGATGTGGGAGCAGATAAATATACTGCCCGGGCGGAGCTAAATTTTAACAATGGCTATTTTGTCAGGATAAAACCTGGAGTTAAGGCGACTTTCCCTGTGCAGGCCTGTCTTTACATAGACGGGGAGGGGGTTGCCCAGAATGTTCATAACGTGATTATTGCGGAAGAGGGATCGGAGCTTCATCTTATCACGGGATGTGCAACAGCACCCCGTCTGGTTAGAGGTCTGCATATTGGAGTTACGGAGTTTTATATAAAAAAGGGGGCAACAGTTACTTCTACCATGATACATAACTGGGGGGAAGAAATTGAGGTCAGACCGAGGACGGTAGTTATGGTGGAAGAAGAAGCAACATTCATGTCAAACTACGTCTCAATGAACCCGGTTAAATCTGTTCAAATGTATCCCGTTGTCAGGCTTTTGGGGGAGGGCGCTGTAGCGCGGATAAACAGTATCCTGGTTGCGGCAAAAGGATCGGAGCTGGATGTAGGGGGAAAAGTTTCTTTAGAAGCAGCCGGTACCAAGGCCGAGATCATTTCAAGAGCCATTTCTACCGGAGGAGACATCATAGCGCGGGGACAACTGATAGGGTACAAACCGGGCGTGAAGGCCCACCTTGAGTGCAATGGATTGATGCTTTCGGAAGAGGGGTCGATTCGTGCCATTCCCGAACTTGACGCAAGGGTTGCCGGTGTGGAGATGTCTCATGAAGCGGCGGTGGGGAAGATATCCCAGGATCAGATAGAATATCTTATGGCCCGGGGTCTGAGCGAAGAGGAGGCAACCGCCCTTATTGTAAGGGGCTTTCTCAACGTTAAGATGGAAGGACTTCCCGAAGAACTCCAGATGGAGATAGACAGAATTGTTTCCGAAAGCGAAAAGAGCATCCTTTGAAAATATTTCACAAATCCCTTGCATAACCACCTTATAACCCTCAAACCCCGCAGTTAGCGCAGTTTGCATTGTAAAATTAAATAGTTGA
>CAZYTP010000073.1:0-13611 GCA_964650385.1 uncultured Syntrophales bacterium | reverse complement strand
CATTCCCGTGAAAACGGGAATCCAGTCTTTTCAAGCACTTAGCCCTCTATGGATTCCCGCCTGCGCGGGAATGACAGACTTTTTACGAGTGCATCAAGATTTGATGGTTTCGCAAAAAAACTATCTTTAAAAAAACATGGTTTTGCCAACCTTATTCAGTTTATCCACTCCGTGGATCTCATGAGGAAACAAGGGTATTTTTATAATGGCACGGCCGGGATATATTGAATGGATTTTTTTTATATGCCTCTGCTCCTCCATTCTCTTGAAAGAGCAAAAATCACAATCCGTCTTCGGGATGACCATATTGATTGCGATGTTGTTACTGGGAATTCCGGAATTATCAAGAACACAAATAAGACGGTCCAGTTCAAGGAAGCCCATGGCCTCGGGGATGGTAACCCCGATGAAATCAGTTTTCTCTCGGTTCGTCAGGGTCTCCTGAATCCTTCTGACATTCCGGGCCATGGCCAGGGCTTTCTCGGCGACATTTGTTAGTCTTACAACCCCCTTATATTTTAAGATCAGCCTGAAAAACGCCATCAACCACTCCCTTACCATCTCGGGAAGTTCTAAAAAGCGAAGCAGGTGGCCGGTAGGCGATGTATCAAGGATGAAGAGATCAAACTTTTTTTCCTTTCTCAGGTCCATGATAGTGTTAAGGGCCATAATCTCGTCCAGTCCCGGAGGTGCAAGGGTAAATAGTTCCGTCATGACCTCACGATCAAATTTAATATCAATCCTGCCGCCTAAGAACCTGTCGAACACCTCCTCTATCTCTTCTCTGACATTCTTTTTAAAATCCTCGAATAACTTATCGGCGTTCATTTCAAGACCAAAAAGGTTTGTATGGATTGCAGATTGCGGATTGCGGATTGCGGATCGGCCACTGCCCCCTGCCCCCTGCTCACTGCCCACTGATCCCTGCCCACTGCCCACTGCCCTTAAAGGAATTGGCGTCACATTATCACCAATTTCTATTCCGAAGCTGTCTGACAGAGAATGAGCCGGGTCGGTTGAAAAGATTAGGACCCGTTTTTCCGGGTGTTTTCCGGCTATATGCAGAGCTGCAGCGGCAGCCAGGGTTGTTTTGCCGACTCCGCCCTTGCCGCCGAAGAGGATAAATTCAAGATCGGGATTGAGGTTCAAATATGTCCCCTGTCCCTCATCCGGCAGTTCCGCTTTTTTAAGTTCAATGGGGCCGGATTTGCCCGATAAATAATCCATCAGCTTCTTCAAGCCGTCGACCCCCCGGATTTCTACGGGAAACAGGGGAACTTTGATCAAGTTATATCTAAAAAACTTATCCTTGATTTCATTCAGAGGCTTCTTTTGATCCTCCTTTTTCAACCTGCAAAATTTACAGTGTTCACTCTCTATAACGCGGTTGACTATTATCTCCTTCACCGGAACATCGATTTTTTCGAGCGCCCCGAGCATTCTTTCAGTTTCATGTATGCTCATGGGTTCAGGAATAGTCACCGGCACAAAACGGGTTGTCTGACTGTTCGAGAGAAGTTTTCTAACCCTGTCAATGTCTGAGGAGAGTTCGTCCAGGAAAATGTCACACTCATCCTTGACGTAACTTTTCCCCGTAAAATGTGTGGACATGAAGCGATGTTTGTGCTGCATGAGGTCCATGACCTCAACCCACTTTTGCATCTGTTTGGGCAGGTTAAGCATCCGGACGGTGTGCCCGGTAGGAGCAGTGTCTATTATCAGGATATCATAGATTTCGTCCCGCATAAAATTGGCCATTTCAATGATCGCCATAACCTCGTCCATGCCGGGAAGCGAATGATTGAAAAATTCCGCAATGTCCTGCTGGTCGAAATAGGTTCCCCTGTCCGCCAACTTTTTGATGACGGCTTCATTCTTTTCTTTGAATTCACCCGCCAGTCTGGACGCATCCAGCTCGATGGCGAAGAGATTACTGATTGCGGATCGCCCCCTGCCCCCTGCCCCCTGCTCACTGCCCACTTTTCCGTAAGGAATTGGCGTTACGCGATCACCTATCTCTATCCCAAAGCTGTCTGACAGGGAGTGGGCAGGATCGGTAGATACTATCAGGACTTTTTTTTCACCACGGCTGGATTGTGCCAGATGAAGCGCAGCGCTTGCCGCCATGGTGGTCTTACCAACGCCGCCTTTCCCACCGAAAAGGATTAATCGTAAATCTCTGTTGTGGAAATATTCAGGGACATGGCAAGAGAACATTATTGAACTCCGCAGGGGGAATTAATGATTTATGCATTCGTAAAAAGTCTGTCATTCCGGCGATCCTATAACGTCATCTCCGCTATCATATAACGTCATTCCCGCGAACGTATAACGTCATTCCCGCAAACGTATAACGTCATTCCCGCGAACGCGGGAATCCAGTCTATTGACATATATCTGCATACAAGTCCCGCCATTCGGAATTTTTCTCTTCTATCAGTTCTACTTTCCATGCTCTTCTCCATTTTTTGAGCTGTTTTTCCCTTTTGATAGCATTTTCGGCATCTTCATGGATTTCGTAATAAACGAGCTTTTTAATTCCATATTTATTTGTAAAACCTTCAGCAAAACCGTTCTTGTGCTGCCATACTCTTTTAACGATATCAGAAGTTACACCCAAATAAAGCGTTCCATTCCGCTTACTTGCCAGTATGTAGACATAAAATTGCTTTTCCATCATCATTCCGGTCCCCGATCAGGTCGAGGACAAGGTTATCAATTCTGGATTCCCGCGTTCGCGGGAATGACGGTTCTGGTAATGCTCCTCTGATCACTGATTCCTTTTAAACAATCTAATCTCAAGCAGATTATTTTTCAGGTGCATTTCTGGGCTGTCAGGGTCTATTTCAGCAGGCAAATCGATGATTTCCTTCCATGTAGAGCCGGTTTTTACGGACATTACAGCAATCTGATCTTTCTCAACATCCAGCTTTAAATCAGGCTCCTCTATTCCTTTTACTTCCATAACGACCTGTATGCAGGAATCTTCATCGAATATGTCCAGCAGGCGGTCATCGCTCGGCACCCATTTATCATATTTCCCAATCAACCACCAACTAAACGAAACTGCCTCTCCCGTTTCCGGATCAACCCTTGACCTTTCGAAAGAAAGAATCGGACATCCTATAATCTTTTCGGCAAAAGGATTTATCGTTTCCCTTATGTTCATAAGTACATGCATATGGTTCGGAGCATCTATCAGTTCGGCCAGTTGGTCGATTCTGGCATGGCGTTTGTCCCACAGGTACCACAGAATATCCTGACCATCATGATCCAGTTGAGCTGCAATCTTTTCAACCGTCGCCACATCGACATTTAAAAGGGATGCCTGACGGATCTTTTTCTTCCAGTCATCCAGGTCCGGTGTGACAAACCAGATCCTGTTCTTTGCGGAATCCTTCTTTGAATTATAAAAAAGGCGCAAAGATCTTTTTTTGCTGATAACATAGTGAACATTGTCTACCATTAAATCCGTAATATCGTCGAGGGAAATGTTAAATCTGATTGTTGATCCCTGGCAGATTATAAATCGCCGATTGGTAAGAAAGCACCGGGCTATTTTCCACCCCGAGCGGGGACTGCTCTTATACGCTCCCTGATTTTGCAGGATGGTTTGTTCTCCTGTTTGGAGTCCGGGTATGCCGGCTTTTTTAATAGTTTTTCCCATTGTTTCAAACAGCGCTTAGTAATTGCAGGATTATTCGTTTAAAAACTATATTGCGGGCAATTTATAACCTTTCTCGGTAAAAAGCTTCGAACAGGCATCCACAACCCCGGCATCATAAAGGACACCTCTGTTCTCTGAGATTTCCTCCAGTGCCTTATTAATGCCTAATGATGGACGATAGGGTCGATGTGATGACATGGCCTCAAGAACATCAGCTACAGCTAAAAGTTTTGCTTCCTTCGTAATGTCTTTACCGGAAAGTCCTGCGGGATATCCTGAACCGTCTATTCTTTCATGATGCTGAAGCACAAATTTGGCAACAGGGTATGGAAAATCTATTGCCTTCAATATATCATAGCCGACCTGGGGATGCGTTCTGATCACACGTATTTCTTCTTTCGATAGCTGACCGGGTTTATTGAGAATCTCCGCCGGTAT
The DNA here is from genome assembly GCA_964650385.1 of uncultured Syntrophales bacterium. GTDB lineage: Bacteria > Desulfobacterota > Syntrophia > Syntrophales > JADFWA01 > JAUSPI01. The sequence goes on along the minus strand of CAZYTP010000073.1, from coordinate 9,506 downwards.
GGATATCTTCCCGACATCATGAATAGACCCTGAAATACGGATTCCTTCAATTGCTTGATTAGAAAGGTTCATCTCTGTGGCTATGGAACGTGCAAGATCGGCCACGCGGTGCTGATGGCCGGCCGTGTAAGGGTCTCTTATTTCAACCATCATGGATACGGTCATAATGGTACCCCCCAAGATCTTTCGCGTTCTTTCAAGGCTATCTTTAAGTTTTTCCTCCATCTCTTTACGGTCCGAGATGTTTCGCAGCGACGCAAGATTAACCTTTTCTCCTTCCCACTTCGTTTCCACCACACGCATTTCCACTGTAATAAGCCCTTCTTTCCCACGCAAAATGTCGAGCTCGGTGGCCTCATCAGTTGTCACCGGATAGCCGAAAGGTTTGCCAATGAGATTTTCTGCTTTACGGCCAAAAAATAATTCCGCTGCCGGATTCGCAAAAAGCACAAATCCGTTTTTGTCCAGAACAACAATGCCATCAACATTGCCATCTATTATAGTTCGAAAACTTTCTTCATTTTTCTGTAATGCTTCCTCAGCCTTTATACGGGATTCTATTTCAACATTCAGTCGTCTGTTTGCCTCCGATAGCAAAGATGTTTGTTCGTCAAACAAAGTTTTCAAATCATTTTTAGTTTTAGCATTCATAGATACTTCCAATTGATTGTTTTCTGTAAAATATTGCAACAATGTTGAAAGATTTACAAAAAGGGCAATTGCCTGTGGATTACGGGGCAAAAGTAATCTTAAATGTGGCACCCCTGTCTCTTTCAACCTCCAGGGTTCCCTTGAGTTGAGTAACAAGAATACTGATCAGGTGTAATCCGAGTGTTTCAGTATCGCTGATGTCTATATCTTCCGGGAAGCCTACACCGTTATCACTGACAACCAGTGTCAACCTGTTATCACCATCAGGATGAAAACCGATAGTAATCTCTCCTTTTCTGCCTTCAGGAAAGGCATGCTTAAATGCGTTGGAGATCAGTTCATTTATAATCAGGCCGCAGGGAACGGCCTTGTTAATATCCAGAAATACATCGGAACAGTTGACGTTCAGCCTTACGGCATTGGGATCAAGAAAATAGGTACGGAAGAGATGTTTGGTTATGCTTCTTATATAATCGTCAAAGTCAATTCTTGTAAGGTCTTCAGACTGGTAGAGCTTCTCATGGACGAATGCCATGGAGAGAATACGGTCCCTGCTCTCCTTGAACATTTCAAGGGATTCCTTGTCCTTTACATATTCTGACTGGAGATTGATGAGACTGGAGATTACCTGCATGTTGTTCTTCACCCGGTGGTGTATCTCCTGGAGTAGCACCTCTTTTTCTTTTAAGGATTTCCTTATTTGTTCCTCCACCTGCTTGCGCTCGGTGATGTCCTGATTCACTCCATAAGTCTTGACCGTCCTGCCGTGAGAGTCCTTGACGATGAAAAACCGGACGGTGATATAGCCGACCGTGCCGTCTGCATAGAGTATTCGGTGTTCAAGCTGCCGGTTGAAATGGGGGTCCGTGGTTTCGATGGCTTTCCGAGTTTCCTCCCCGACCACATCCATGTCGTCGGGATGAACAAAGCGACGGGCGTATTCGGCGGAATGCATTGTATACCCGCCGACTTCCTCGGCCGTGGTGCGGAAAATTTTGTAGAACTGGTCATTGAACGTGAAGAGGTCGTTGGCAACGTCGTACTCCCAGTGGCCGAGATGGGCAATTTCCAGAGCGTTGGACAGTTGTAACTTGTTTGACTGGAGGGCCTCCTCCGCCCGCTTCAGGTCGGTGATGTCTATACCGATACCGCCCACAAAGGAGAGCCTGTCGTCCTTCAATACCGGGAACTTCGTGGTCAACTGGGTACGGATTTCGCCTTGGGCATCAGGGACGATTTCGATCGTTTCCACGCTACGACATTCTGAAATGACCAGCTCGTCCGTCTCCTTGAACTGCGTAACTGTTTCGGCAGGCCAGAGCTCCTCATCTGTCTTGCCGTACCAGGCCTCCTTTTTCATGTCACGGCGCTTCTCGTAGGCCTTGTTTGCATAAACATAATGCCCCTCAAGATCCTTAATAAAAACAATCCCGGGGAGATGATCCATAAAAAGCCTGAACCGTTCCTCACTATCCCGTAATGCACCCTCCGCCTGCTTGCGCTCGGTGATTTCGCTGGCTAATTCCTGGTTGGTTCTAAGCTGTTCTCTCACTCGCGATTCGATCTCAGTAGTATAGTTTAATCTTATTAAAAGATAGTGGAACAATATAGCTGTCAATAACAACGATCCAGACAGGATGAGCCATGATTGCCAGGATTGTTTTGAATCGAGGAAGAAGGGGGAAGGACTGAACAGAATTTTCCATTGACGCCCTGCGATTTCAAAATTATTGGTCCAGTGAAGACCTTCCTGAATTACCTCCTCATCCATTGGATGCTCTGTCATTCCGTGTATGTGTGAGAGACGGGAGTAAAGGAGACGGGTTCCTTTTTCAGCGGATGCGTCGTAAAGATATAAATTAATCCCCTCGTCAGGGAAACCTTTCAAGGCTCCTTCTACGACATCACCAATGCGAAGGACTTGCACAACCAACCCCTTTCGGTATTTGAGACGTGCTTCAGAGGTCTTCAGGGAAACGCCTTGCTGATAAATGGGTAAAAAGACCAAGACTCCAAGCTGGGTGCCGGTTTCCTGGACTAACGTGATCCTGCCAGTGGCAGTCAATTCACCGGTCTTGAATACCTGGTCAACGGCCTGTAAACGTGTCGCATCGGAAGCTATATCATAACCGAGAGCGGCCTTATTGGTCTCCAGCGGAACTATATAATAAACCACCACATATTCTTGACGTTGTGCAGCATCAACAAGAGCCCCTTCTTTTGTTCTTTCCGTGAACTTGAAATTCTTCAGCCCCTCCTTTCTCGCCAGAGACTCATACACGGCGCGCTCATTGCCCGTGACAAGGGGATTCCATGAAAACGCCTGGATGGCCGGGTGGCGGGATAAGGCACTCTCCGCAAAAACAGTAAAATCCTGACGGGTCACTTGCTGTGAATTATTGAAAAAATCTCCTAAGAAGTTTAAAGCTTCCAAGCACTTGTTGAGATTTCCTTGAACAGCGTTTGCGTATCCTCTTGAACGTGATTGAAATTCAATACGGAGATTCGTTTGTTCCCAATTTTTAACGATCACAAAAAGAATTAAAGATACCGCAACCCCTATAATAAACGTACATATAATGGGAATGTAACTTCTTCGTAAGGGTCTCATATCATTTACCGTATAATTCCTTCTCCCCCGGTGGAAAAAGGTTAGGTAGAGGGGTATTTGACAAAATTTTCACCCCAGCCCCCCATAATTAAACCCGTCGCATCCGGGGCAAGTTCAGAAAACGGCCTAAAATAAGCCACCTTTGCTAAAGATATGCGTCAAATAAGCGTTCTTCTTCATCCAATGAGTTCCTGTTTATCGATGAGGATACATGTTTGGCAAATATATCAAGCTTGACCAGAGCATTTAGCGCCGCATCCCCCATTTGATTCTGGGCCAGCCGTCTGCAAAAATCATTATTAACGACCTGTATGTCATCATAAATTTTGACAAGGTTTTTTAATTCCCAGTCGGGTTCCCTGCCCTTTCTGTATATAAAAAATTGTGCCATTAAATACATTGAAAGCACCCGATATTGTGTTTCTCTGAGCGTTGCAAACGGTAAATGATAACGTACCATGGGCTTCAGTTTTTCCATAATGGGGCAGCCGCTTGTAACCATATATATACCAGCCAGGGAACTTACTCCCTGTTGCAAAGTCGTATGTTTACAATATGTTCTCTCCTCGCAATGTATCTCCAGGTCAACTTCTTCATAAGATATCATATCCCGGAAGAAATCCACCAGCTCGATGAAATCTGCGGCGATCGGACAATATGGATAATGGACTTCCTCTAAAGGGCAGTTTAGACATTTAGAAAAACTCAGATTAACCCATTCCGGATACGACTCCCTTTTAGATTGTATCAGATTGAGCGTTTCCCTGTTCAGTCCAACATCAAAAAGTTTTTCTCCACCCTCGCCGAATTTAAATCTATATTGAAACCAGATCTCTTTATTGTTCATATTTCTATTCATATCACCGTCTCAACATACAAAGCTTGACAGTCTCGCAAAAAGTCTCAAAATGTGTCATTTGTCATCCTGAACTCGTTTCAGGATCTCACTTGTTTCAGCATCTAATTGTTTCAGCAACACTCTTGTCATTCTGAATTTATTTCAGAATCTCGGGAGACCCTGAAACAAGTTCAGGGTGACATTTGTGGTATTGTTCAGGGTGACAAAAAAAGACTTTTTACGAATACATAAAGCTTTGTTTATTATTCTTCCTCTTTAGTCAGCCTTATTACTTCCTCTATTGTTGTGATTCCTTTTTTTGCCTTTTTAAGTCCATCTTGAAAGAGGTTTTGCATACCCTGAGCCCTTGCAGCTTCCCTGATCTGCTCTTCTGGAGCCTTATTTGCTATCAAATTACGAAGCTCTTTATTAATAACCACTATTTCAAAAAGCCCGATACTGCCGCTGTAACCGGTGTCGCCGCAAAATTCACACCCTTCACCCTTGTAAAGCCTGGTACCTGAAGAAAAACCTAAACTTTTCAGGAGGCTTTCATCGGGCTGATATTCCTTAATACATCTGGGACAGATCTTTCGAGCAAGACGCTGGGCGAATGAACAGTGAAGGGTAGATTCCAATAAGCTGGATTCAATGCCCATATCACGAAGCCTCAATATAGTTCCAACAGCATCGTTAGTATGAAGGGTGCTGAGAACCAGGTGTCCGGTTAAAGCTGCACGCACTGCAATTTCTGCGGTTTCATAATCCCTTATTTCACCCACATAAATGATATCAGGGTCCTGACGTAAGATTGACCTGAGGGCACTGGCAAATGTAAGCCCTGTCTTGAGGTCAACCTGCCCCTGAACAATCCCTTCAATTTTATATTCAATCGGATCCTCAATGGTCATTATATTCTTGTCTGTTGTATTCAGCTCACCAATAGCTGAATAAATGGTCGTTGTTTTCCCGTTCCCCGTTGGTCCGGCAGCAAGAATTATTCCCTTTGTAGCCCTGATCATCTTTCTGAAAATATTAAAATCTCCATCAGAAAAGCCGAGCTCTGACAGCGTGGGAATCCCCTTGGTTTTATCCAAGAGCCTCAAAACAATATTTTCTCCGTGCATAGATGGAAAGGTGGATGTACGAATATCAACACTCTTGTTCCTGATAACGAAACTTATCCTGCCGTCCTGCGGTTCTCCCCTCTTTGTTATATCCACTCCGGACATAATCTTTATCCTGGACGTAATTGGAGGAATCAGTTTGAACGGCAACCGCTGCCTGTCGTAAAGAACTCCGTCAATACGGAAGCGTACCGCCATAGAATCTATCTTGGGTTCCAGATGGATATCGCTGGCACCCTCCAGCACTGCCTGGGCAATACAACTGTTGACGAACTTGATGATCGACTTTTCTTCCGCTTGAAGTTTAAGTTGTATCTCAGTTGGCTGATCAGACTTATAGTTCTTCTCTACCTGCCTGATATCTTCGGCAAGCTCTTCAATAAGTGCTTTCCTCTCATCTCCCGTGCCATACCACTGATCAATCGCTATATCGATGCTCTCCCCTGAAGCTATGACAGACTCAACCTTGCACTTCACCAATTTTGATATTTCATCAATGGAAATGATGTTGAGAGGATCGGCCATGGCTATTGTCAGAACATTTTCTATCATAAACAGAGGTATGATCCTGTAGTGCCGGGCAAGCTTCTCTGAGATAATCGCCAATACATTACGGTCAATAGAATAATTCCTGATATTTACATAGGGTATGCTCGTCTTTTCCCCGATAAAGCTTGTCAGATCTTCTTCCAACAGAAACCCTAATTTTATCAATGTACTGCTCAGGGTATCCTGATCCTGCTGCGCCGTTAACTCAGCAACCTTGAGTTTTTCTTTCGTTATTAAACCCTCTTTGACCATGTCCTGCTTCAGGCGGTCAACCATTCTTATACTGGCGACACTGTCCATTTTTTTGATTTGATTATCCATAATTATACCTCCTGCAAGTACTTATTGACCAGAGCTACAAGCATGTCCATATCAAAAGGCTTTGTAATATATTCATCGGCACCTGTTTCCATCCCGAGCGCTAAATCTTTCTCCTGTGCTCTCGCGGTCAGCATTATAATGGGTATATGCTTATAAGATTCATCAAATTTGAGAAGCCTCGCAACTTTGTAGCCGTGCATCTTCGGAAGCATTATATCCAGAAGGATAAGATCCGGTTTTTCCTTCCTTGCCTTCAGAAGGGCTTCCTCGCCGTCATATGCCTCAATACATTCGATATTTCCAAACTCCAGGTTGAATTTTATAGTTTCAACAATATCTGCCTCATCATCTACAATAAGTACTTTCTTTTTCATGGTTCATCTCCTTTCATGCTTTATCCGAGATCTGTCTTTCAATTGCATCTATGAGCTCTTTCGTTGTTATGCCATCCTCCGGGAAGGTTACCGGTCCCAGGATTGTCGGAATGGACAATGGCGTATCTTCAAAAAAGAGGGGATGCCGGGAAAAAACCTCATTCAGCTTTTTTCTGACAATCATAGCCTTTGTTTTTGATGTTCCTCCCATAATTATTACCACTCTGCCGAAAGCCGGCTGAGCAATAACATGGTCGGTTTCCCGAAGAATAATCATACGGACAACACCGGTAAGCTGAACCAGCAGCTTGTTATAAATATCCGGCTCTCTTGCATTAAGACCCGATATTTCATGATGATTAAGTGTTATCTCAATTAGTGAAAAGAATGGAGAGGCCAGATAATCTTTCAGTTGCTTATCTATTTCGGCCATTTCAACCGCTTGTGGTGAAAAAACGGGAATTGCGAAGGAAAAACGACTTCCTTTGCCCAATTCGCTCTCCACCGAAATCTTTCCTCCATGGGTTTCTATTAACTCTTTTGCGATGGAGAGTCCCAGTCCCGATCCCTTTGTTTTCGAAGTCAGTGTGCCGCCTGCCTGGTAAAATGGTTCAAATATCCGCTTTTGTTCATCCGGGGAAAGGCCGACTCCTGTATCCGTTACGCTTATCTCAATTGCGGATTGCGGATTGTGGATTGTGGAATCTTTTTCGCCTTCTTTTAAGTCCGAAATCACTCGGGTGCTCAAACACACTCTGCCCCCCTGCGGGGTAAATTTCAGCGCATTGCTTATTAGATTATAAAGAACCTGTTCAAGCCGATCACTGTCTGCATAGATTGCGGGTATGTCTTCAGGACAATCCATCTCCAGTACCAGGGTTTTATCCTCTGCCTGGGGGTTAAATGTTTCTATCAACTGCCGGAAAATGTGGGAGACAGAAGCTTTCGAGAAAGAAAGCTCTGTTTTTTTGCTCTCCAATCTGGTTAAGTCGAGGAGGTCATTGATCATGTCGGCCAAGCGGTCAATATTGCGAGCTGACATGGTCAGAAAGCGCTCCTGGTCTTTCGTTAAATCTCCTGCTTTTTTCGATGCCAGAATATGAATGGCATTTTGAAGGGACGTAAGGGGAGTTCTGAGTTCATGCGAAGCAGTTGAAATAAATTGCGTCTTCATGCTGTTATTTTTTTTAAGCTCTTCATTTGCCCTCTTCATGGTTTCTTCAGCAGTTTTAATGGCCGTAACGTCGAAAAGCATCGCTAAATAGGCAGACTTGCCCAACCATTCGGTTTCAACTACCCGCATTTCCGCGACACCGGGTTTTCCAGCATCTAATACGATATCAATTTCTGTAGATTCACCGTCAACCAGGAGAAGGCCCAACACATTGCCCACCATATCTTTTGCATTTCTGCCGAACAATGATTCAGCCGCGGGATTGACAAACTGTACTATTCCCTCACTGTCAACAACAATTATGCCGGAGGGGTTTTGGGATACAACGGCATGGAAAATATCCTTTGACTTTTGCAGGACTTCTTCTGTTTTTTTTGTTTCGGTGATATCAATAAAACTCGCGAAAAGATATTTGCGGCCTCGGAGCACCACATTCGTCACAGTCTTGATGATCGAGCGGCTTTCACCACCCGCCGTAAGCAGGACATGTTCCGAGTTGTAGACCGTTTCTCCGAGATCGGTAATCGGACATCTTCCTGCTTCCGCGGGACAGATATAGTTGTGACATACCGAACCGACAACCTTTTCCTTCGGATCACCGATTAACCTGACGGCAACGGGATTTGCATCGACGATAAGGTGTGTTTCGGGATCAATTATTAGAATTCCCGCCTGCACCGTGTCAAAGACGGTTCTTAGCCATGCATCGGTCTCATTCATCATGAGCAATATCCTGCATCCCGCGAATAAGATGGCCGCGTCTAATATTCCGAACAGTACGCGGGGGGACCTGAGCGGCCATCACTGACGCTGTTGACATAGGAGAGACAACCAAATCTTTTGCTGTTTTAACTTTGACGGCTTCGTAAAAAGTCTCAAAATGTGTCATTTGTCATGCTGAACTTGTTTCAGCATCCACTCATGTCATTCTGAATTTATTTCAGAATCTCTGGAGACCCTGAAACGAGTTCAGGGTGACAGTGGTATTGTTCAGGGTGACAGAGAAAGACTTTTTACGAGTGCACCAAATTTAACATGTTAAGATTCCTCACATTCGTTCGGAATGACATTTCACCCTGTTACAACACAGACTCCCAGAGGAGGGGAAATCCAGCTTTTTACGAAACCATCATATTTCACTGAGCAATTTTCTCAACGCATCCGTCACACCTCTGATATTATCGCTTTCGCCTTCTGCCAGTGATTCTTTGAGAGCCAGTATGGCCGCCTGAATTCTGTTCAGCAAGGAAGCAGATAACTCCTTTTCTTTCTTCTTCATTACAAGCTCAGCCGCGCGGATCATGCCGTCGGCCCCGATATTAATCTCCACTTCCTCGCGTCTTTTTATGTCTTCTTCGGCATGTGCTTGCGCTTCCCTTACTGCATATTCAACTTCCTCGTCCGACAGCAGATGGGATGCATTGATCGTAATCCCGGTCTGTTGTTCCGTATAAAGTTCCTCGGCGGAAACCTTTACTATTCCATTTACATCGATCTCGAAGGTAACCTCCACCTGTGCCTTTCCTCTGGGCAGCGGAGGAATATCGGTCAACTGGAATTGCCCCAGACTTATATTGTCCGTAGCCAGCTCCCGCTCACCCTGGAGAACGTGGACATCCATAACGGTCTGATCGTCTCCGGCGTTGGTGAATATCTGTCCTGCCGAGGTGGGAATCGTGGAGTTGCGGGAAATTATCTTCGTAAAAAGACCTCCCTGCGTTTCAACTCCCAGCGAAAGTGGGGTTACGTCCACCAGCACAACATTGTCAACCTGCCCCGTTAAAACTCCTGCCTGAACAGCGGCCCCGATAGCCACTACTTCATCGGGATTGATCTTTGTATATGGTTTCTGAGAAAAAAA
>CAZYTP010000072.1:0-13717 GCA_964650385.1 uncultured Syntrophales bacterium | reverse complement strand
GGGATCTGATCGTGACAATGGATGACGCGACAAGCGAACACTACAGTATGTTCTTCGTCCAGGAGGAAGGCACAGCCAGCAGCTTTCAGGGAGTGCGGGACGTGATCCTTCAAAGGGGCCTGTTCAGTTCACTCTATACCGATCGTGGAAGTCACTACTGGTACACGCCTGAGACTGGGGGAAAGGTAAGTAAAGGGCAGCTCACACAGTTTGGGCGCGCTATGAAGCAGATGGGGATCGAGATGATTGCTGCATATTCTCCGCAAGCACGGGGGCGAAGCGAACGAGACTTCAGTACGCATCAGGGTCGGCTTCCCAAGGAATTGGTCCTGTATGGAATCACCACGATGGACGCGGCCAACCGGTATCTGGCCGAGGTGTATCGACCGGCATTCAATGCCGAGTTTATGCAGCCTGCTGCCGAGAAAGGTTCGGCCTTTGTGCCCTGGGTTGGAGTAAACCTTGACGACATTCTATGCGAGCAGTACCAGCGGACCGTGACTGCCGATAACTGCGTCAGCTTTAAGGGAAAAACGCTGCAAATCCCAGCGGACCGGTATAGATGCCATTACGTCAGGGTCAGGGTGCGTGTCCATCGTTACACGAACGGCTCGCTGTCTGTTTTCCATGGTCCGAGAAAGTTGGCTGATTATGATGCACAAGGAAAACTGAAAGAAAACAAAAAGGGAAAGGCAGCGTAAGTCCGCCGCTCGTCACCCATCCAGGGAACACCACTCATGACTCCCTGTTTCATGACTCTCCCTGGACAACAAAAAGCGGACAATTCTATTTTGTTGACAACAGCAAAAATTAGATCACACAACCCAAGCTATAACGTTTCCGGAATTCTAAGCAGTTTTCAGCCGTTCTGTAGAATGACCGGTCATATTTTACCCGTAAACTTGCATTAACTCATATATCTTACATTCCTACACTACATTGGATGAACAAAACTCGGGCATGTTCGGGTCAAGGTGGCTAGACGTCAACAGTTTGACATATTTTGCTTGTAATATCTCAAATTCGACCGGGAGTGTACCCGCAAGCCCCGCCTTGCAAGAGGGGTAAGGGGCGCAACATAAAAAACACATTCCCTACCGGGAAGCCCCGCCCTGTGGGCGGGGAGCTTTACATATTCATGCTCAGACATATGAGCAATAAAACATAATTAATCAGAGTTGTTGAGAATTGAACTGACTAATGTGGCATGGCACTGTTTTTGCATCGCATGTATTGTCGAGTTGAGCGGAACCCCGACTTGGCGTGAAAGGAAAGCTTTATACTTTCCTTTCACGCCAACCAAGAGGCGGAGTACCGCGAAGCGGGATTTCCGCTCGAACGATTTGTTCGCGCCGCTTGCGGCGTGACAAATCGGAGAGTGTAGCTGAACTCGGCATTCGTCCCGCCGCAGGCGGGACGAACAGATAAATATCTTGTTCCTTAAGGAAATAATTTTGGGGAGAAGTCACTGTGTCAAATTTAAAGGAGATATTTTCCGGCGTATGTACTAGCAAACTATAGAATTTATCGCCAAAGAGAAAGCGAGGAAATATTTCCAAATCACAAGCTCTCCGATAATTTATGATGACGAAATAATTGCGGCAAGTCTGGTTGCGCGGGACATTACTTCACAAAAGAAAACGAGTGAATGGTTAGCCTGCGAAAAGTGCTACATGACAGACCGTGTCACGAAGGCCAGCCCGGCGGAAAGCAAGTATTTCTTTCTCTTAACGAAGCTCCTATACTGGAGAAACCCGGCGAGATAAGCGGTGTAGTATTAACACTTGGTGATATTACCGATCACAAACAAACGATGGAAGATCTGAAAACAAGAAATGATGCCATTGCCTTTATAGATCTTAATGGCATTACCTGTGTAAATCCTTCTTTCCTTGAAATGGGGGAATATGACAGCAAAAAAGATATCTTGGGAAAATCTTATGTAAATTTTCATCATAAGGAAGAGGAAGAAGAATGATAAGCAAAACTTTGTATGTTGGGCTATCGATATGAAGAAAAAGAAACATGAGGTGAAGGAGGCCAAGAAAATGTCAACAGCAGCACAATACATTGCATTTGTCCATCATAAAGGCGGGACCGGAAAAACGACCTCATGTTTGAATATCGCCGGCTGGTTGGTCAGAATGAAGAAAACAGTGTTGGTGGTAGATTTGGACCCTCAGGGAAACGCGACGTCAGGTTTAGGCATTGACCGAAGAACCATAGATGAACAACTTTATGATGTGCTGCTTGGTCAAAAAAATATAAGAGAAGTTATCCTGGAAACAGACTCGGGTGTTAACCTGGTGCCGTCTTCTCTGGACTTGCTGGCTATTGAGACTCATATGGCCGGTAAAATTCAAAATACGAGGATGCTGAAGGAAAAGCTGGTCGATATAGACGGACATTTTGATTATGTCTTGATAGATCTTCCTCCGGGTTCAACCATGCTTATGATTAATGGAATTGTTGCATGTGAAAATATAATTATACCGCTGGATTCTGGAATATTTGCATATAAAGCTTTGGAGACTCTTAAGGTTCTTCTTATGAATATTACCGAAGAGCTTGGGGTTGAAACAAATGTGATGATGGCGCTCTTAAGAGGATATTCAAGGTCAATCTTTGAACGGGGACTCAGCTCAAACATTAAGAAACTCTTAAAGAAATTTTTAACCATGAATCTAACTTCAAACGTAAAAATATTTAAAATACCTTTTTCCAGAAAAATTTATAAAGCACAGATGAAAGGAATGCCTATATCTCACTATGCGCCGTATTCCGATGTAGGCAGAGCGTATAAAAGGATAGCAAAGGAGATAGTGAACCATCAATGAATGGCTAAAGGAGGAGAGATAAAATGGCAAAACTGCTGACCAGGAAGGCAGGCAAAAAAGCCCTTTTTGGGCAAACAGATCCGGAGGCTCCGGAAACTGGAATTGCGGAAAGCGGCAAAGATACGGAAAGGCAGCTTGAAGCTTTATTAGAAGCGCTGGAAGCTGTAAGGAGGGGGGACCTGAGTATCAGGCTGAAAAAAGAGGGAGAGGATATTTTTGGCGAATTAGCGGAGTCTTATAATGGTATGCTTGATATTCTTAATCCGTTTGCAAACGAAGTCACACGTGTAGCCAGGGAGGTCGGCATCGAAGGTAAGCTTGGAGGTCAGGCAAAGGTAGAAGGCGTTGCCGGCACGTGGAAGGAACTGACGGAGAATGTAAATATGCTGGCAGCCAATCTGACCAACCAGGTCAGAAACATAGCCGAAGTGACCACAAATGTAGCACAGGGTGATTTAACCAGTAAGATTACCGTTGAGGCCAGCGGCGAAATCCTGCAGCTGAAAGACACGATCAATACAATGGTGGATCAGCTCGGCAGTTTTGCGGGTGAGGTTACCCGTGTGGCCAGAGAGGTCGGGGTGGAAGGCAGGCTTGGCGCACAGGCTGAAGTACCCGGCGTTACCGGCACGTGGAAGGAACTGACGGAGAATGTAAATATGCTGGCGGCCAATCTTACGAACCAGGTGAGGAACATAGCCATGGTCGCCACAGCCATAAGCGCAGGAGACCTGACCCAGAAGATCACCGTTGAGGCATCAGGAGAGATAGCAGACTTAAAGGAAGTTCTCAATTCCATGGTTGACAACCTCAACCTGTTTGGAAGTGAGGTTACCCGTGTCGCCAGAGAGGTCGGGGTGGAAGGCAGGCTTGGCGCACAGGCGGAGGTGCCCGGCGTTGCCGGCACGTGGAAGGAACTGACGGAGAATGTAAATATGCTGGCGGCCAATCTGACCAGCCAGGTCAGAAACATAGCCGAAGTGACCACAAATGTAGCACAGGGTGATTTAACCAGTAAGATTACCGTTGAGGCCAGCGGCGAAATCCTGCAGCTGAAAGACACGATCAATACAATGGTGGATCAGCTCGGCAGTTTTGCGGGTGAGGTTACCCGTGTGGCCAGAGAGGTCGGGGTGGAAGGCAGGCTTGGCGCACAGGCTGAAGTACCCGGCGTTACCGGCACGTGGAAGGAACTGACGGAGAATGTAAATATGCTGGCGGCCAATCTTACGAACCAGGTGAGGAACATAGCCATGGTCGCCACAGCCATAAGCGCAGGAGACCTGACCCAGAAGATCACCGTTGAGGCATCGGGAGAGATAGCAGAGTTAAGGGAAGTTCTCAACAAGATGGTGGATGATCTGAACAGACTGACAGAGGAGATCTCAAGAGTCGCGCAGGTAGCAGGCGAGGAGGGGAAATTAGGTGAACGGGCAACGGTCGAAGGTGTCGCAGGCAGTTGGAAAGATATTGTAGATACACTTAATAATCTGATTGATTCGATTGCCACACCTGTTCAGGAGATAATCAGGATTGCCGTTGCCTTATCTGAAGGTGACATCACGCAAAGAATGGAGATTAAGACAAAGGGAGATGTCAAAATCTTATCAGATGCCCTTAACAAATCATTTGATAACCTTACGGCGCTTATTCGGATGGCAATGAGCAACGCTACAAAAGTTGCCACATCATCCAATCAGTTGGCCGAATCATCAACACAGGTAAATACCGCATTATTCCAGGTGGCGCAAACTACACAGCAAATAGCCACCGGGGCAAAAGAGCAATCCAAAAAGCTGGAGTCAAGCACCAAGGTTGTGGCGGATTTATCCAAGTCCATAGCACAGGGATCGACTAACGCAAAGTCAGCAGCGGAAGTTACGGCGGAAGCAGCCAAACTTGCTCAAAGGGGCACTGAGTCGGGAGAACAGGCGGCAAAAAGATTAAATGTTATAGATGATATTGTAAAAGGCAACACCGACACAGTTAAAGAACTGGATAAGAGGGCTAAAGAAATAGCCGTAATAGTGGGCACAACCAAGGATATTGCCGACCAGACAAATCTACTCGCTTTAAACGCGGCAATTGAAGCAGCTCACGCCGGAGAAGCCGGACGCGGGTTTGCGGTTGTTGCGGATGAGATCAGAAAGCTGGCTGACGGAACCAAAAATGCAGCCGTGCAAATTGAAAGAATGGTTAATGTCATAGGAGAGTCTACAACCGGGGTCGTAAAAGGTATGACCAGCGGAACGGAGCAGGTTGGAGATAGTATTGGCATTGTTAATGAGGCGCTATCCATATTAAACCAGATCGGCACCGGCACCCAAGAAATTACAGCTAAAGCTCAGGGTATTTCTGCTGCCGCGGCGGAGCAGGCAACAGGCGCTCAACAAGTAGCAAAAACTATAGAGGAAATAGCCGCCACGTCGGAACAGGCTGCTGTCGGAGCAGGAGACATGTCAACATCTATTCAGCAGCAGACAGCATCTATGCAGCAGATGGCTGCATCGGCTCAAAATCTGTCTACTATGGCAGAGGAACTCAGAACTGCACTAAGAAGATTTAAAATAATTGCCGAGGCAGGTAGCGAGGAGAGCTAAAATGACTGATGAAAAACGAGCTATAGGCCACGGGGTACTGGACCCGAATGAAGCGGGGGATATTATCCAGTTAATAATTTTTACGCTGGGAGATGAGGAATTCGGCGTTGCTATAAGGCAGATTAGAGAGGTTATAAAGGTAGGTTCTATTACGCTGATACCGGATTCTCCTGATTTTATTAAAGGCATAACCAATGTAAGAGGAGAAATCAGCGTCTTGATAAACCTTAAAGCGCGTTTTTTCCTGCAGGCAAAAAAAGAAGTCCCATCAAAACATATAATTATAACAGAACAGGGGGAAAACCTTTTCGGCCTGATGGTCGACAAGGTTACACAGGTTTTGAGAATTCCTGAATCAAAGATCAAGCCCACCCCGGAACTTGTAAACAAGATAGATAGAACATATATCAGCGGCATGATAATCTTGGAAAATCGTATGATAATGTTGCTTGATTTAGCCAAAGTTCTTTCAGACGAAGAGCTTTCCAGATTGGCTGAGTTCTCTGAAAGGCATCGAGCAGAGAAACGAGAGACAATGGAAGAAGCAGCCGAAAAACCGGAGACAATGGAAGAACGCGCAGAGGGTGAAGTGTCCATAGCCGCGGAGCCTTGAGCGCTTCACCACAAGGCCTCAAAAGGAAGAGAATATGAAAAAAATACTAATTGTAGATGATTCGTTATTCATGCGAACTGTTCTGAAGGATGTTTTAGTCAAGGCATTAGGCGCCTCCGAAAAAGGCGGTCTTGCATCCGGAAAAAACGCGGCAGGCGGCTATAAAATATTGGAGGCCGCAACAGGAACCGAAGCCTTGAAGCAATTTGAAAGGGAAAGACCGGATTTAATCATGCTGGATATTATTATGCCTGAAGGAGAAGAAGAAGGCATAAGCGTCCTTCGGACGGTCATGAAAAGAGATCCGAAACAGCGTGTCGTAATGATCAGTGCGGTCGGCCAGGATAAGACAAAAGAAGAATGCAGGAGACTGGGTGTCAAGGATTATCTTGTCAAGCCCTTTGATGACGAACAGATTGCTGAAATGGTTAAGAAATATCTGGGTGATTGATTAGGATGGCTAAAGTGCACTAAAATTGTAATTAAATTAAGCTGCTAAAAACTGGCGAAGGATGTGATAAAAATACCATGCCAATAAAAGTTCTCGTTGTCGACGACTCTCTCTTTATGCGAACACTTGTAGCGGATATGCTCAATTCCGATCCGGAAATTGAAGTGATAGACACCGCCAAAGACGGAGCCGAAGCGGTGAACAAGATTCCCGGAATAAGACCCGATTGCATCACGCTGGATTTGGCAATGCCGGGCTGGGATGGTTTGACTACCCTGAAGCATATTATGCGCCAGTATCCGACTCCGGTGGTCATACTTTCCGCGTATAGCAAAAAAGACGCCGATATTACTATAGAATGTCTAAAGGTCGGGGCGATTAGTTTTGTTCTTAAGCCATCAGGCGAATTGTCCCTAGATATAGAAACGGTCAGGGGACTTTTGATAGAGGAGGTTAAAGCCGCTGCAAAGGTTGATGTCGGAAGAATCAGATTGCTTGGGAAAAAACCTGAAAGGCGCAGGCGCAAATTAATCGGCATAAACAAAATCGTTGTTATTGGAGCCTCTACCGGCGGCCCGCAGATGCTGGAGATGCTCCTAACGTCCCTTCCTTCTGATTTCTCCGCCCCGATTATTATTGGTCAGCATATACCAAGCAGATTTTTTACGGAAAGTTTGGCGGAACACCTGAACCGTAATTCTGAACTGCCTGTGAGAGTCGCCGGGAATAACGAGATTCTTGAGTCCGGAGCGGCATATCTTATTCCCAGCGGATTTAGTCTGGCGCTCAAAGGGCGCATGGGCGTAAATAAAGAGACAACAGAAGTAAGTATTTCCTTAAGTGAGGCTGTATCCGGCATCCTGAGTCCGTCAATTGATGAAATAATGAAATCGGTTGCTTTAATTTACAAAGAAAATACCGTTGGAATTATCTTAAGTGGTATGGGGAACGACGGAGTCCGGGGAATGACGGAAATTAAAAAATACGGCGGAAAAACGATTGTGCAGGATGAATCTTCATTGATATTCGGTATGCCCAAAGCGGTTATTGACGCGGGCGTTGCCGATAGAGTGCTGCCGGCGGATCAGATAGCCGGCGCAATCGAGGAAGCGGTTTCGTGATGCGTATATCGTAATGCATATTGCGCACAACGCATCACTATATACGATATACGGAGTATAAATGGCAGATATTGAAAAATACAAAGACCTGTTCTTGAGTGAAGCAAAAGAGCATATAGATTTCATGAATCGGTCTTTGCTTGAGCTGGAAAAGAATCCGTCCAGGGTACAATTAATAAATACTATATTCCGCGAAGCGCACACTTTAAAGAGTATGGCCGCTACCCTGAATTACCAGGGGACAGCCCGGTTGTGCCATGCCGTGGAAGATGTATTGGATGGGCTGAAAAAAAAGAAGGCAGAAGTACCTGACCGCATTGACACATTGTTTCAGTGTTTTGATACACTGGAATTGATTCTAAAAGAGATTTCAGAGAACAAAAAAGAACCGGACACCGCCGCGCTGGTAGAGAAATTACAAACGCTGATTGCAGTGGAGGACAGCGGACAAAAGTCTCAAATGGAGGATAAATCGGATAAGTCCGCCGAGCAATTTCCGGAACAATCCATGCTGTCTGCGGTCGCAAGGGTTGAAAGCGTCGAAGTCAAGGTCGAAATATTAGATCTTCTTATGAATTTGACGGAAGAATTATTGGTTACCAAGCTGAGACTAAACAGGATCAGGGATACTCTCCAGGATCCTGAACTGTCCGCTGCTGTAGATGTGCTGGAAAGGCTCATAAGCGATGTCCAGTACAATGTTATGCAGTCAAGGCTCATGCCGATAGGGTTTGTATTTAACAGATTTCCCAGAATGGTCAGAGACCTTGCCAGGCATCAGGGAAAAGATGTTCAACTGCAACTTCAAGGAACTGACATTGGGCTGGACAGGTCGATGATTGCCGAAATCGGCGAGTCCCTGGTCCACCTTTTAAGAAATGCCGTTGACCATGCTATTGGGAAGCCCGAGGAAAGACGGAAAGCCGGCAAACCTTCTCAGGGGACGATAAGTCTGACCGCCACAAGAATCCAGAATACCGCAGTTATTGAGGTTGCCGACGACGGGGCGGGTATGGACATTGAAGGTATAAGGAATATAGCTGTAAAATGCGGAATTCTCTCTCCGGAAGCGCCGGAAGAAGAAGTAATGACAGCGATCTTTTCCGGCGTGAGCACCACCAGGGGTGTTACAGAGGTCTCGGGACGCGGTCTTGGCTTAAATATAGCCCAAAACAAGATCGCATCTCTCGGAGGCTCTATTAAAGTAAAATCACTGCCCCAAGAAGGGACAACATTTACAATACAGATACCGCTGACCCTGGCTATCATCAAGGTGCTTTTTGTTGAGGTGGGAGACAGGATTTACGCAATTCCTTTGGCAGGCACGGAGAAACTGGTTAATGTGAGCAGCAGATATATAAAAGGGGCTGTGAACCATGAATCCATTGTTTTAAATAAAGAATATATCCCCATAGCGAGGCTGGATGTGATGTTCGGTATGGCGTCACTTGAGCTTGATACGCAGCCTGTGGTAATTGTTAGAGCGGGTGAGGAGAGACTGGGCCTGGCGGTTCACTCATTCTTAAACACGCAGGAAGTCGTTCTCAAGCCATTGAACAAATTAGTAGGAGAGAACAACTATTTTGCCGGTTCCACCATAACTGGTTCAGGTGAGGCCGTCTTGATTCTGGATGTCGCAAATTTAATATTATCGAAGAGTGCAACCGCAAAGGACGCAGAGAATGCAACAGCTGATTACGCAGAAATCGGCGGCTTCGGCGGTTACAATTCTATGTAATCGGCGGTTGCATGGATAGACAGGAATTAGACAAGCTTACGAAAAAGATCATAGGGCTAGCTATAAAAGTTGACAAGAAGCTTGGCCCGGGCTTTGTTGAATGGATTTACGAAAAAGCTATGGCATATGAATTTGAAAAGGATTAGGCAACTTTTAAAGAGCAGGTTGAAATTAGAGTTAAATATGACGCGATAGAATTGGGACATCAAAGGGGCGATTTTTTCATACAAGATGAAGTTATTGTGGAGCTGAAATGTGTATCAGAAATAAGTGACATCCATGAGGCTCAAATATTGTCGTATCTGAAGACCCCGGACAAAAGGGTAGGACTAATCCTGAATTTTGCAAAGAAGAAGTTTGATATAAAGCGAATGATTAATAAATATTGAAACTGAAACCGGAGAGATCTTAGAGATCGGCGGTTGCAAGGTGGAGGGGAAATTATGGATAAACAGGAAGAGGTGATGAGGAAAGCAGCCCAATCTGCGTCAAATGCTTTATCAAAGTTGACCAACGTTCCGGTCGCCGTGGGCATTCATCAATTGAAAGTACTATCAGTAGAAGATCTTGAGCTGGGTCTTCCTCCCGAAGAATTAGTTGCCGGGATATACCTTCCTGTTGGCGGTGATATTCTTGGAGGCTCTTTACTTGCAATACCGAAAGAAGATGCTTTTACATTAAGTGATGTATTGGCGAGTAGAGATTTCGGCACAACGCGAAAACTAAGTGAACTTGACATATCTGCTTTAAAAGAAGTGGGCAACATCGTATGCGGTAGTTATTTCGCGGTTATTGCAAATACTCTGCGGATTAGAATAATCGAGCAGGTGCCGAATTTGAGTTATGATATGTTTGGCGCAATAGTAAGCCAGGTTTTGGCTGACCTCTCTCAATCGGTTGAGAAGGCATTATTTGTAGAGATGGAATTTGTCTTCAGTCCCATATTCTTTAGAGCATATTTTTTGTTATTCTTAAATGGCGACGAATTTAAAAAGCTGTTTTAAGAGTGGTCGAGTGGAAAATTACATGCCTTTGTGTCTTAGTGGCTGAACTATTACAACAATTTCTGCAGAGCGTAAACAATGGGAAATATCGAAGTAGCAATGGGAGCTGTGGCAGCAGCCAGACCTCCGGACAATCTGGCGGCTTCAGCGGTCGGTTCTTGTGTGGTTATTATACTTTACGACCCTGGGCGCCAAATCGGAGCGATGGCTCATGCTATGCTGCCGCACCATTCACAAGCCACGAAACATGAATCACAAGACACGAGATACATAGATGCTGCCATTGATGAAATACTTAAAAGAGCGGCAACTTCAGGCGCAAAAAGGGAAGATTTAGAGGCTAGACTTGTCGGCGGGGCGAATATGTTCCCTGAATTCAAGTCACATATCGGCAAGAATAATGTTTTAAACGCTAAAAAAAAACTGGAAGAAGAAGGCATAAAGATAGTCGGGGAATGTGTGGGCGGCTCAGTAGGAAGGTCGGTAGAATTCTGTGTAACTTCAGGGATAGTAACAGTGACAACAAAGTTTTAGTGTCGTGTCATGTATCAAGTGTTTTCCCCGATCGGAGTCGAGGACAAGGATGTGAAAGAAAGTAAAACACCACCAATGTCATTCCCGCGTTCGCGGGAATGACATACGGGCGGGAATGACGGCCATCTGTGCGTCATTGCGAACTTGACAGGACAATAGGCGAATGTGGCTTATGAGAAATATCAGCGAGGAATCGATTCAGAAGAGAGTAAGAGAACTCCAGAAAAATACGGATTTTGTGGCGACCCTTTTTGACGGCCTTATCGGATACGCCATCATTGCCGCTGATTTTGACGGAAATATAATCGCTTATAATGAAGGCGCGCGCCTTATCTACGGCTATGCGCCGGAAGAGGTTATCGGCAAACAGAATATCGAGATATTCTTTCCCAAAGATTTCATCGAAGCAGGGAAGTTGGAACGAAGCTATAAAGATCTTCTAAGCAACGGGCATTTTTCTTATGAGGGCGAAAAAGTCAGGAAAAATGGTGAGAGTTTCATTGCTAAAATTCTTTTCATCCTGGCGAAGGACAAAGCCTGTCAGATAAGTGGCTTTGTAGAAATGGTGGAAGACCTCACCGAGCGAAAAAAGGCGGAGGAAGCACTGGCAGATGCAAGGGCAAACGAAGAACGTGTAAAACAGATGGAAACGGAACTGCGTTCTCTTGTCGAGCTTTCCCATGCTTCTCAACCTGCCGTGACTGCCAGGATGTACGGTGTGGTAACACTGCTTGAGGGTTTTCCTAATACCTTCCGCAATCTGGTGGACAGCTATGGGGAGCTGATGGATCTGGCCCTGGAGCAGCAGGCCTACAAGGTGAAGCATGATATATCCGGACACCTCGGCGCCATGGCCGAAACGCTGGGTTTTTACAAGGCAGGGCCGCGTGATGTCGTTGATATTCATACCACCGCCCTGAAAGAGAAGACCCGGAAAGTAGCTACTGTTGAGAAGAAGAAGGCCTATACCGGGGAAGGATGGATAATGATTCTTGAACTGATGGGATATATGGTGTCGTTCTATCGGAACCGTGCGCAGAGTAGTACAGGCGTCCTCCCAAATCAACAAATGGGAAATAGCGACGAATCTGCAAATACTAGGGAGGCAGAAAATGAATAAGTTCAAGTTACGGTTATACATAACCGGAAAAACAACGAAATCAGAGCGCGCCATCGCGAACCTGAAGAAGATTTGCGAAAAGGAGCTGAAAGGTCTCTATGTGCTGCAGGTAATCGACGTACTGGAGAGCCCGCAGCTGGCAGAGGATGAAAAGATCCTCGCCACGCCGACGCTGATCAAAGACCTGCCGCCGCCGCTCAAGCGGATCATCGGCGACCTGTCCAATTCGGAGAAGGTCCTCCTCGGGCTCGATCTCTCGCCCGTTTTAGATAACAAAGAACGAAGGGAGGATACGCAATGACGAAACTCAAAAAACACGCTGGAATTGAAAAAAATAAAACGCCTGACCGACGGCACGGCGACGAAATACGGCATATACCCATAGAACACGCCGGCATTGAAAAAAGGGTTCGATATGATCAGCGAGGGGGGATTGCAGGGATTGAAAAAATTGAGACCGGCATTGAAGGATTCGATATGATAAGTGAGGGGGGGTTGCCGAAGGGACGTACCACCCTGATTGCCGGCACATCGGGAAGCGCCAAGACGGTCTTTGCTGTCCAGTTTCTTTCCGAAGGGATCATCAAAAAGGATGAACCGGGGGTATTTGTCACCTTCGAGGAGCCGCCCGAGGATATCCGAAAGAACGTAATCTCATTGGGCTGGGATGTGGCAAAATGGGAGCAGGACGGGAAGTGGGCCTTTGTGGATGCCTCTCCCGTAGTGGGAGAAGACCATGTCATTGCCGGAGAATACGATCTTGGCGCCCTCCTTGCCCGTATCGAACATGCTGCAAAAAAGATCGGCGCCAAGCGGATCAGCATGGATTCCCTCGGGTCGATTTTTGCGAGGTTCAGCGAGGCAGGGCTGGTGCGCAACGAACTCTTCAAAATTGCCGCCGCAGTGAAACAGATGGGTGTAACGGCCATCATTACGGCAGAACGTACGGAGGAGTACGGAGATATCGCGCGGTTCGGCATCGAGGAGTTTGTCGCCGATAACGTGATCATCCTGCGCAACGTCCTGGAAGCGGAAAGCCGCCGCCGCACCATGGAAATCCTCAAATTCCGCGGCACCAGCCACCAGAAGGGGGAGTATCCCTTTACGGTGATCAAGAACACCGGTATCGTCGCCATACCGCTGTCGGGAATCGAGCTGAAACAGCGATCTTCCACTATCCGCATCAGTTCGGGAAATCCCGAGCTGGATAAGATGTGCGGAGGCGGGTTTTTCCGGGACTCGATCATTCTGGTATCCGGCGCCACGGGGTGTGGAAAGACCATGCTCTCCACCGAGTTTGCCGCGGATGCGACGAAAAACGGGGAACGGGCCCTGATCATGGCCTTTGAGGAGAGCCGGGAGCAGCTTTTCCGTAATGCCAGCGGCTGGGGCATAGACTTTGAGCAGATGGAGAACGACAACACCCTCAAGGTGATATGCCGGTACCCGGAAGCGGAAGGACTGGAGGACCATCTGATCATCATCAAGAGAGTCATCACGGAATTTAAGCCCCACCGCGTCGTCGTGGACTCTCTTTCCGCGCTGGAGCGCGTGTCCACGGTGAAGGGATTCAGGGAATTCGTCATCGCGCTGACCTCTTTCATCAAACATCAGGAGGTTGCGGGACTCTTCACATCGACCACGGGCGAACTCATGGGAGGAACGTCGGTGACGGAGGCGCACATCTCCACCATTACCG
>CAZYTP010000071.1:0-13899 GCA_964650385.1 uncultured Syntrophales bacterium | reverse complement strand
CATGCTTCCTTCCAATATAGCGCATGACTCCCTCTACGGTATAGGCATGTTTACGCAAGCTGTCGCTTTCGTTGTGTTCATGCAGAAGTTTCAATGCCTCCTCACGGGTTGGGATCTTTTCTTCCATCGTTGTTCTCCTTTTTTGTTCTCCTCGGGCATTATATAGTGCAGGTGCTGTAAATCAGAGTCCCGCCCCTTTTCAGATAGTGACCGGCGTTTTCAAGTATCTTTTACCGGACGGGAGGGAAGCTTTCTAAGCTAGGCAACAGCTATATGGCGGACTTCCTTTTTGATTCTCGATGAGAGAGTATCTTCTGCAACATCAAGATCGTAATCCATCTGAAGCCCAAGCCAAAAGGAAGGGGAATTGCCAAAAAAGGCGGCAAGCCGAAGAGCCGTGTCTGCGGTTATGCTCCTTTTACAATGGACTATTTCATTGATCCGACGCGGAGAGACTCCAAGGTCTCTGCCAAGCTGGTTCTGGCTTATATCCATCGGTTTAAGAAATTCCTCAAACAGAATCTCGCCAGGATGAACTGGGGGTATCTTCTTTTCCTTCATTTTTTCACCTCAATGATAATCAACAATTTCAACGCTGTAAGCATTCCCATTTTGCCATTTGAAACAGATCCGCCATTGATCGTTAATGCGAATGCTGTGTTGACCCTTTCTCTTTCCAGACAATGCTTCAAGTTTGTTAGCTGGAGGGACCATCAGGTCCTGGATTGAAGAACTCCGATTCAGCATCCTGAGCTTCCGAAACGCGATTTTCTGAATACTGTGAGGTAGTTTTCGGGAAAACTGCCGATTAAATATCTTCTCCGTTTCATTACACTTGAAGCTTTTTATCACAATGATTTAAAGCTATAACGAATAACGTTATAAGTCAACCTATATTTATCAGGAAATTACTGATTATATGGTTTACGTATAACAGTCCTTAGGTGTTTGCTGAAAGGTATTTGACGTCACTTTTTCACCAGTACCGCCCCGAAGAAGCCGTCCGTTCCGTGGCGGTGGGGGTATGTCCTGAAGAATCCTTCATTGTCGATCAATTCATTGCTGATTGAGGCGGTGGGGTGAATCTTCTCAAAACCGGGATTGTCAGACAAAAAGGCCTCGACAACGTCTTCGTTCTCCTCGGGCATGATGGTGCAGGTACTGTAAACAAGTATTCCTCCCCTTTTCAGATAGTGGCCGGCGTTTTTCAATATGCTTTTCTGGAAGGGCGGGAAGCTTTCCAGGTCTTCGGGAAGCATTCGCCATTTGATTTCGGGATTTCTCCTCAGTGTTCCGAGACCTGAGCAGGGGGCGTCCACGAGGGCGCGGTCGAATTTTCCCTGCAGCTTTTCTTTGGGTTCCAGTGTCGCATCTACCACAAGCGTATCGATGGTGGTTGCTCCAAGCCTTTCTGACATTCCCTTTAATGCTTGAATCTTTTTATGAGCGATATCGAGCGCGAGAATCATTCCTTTATTTTGCATCATCTCAGCCATGTGGGTTGTCTTCCCGCCGACACCGGCACAGATATCGATGATCGCCTCACCGGGTTTTGGATTTACGAGACAAGTGATTAACTGGGATGCTTCGTCCTGTATCCGGATATGTCCCATCGTGTAATATTTTGTTTCTCGGAGAGGGACAGGCGGATGTGAGAGAATGATCCCGTCCGGGGAGAATTGAGCTGGCCGAACCGTAAAACCGTCATCTGAAAGGGCTTTTAATATCTTATTCCGGTCTGTTTTAAGTCTGTTTACCCGAAGGGCAAGAGGCGGGGTTTCATTGCCGGCCTTGCATATTTCACGGGTTTCTTCAATGCCGAATATTTCTATCCATCTCTCCACGAGCCAGAGCGGATGCGAATAGACAACCGAAATATGCGATGAGGGGGTTTTATCAATGTCGGGATATTTGATTTCCCCCTTTTTCCGTATCGCGTTTCTCAGTATTGCGTTGACCAGTCCCGATCTGCCGGGATATCTCTTCTTTGTGATTTTTACCGCCTCGTCAACGGCGGCGAACTCCGGGATCCTGTCGGTAAAGATAAGCTGGTAGAGACCCGTTCTCAGGATATTTTTTATGCCGGTATCGAGCGATTTCAGCCTGCCGCTGTAAAAGTGCCCTATTATCCAGTCTAAATGGCCTTTCATCCGAAGCGATCCATAGACAAGCTCGGTTAAAAGCCTTTTGTCGTGTATATTATTGAAGATATCCCGTGCGAGGTGGGAGTCTAAAATTGGTTCCGCAAAAGAGTCGGTTTCATCGACGCGGTTCAAGATATCGACCGCTATGGCGCGGGGGTTATTTTTCACCTGAATTATATTTTTCCTCTTATCTGATCTATCTCCTCCAGGATTTTCCGGGAGGTTTCTTCCATCGATTCAAGGATGTCGAGTGTTTTTTTCTTGCCGGACTGCTCTTCGCCGATGAGTGCGGCCATATCAGATATGTCGGCGGTGGAGACACAAAAACGGTCACTCAACGTTTCATGAAGGTAATTCGAGGCTGTCTCAACCAGTTTGAAAATATATTGGAATTTCAGGTTTTCCTTATAATCCTTCAAGTAGAAGACGATCGACCTTTCTGTTTCCTGTTTGATACGTTTTACGCCGTCACCGAGGGCGAGGATTTCTCCTTCATTCTCGTTCTGTATCGGTTTTCTAAGGAGCTTTTTTATAAATTTGAGAAAGTTGTAGAAACCAAGGCGCATGATCGCTTCAGTCCTGATCTTTGCCGTATACTCCGTGTGCGAAATGAGGGGCGGGACGTTAAAATCGGTTTTTCTCTTTATCGCCTCAAGATCAACAAAGTACGCTCCCACCGGTTTCTGGCGTTTTGAGGTGATCCCCAGATTAAGGAGAGTTTCGTCGTATTTCCTGGTGGTATTGTCAACCATTGCATCGTACGTAGAGGCAACGTTGTCAAGAAACGTTTTGATCTTTGCTTCTTCCTGCCGGATGAACTGAATCAACTGCGGATTGATGCTCTCGGCTATGTAAATGTCGAGGGCATGCTTGAATTCCTGGAATATCGTATATACGGCAGATGAAAAACCGGTAGACTCAATGTTCTCCTCATGGTCTTGATATGAAACGTTGTAGTTTCTGATAAATTGCTGGATGTCCTTGATTATACTGCCGTAGTGAGCATCCAGGAAGTTGTCGATATCCTTTCCCAGTTCGAGCTTTGTTTTTTGTGAGGTACCGTCAATGGTGTTTTTAGCCATCAATTTTGCCTGATTCATCAATTCCTGTTCATGTCCGATTTTTTCAAAGACCTCACGTGCACTGTCGGAATCTCTCGTAAGGATATCGTGATTGATACTGATCCAGTCGTCTGTTCCGGAAGCCATAATCGTCAGGCGTTCAAGCTGATTTTTCAAGAGGAGCGCCAGGCGGTCTCCGGTCAGTTTTTCATAGAAGGCATCTTCGAACTCCTGGGTCTTTTCATTCGAAAAAGCTACAAGGTCAGATTCCTCTTCCCACTGTTCAAGTCTCGACCTGTCCTTTTGGGGAAGATCCGCTTCAAGATGTTTGAAGAGGTTGAAGAGGGCGGAAAATGTGAAGATTTCGGGGTCAGGCTTGATTAGCGACAGTTCTTCCCGAATCCTTTCAATGAGCTTCAGAAGATCATCGAGGCCTTCATGCTCGCTGAAATCACAGTTTACGACAAAGAAAATATTCTCCAGAAGCCCCATTTTTTTGATCATGGTTAAAAACTTGATATCTGCCTGACGGATTCCTGCCCTGCTGCTCAGGACGTAGATGATGAGATTGGTCTTGAGCAGATAATCCTGAATCATGGCAAGATGGAGCGGGTTGGGAGAGTCGCTCCCCTGGCAGTCGGCAATTTCGATGCTGTCGTCCAAGTTGTGTCTCGTCTCTATCTGTAATTCCATATCCCTGAGATAGACGGCCAGTGAATCATCACCCACAAACTCCTTGTGCCTGGTAAACTTTTTGTTTTTGTATTCCTCAATCCTATTTTCGGAGGAAACTGTTTTATTTACATGTTTGTATCCTTTCAGGTACGAGGAGAGGAGCATCCAGTTGGCGTCGCGCGTATCGTTTGAGATAAGTTTATCAGTATTCAGAGAGTTCAGTGCATTTTCCAGTTCCGTTCGATCCCAGTCATGTCTTATGTCAAACTGAATATCTGTGGGGTGAGGGTTAAGGGACGGGAAGAGTACCATGGCCTGTCTCATTTCATCATTCACTTCGTCCCAGGTTTTAAAATCGAGGATCGCCTTCAGTTTTGGCCCCGTCCGTATCCTGGTAACGATCGATGTCACCACACCGGCCCCGCGTCTGAGATAATCTCCTCCTAAATATGCGTTTACGAATGTGCTCTTGCCGGACTTGGTAGGTCCCACAACGGCCACGGATACGATATCCTCAGTCATCTGTTTCTCGATGAAAGCGCACTCTCTTTCCCAGACATTAAAGGGATTTCCGGATATGCCGGGAATCAATTTTGCTGTCGCAAAAAGAGATGAAATGTCGCGGTTGATCTGCGTGAGGGATTCTTTTATCGATTCATAGTTGATCACGGTTTCTCCTGTTCGGGGGGTTTGATCAGGCTAAAGCTAAAATCGCTAAAGTTATATCATCTTTGCTATATAAGGTTCTTTGCACGGATAAACAATACCGGATCAAGGTCCGGCACATGGTTTGTCCATGCCACCTTTTGCCGATAAGGGCATTGGCCACTACTTATTCGAGAGTGTCTTCCGGCGATATTTTTTGCCCTCTCAGAAAATCGAAGATGGACATCCTTCTTTTATTTTCAAGCTGTATCTCCTCTAAATATATATATCCGTCCTGTGCCGTCACCTGAAGCCCCTTTTCCGTTTTACCGACTATTCTGCCTGCCGGCTCCGGCACATGACATTCTTCCCCTGTTGCGGAAAATATCTTCAGTTTCTTCTCATTTATATGTGTATATGCACATGGGGAGGGACAAAGGCCCCTGATGAGATTCAGGATATCCTTTATACTCGACTGCCAGCTTATAATGCCGTCTTCTTTCTGCAGCCGGGGGGCGTAAGTCGCATGTGCTGAGTCCTGAGGTGTCCCGGTGATTGTCCCTTCTATTATTCCTTTTACCGTTTTAAGAAGAAGCTCGGAGCCCATCTTTGATAATCTGTCATGGAGCTTGCCAAAGGTCTCATTGGATTCTACCGGTGTCTCTTCCTGAAGCAGGATATCTCCCGTATCCATTCCCTCATCCATTAAAATCGTCGTAATCCCTGTCCTCTCCTCACCCCGTATGAGGGTCCAGTTGATCGGCGCGGCCCCCCTGTACTCAGGGAGCAGTGAGGGATGTACGTTGATGCAGCCCATCTCGGGGAATTCAATGATCTCCCCGGGAAGTATCTGGCCGAAGGCGACGAGTACCACCATATCGGGAGCAAGTTCTCTGAAAGTGTCGAGAAATTCTTTATCTCTGACTTTGTCGGGTTGAAAGACAGGTAGATTATACTTCCCGGCAGTGATCTTGACCGGGGGCGGAACACATTTTCTTCCTCTTCCCCTTGGCCTGTCCGGCTGGGTGACAACTCCGATAATGGGGCAACCATTTTTTACCAGTATTTCGAGGGACGGGATAGCGAATTCCGGCGTTCCCATAAAGACAATTTTCGGTTTCATGTGACGTTTCCCGTTTTTAGATAATGATCCGGTTTAAACGATTTATCGTTCGGGCGACAACCCCGCTTTACTTTTCACTTCCCGGTTTGCCTTCAGTGGAGTTTGAGGTGCAGGTAAGATCTAAGTTTATTCTTTTTCCAGATATGCGTAAGCGCTGTGGTTATGTATACTTTCGAAATTTTCCGCCTCTATGCTGTACCAGGTGAAATTGTCATCCATGTTCAGTCGTTCCGCTATGCTTCTAACAACATCTTCAACGAACATCGGGTTTTCATATCCCTTTTCGGTAACATACTTTTCATCTATTCTCTTCAGCAGGGAATAGAGCTGACCACTGGAGGAGTCTTCTATCAACCTGATAACGTCTTCTATCCAGAAGAATTTTTTGAATCTAAGTTTTACATTTACAATGCTTCTCTGATTATGGGCGCCCATATTACTTACCTCTTTTGAGCATGGGCATACCGTAGTAACCGGCACTATGATACCAACCATAAAATCATTCTTTTTGCCGTTATTTTCTCCGCAGAACTGGCATTTGTATTCCATGAGACTTTTTGCCCCCGATACGGGGGCGGCTTTTTCGATGAAGTAGGGGAATTCAATCTCCATATGTGCCGACTGTGCATCCAGTTTTTCTCTGACCTTCTCAAGTATTATCTCAAATGTCTTGATATTGATCTGCCCTCTGTATTCGTTTAAGACCTCGATAAAACGGCTCATATGGGTCCCCTTGAATTGACGGGGCAAGTTTACATACATGTTGACGGTCGCATTGACGTGTTGTGTGCCATTTGCCTGATCGAGGACTATTACGGGGTATTTAATCCCCTTAACACCAACCTTTTTTATGTCTAAATTTCTGGAATCTTTTTGGTTCTGGACATCAACCATTATTCTTCTCCATTGTAGGAAACCCTTGCGTTTTCCGATTCCCAGACCGTTATCCGGGATACATCTATTTTTTGAGAATTTACTTTTTCATAAACCCTGTCATAAATGTATTTTGCGATATTTTCCGATGACGGATTTATGTTTTTAAAATGAGGGGTGTCATTAAGAAATTTGTGGTCGAGCTTATCAAGTATCTCTTCTATCCACCCTTCTAATATCCTGAAGTCTATAAGCAGACCTTCTTCGTTTAATTTTTTTGATGCCAGAGAAACTTCAACTGTGAAATTATGCCCGTGGAGTTGCTCGCATCTGCCTCCAATATCCTTCAGGTTATGAGCAGCGGAAAACGTTTTCTTTATAGTTATTTCATACATGAAGTTCCAATATATCAAAGGGGGGAGTATGTCAACTGTGGATATGAAGATATAGTCCTGTCGATTCCCACCAATCTTTCGTCTTGAAAAAGGGGGAAGCATAAAGTATAGGGAATAAATCGAGTGATTGAACGGAGACTCGGTAGTATGATCAATGGAAAGAGTCATATGAAAAGTTCTTACCTGAACAGTTACAGCAGAGGTTAAAATGGGCATTGAAAAGATAGGGATAATAGCAAACGTCGGCAAGGAAAAGGCTTTGGAGTATGTCTCACGATTGAAAGAGTGGATTTTAAAAAAGAATTTGGAGGTCTTCCTGGAGAAGGATGTAGCTGAAAAGCTTGGGGAGGCTGCCGGGCTTGAATGTAAAGAACTTGCATCTTTAGTAGATGTAATTGTTGTCTTAGGCGGGGATGGAACGATTCTTCGCGCGGCGCGTTCTGTTAAGGAATTCGATGTGCCTATACTCGGCATCAATTTAGGGGAATTCGGTTTTTTGACGGAGGTCAATTTAGATGAAATGTTTGATGCAATGGAGGTAGTTTTCAGTGGAAAGCATCAAACTAAGAAGAGAATGATGCTCGATGTTACAATAAACCGTGAAGAGAAATGCATAAGTGAGAGTTTTGTCCTCAATGACGTTGTGATTAACAGGGGAAATCTTTCGAGGATTATTGAACTGAGAACGTTTGTTGATGGTCAGTATATGACCACCTTTAAGGCAGATGGACTTATTATATCCACACCTACAGGTTCCACGGCATATTCCCTTTCTGCCGGGGGGCCGCTTGTTTCACCTGAACTTGATTCAATAATTATTAACCCTATATGTGCACATACATTGACAAATAGACCGGTAGTTTTCCCCGATGGTGTCAGTATAGAGGTTGTTTTATGGACTAAAGAGGAAGGAGCAACGTTGACCCTCGATGGTCAGGATTCGGTTACGTTGGAGTCGGGTGATGTAATTACTGTGAAGAAATCGAGACATTACACAAATCTTATTATTTCTCCTTACAGGGACTACCTGGAGATCTTACGGACCAAGTTAGGGTGGGGCGGATTGCCGCCGGGTGTGAATAGAGATTGAAATGTTGACTGAGCTGAACATTAAAAATTTTGCTATCATCGATGAGCTTGAGGTATCTCTTACAGGGGGTCTTAATGTCATTACCGGTGAAACCGGTGCGGGCAAGTCTATCATCATCGGTGCTGTCGGGCTTCTTCTTGGAGAGAGGGCATCCTCCGATTTGATAAGATCCTCTGCAGAGACGGCTACGGTAGAGGCACTTTTTGATATTAGCGATAAGGAACATTTGAAAGAGGCATTGAGAAAGAGCGGTTTCTATGATGGGAATGAACTCGTTGTCAAGAGAATTGTGGCGCGTTCGGGTAAAAACAGGGTTTATATCAATGGAAACTTATCCACATTGAACATGCTCTCCACACTCGCCGAATCGCTGGTTAATATATCCGGCCAGCATGAACATCAGATCATACTCAATGCTGAAAACCACATAGATATATTAGACGAATCTGGCGATATCCTGTCGTTAAGGTCTGAATTTACGAATCTTTATGATGAGTATCAAAATTTGAAATCGAGGCTCGCCGAGCTTGAGTCTCTAAACCGCGAGAGTGAAAAACGCCAGGAGTTCCTCAGGTTTCAATTAAAGGAGATAGAGGATGCGGGTATTAAGGTTGGTGAAGATTTGTCTCTATCGCGAGAAAAGAATATCCTGAGCAATGCGAAGAGGTTGGCAGAATATGCCGCTGAGTCCTACGAGACCCTTTACGGTAAAGGCGGTTCCATACTCGAAGAGCTCGGTGGGACGATAAAGAACATAAAAGAGATAAAGAAAATTGATCCTGATATGAAGGTGTCCGAGCAGGGACTCGATTCTATATTTTTCAGTCTTGAGGATATTGCTTTTACCTTGAGAGATTATTTAAAAGATATATCCTTTGAACCCGCGAGGCTTGAGGAGATTGAAGACAGGCTGGAGTATTTGGGAAGGCTTAAACGTAAATACGGCAAGACGCTGGAAGAGGTATTGGAGACAAAGAAAGGCGTTGAAGAAGAACTAAACCATATATCATCTTTGGAAGAAGATATTAAGATAATCTCAGAGCAGATTTTTTCAAAAGAGGCGTTTTTACTGGAAAAAGGAAAGGTGCTTTCTCAAAGGAGGCATGAGGTCGCTGAAGTCCTAAAAGAGGCATTGGAGGGCGAGATTCATGCGTTGGGCATGGCAAATACGAGATTTGAAGTTTCATTTGATAAAACTGTTGAAGATAAAATTGGTTCAAAAGGTATCGATATAGTTGAATTTTATCTATCAACAAATGTGGGGGAAGAATTAAAGCCCTTGAACAGGATAGCTTCCGGCGGAGAGCTTTCCAGAATAGTGCTGGCAATGAAGAAGGTTCTGGCCGGAACCGGTGCCGTTGATACGATTATATTTGATGAGGTGGACAGTGGTATAGGCGGTGCGATGGCCGGGGTTGTCGGCAGGAAACTCCAGGAAGTATCAAAGCGTCATCAGGTTATATGTATTACCCATCTTCCCCAGATTGCCTGTTTTGGGGATAGCCACTTTCTTGTTTCAAAGAGGGTTTCGGGGGAAAGAACAAACACTCAAATATCCGTTCTCTCTGAGTCGGACCGTCTCAATGAGATTACCAGGATGCTCAGTGGGCTTAAGATGACAGAAAAAACGAGGGAACATGCTCGTGAGATGCTCAAGGCGTCACGGAGTTGAGTTCAGAGTTCAAAGTTTCTTTTTATGCTTCCTGACTCTGAACTTTGAATTCCGAACTCTAAACTTAGGAATTTGATATGCTCAGAAAAGCTAAAGTAAGTGATGCAAAAGTTATCCACGGGATGATAAATACCTGTTCTGGAAAAGGTGAGATGCTTCCCAGGTCTTTGATGGATATTTATGGTAGCCTGAGAGATTTCTTTGTCTATGTTGATGACAGCAGTGATTCCGTGACAGGTGTCTGTGCCATGCATATTTTCTGGGAAAATCTGGCCGAAGTTCGATCTCTTTGTGTCAAGGATGAATACAGGAGGAGAGGAATCGGGGGAAAGCTCGTTGAAGCTTGTATTTCCGAGGCAATAACCCTTGATCTTTTAAGAATATTTGCCCTCACCTATCAAACTGAGTTTTTCGGAAAGCTCGGATTTATAGAAGTGGACAGGTCAACCCTTCCGGAAAAGATATGGTCCGACTGTTTTAAATGCCCAAAATATCCCGACTACTGTGATGAAGTAGCAATGATTTTGGAGCTTTAGAAAAACATTAAGAGAGATTCAAACCCTTTTCCAAGGTTTTTAAGGTTTTCTGATGAAAATAAAAGGTTTTTACCTTCTTATCATATCTGTTTTTTTCTTTATGGGGGGATGTGCGGCAAAAATAGAGAAACCGCCGGAACTCCTCCCTCCCCTTGTTTTAATAAAGGCCGACGAGTTCCCTTCTTTTGCAGATGATCTTGATCAGAAATCACTTGAACTGGCGATTGGTAGAAGCCTTCAGTATTATGACAAGCTGCCGGGGGAAAGGATTTTCCGCTTTGGGGAAAGTGTATATACGGTCAGGGAATTAAGAGAGTCCCTTTTGGAGTTTATGGAGATTATTAGAAGCTCCGACCCGGACCAGACCAGAGAAAGAAGAATAAGAGACACTTTTGATGTGTATAAGTCTGCTGATCGCAGTGAAAGTGAAAGGGCACTTTTTACCGGATACTACGAACCTGTTATGGAAGGATCATTTGAGAAGACACCAAAATACAGGTATCCAATTTACAGGAATCCCGATGATACCATGGTGATAGACCTCGGAAAATTCAGGGAAAGGTTTAAAGGTGAGCGGATAGTTGCGAGGATCGAAGATGGGGAAGTGATTCCTTACTACAGCCGCGAGGATATAGACGGAAATGGATGTCTTAAAAACAGGGGTCTTGAGATTGCCTGGTTTGCAGATCCCATTGATATTTTCTTTCTGCATATTCAGGGTTCCGGTGTAATAAGCCTTCCGGATGGGGATTTTGTTCAGGTAAGTTATTCAATGTGCAACGGCAGGCCTTATCGGAGTGTGGGGAGACTTTTGATTGATACGGGCAAGATTTCCAGGGAGGATATTTCTCTTCACAGTATCAAGGAATACTTGAGGAGAAACCCTGAAGAAATGTTGGATGTCCTTCATCATAATGAAAGTTATGTGTTCTTCCGCATCGTCGAAAAGGGCCCCGTGGGGTGTTTGGGTGTCCCCGTTACATCGGGAAGGTCCATAGCGACCGATTCCGCGCTATATCCAAAGGGGGCACTTGCATTTATCAGAACTAAAAAGCCGCTTTTGGACAAGAATGGAGGCATAAAATCCTGGGTTTATTTTTCGCGTTTTGTCCTCAATCAGGACACCGGTGGGGTAATAAAAGGTCCCGGCAGGGTGGATCTCTTTTGCGGGAAAGGAAGCTATGCCGAGATTATGGCGGGAAGTTTAAAAGAAGAAGGGGAGTTGTACTTCCTGGTGAAGAAAAGGAAGTAGGGACTGATACCCCCAAAGGTTACTCGAACTGAACAGCGAGCGCATTATTCTTCGAATTACTTCGTTCCCCGCTGCTTGCTGCGGGGAGCTTCAACTTTTTTCTCGTATAAAACAACTCGGATCTTCTGCAAGGTAGTCATCTGTATAAACCAGGGCTCTCCCCCTGCAGCCGCCTCAAATGGTGCTGTAGCAGCAATCGCCGCAGCTTCCCTTGAGTGTTTTTTCTCTCTCTCAGATTTTTAAATACGGGTGATTCCTTGTAGATATTTTGAAATGGTGTTTCCCTGACATTTCCAGCATTTACCTCAACAAACGGGCAGGGTCATACATCTCCGTTCGATTTGATATAGACAAAACCTCTGCCAGCAGCGCAGCCATGAAATACCTTTTCTGCAAATTTCAGCCATAAGCCGTTTTTAATCCCTTTTTTTTCCAGGATGTATGGCCAGTATTGAGGGCCTGCGACAGGTTCGATGATGGTTTTTGTGTTCTCCTGCTTGCTGGAGATGAGTTTGCTCAGATTGCTGTTAGCCTCTCTCTTCAGTGTCGCACTTTCTATCTTTTCTCCTCTTCCGAGGCCACCAGTTGATACATGAGCATGATACTCGCTTCCTGTTCATCTACGAAATCGATAAGGTCTGAAATGTAGGGCATATTATATTCCATCGCCGTTGTGTTTATCTGGAGAAGGATACCTGCTTTTTTTGTTGCTTCCACTCCGCGGAATGCCAGGTCAAAGGCCTTCGGATTATTCCTTATGAGGTTGTTTGTTTCCGGATTGGGGATGCATCGAGGCTTATAGCATTGCAGATGACACCGTGTTCCTTAAGCTTCCAGGCGGTTTCTTCATCGATTAGAGTCCCATTTGTTGCGATGATATTGGCGAATCCAACATTTTTTGAGTGTTTGAGAAGTTCAAATATGTCTGGTCTCACCAACGGTTCCCCGCCGGTATAGATAAGAACGCGGAAATCATCGATCTTGGCCATATTATCTATAAGTCTTTTGCCTTCATCGGTTGAAAGTTCATTCAGTACCGGTTCGCTGCTTTCCGCGTGACAGTGAATGCATCTCAAATTGCATGCGGATGTAACTTCCCATACGGGGTGGCCGGGATATCCTATACACCCCATTCCTAAGGCGCCATTGGATACGGGGATTGATTTTAAGCTGTTGTGAATAAGCCAGTAAGGAAATTTCCCCCAATTATTGAGATATCCCATCAGCAGAGTGCTTCCCAGTTGTTTAAACAAAAGCGAAGGTGGCCAGAAGAACGGTTTTATCATCTTTGTTTTATTAATTCCCATCCAGAAATATCTCAGTTAAACGAAAGCGAGCACATAGGAGAGCGTTGTGCCGAGGTTTATGACTATATTGAGTCCACATAGTACTTCAAGCGTGTCTCTGTTTTCGTATCCCTTTCTCAAGACCATGGTAGTTATCACAGCTGATAGTGTCATGACAGGAATATAAAGATAGAGGCCCTTTATAGGGACTCCGGCTTGTATTGAAAGAAACATGGTTATCCATGCAAATATAGATGCCAGAGCATATATTACGACCCCCCTTTTTATTCCTAAACGAACCAGCATATTTTTCTTTCCCACTGTTTTGTCTGCTATGTAATCATGAAATTCATTAAGGAGTATTACATTGAATATGGTGAAGCCGACGGGAAGACCCATCCAGTGAATGATAGGAGCTATATGACCTGCCTGAATATAAAAAGCAACCGCTATCGGAAGCCATCCGTAGCAGAGGCCTATTAATAATTCCCCGATCCCCCTTTCGACGAAACGGATCGGTCTGGTAGAGTAAAAGAAGCCCGAGAAAAGACCGATAGCACCAAGGGGTATCGTATAAATGCCCGTTTTTAACACGAACTGGAGAATGATACCGATCAGGCCGGCAGTGATAATCGTGAGTAGACCTACCCAGATGAGAGGCTTCCGAGGGATAATCCCGGATGGAATTATCCCCGTACCCCCGGCAAACCTGCTCTTATATATTTTTTGGGAAATAGCATCTTCTTTGTAATCGGAATATTCTCCGGTGTAATATGTAGATAACATGATTAGAATTACTGCCGATATTCCGAGAAGAAAGACGGTTCCATTGAAAGCGTGCTCTATTTTCCATGCTAATAAAGTTCCGAGAATAAATGGAAGAATGCCTACCGTCTGGAAGGGCGGTCTTGAAAGTACAACCCAGCCCCACATTTTATCTTTAATTTCCGTTTCTTTCATTGAAAGTATTCACATGGAGAATTCTTGAAATTATACTAAAAAGAGTACAATGATAAATGATAAACGTTAAAACGGCCTGTTTACTGCAAAGAGTAATTTTTGTCAAACTTGAATGCTTTCGCTACAAAAATCCAGTATTTTCCGGTTAGGAAATTGCATGCGAATTACATAATATTTCTAAAATAAA
>CAZYTP010000070.1:0-14045 GCA_964650385.1 uncultured Syntrophales bacterium | reverse complement strand
TATGAGCAAAAACCTCCAAAAAACTGATCCACTTAAACCTATGTCGGATTTTGGGCATCCTTAAATTCTTGCTATTAGACAGATTACAAAATACACTGCGGCGTGTAAAAATAACGGGCGAATGAGGTTCATATGACAGCAAAGACGGGGTTTGACAACGAGAAATATATCGAAGAACAGACTAAGGCAATCCTGGAGAGAGTAGAAAGGTTTGACGATAAACTCTACCTCGAATTTGGAGGAAAGCTCCTTTTTGATTATCACGCAGCACGAGTTTTGCCCGGCTACGATCCCAATGTAAAAATGAGACTTCTTCGTGAATTGAAAGGTAAGGCGGACATCCTGCTGTGCATTTATGCCGGTGATATTGAAAGAAAGAAAATAAGGGCAGACTTCGGCATTACCTATGATTCCGACGCCCTCAAGCTCATTGATGATCTGCGAGAGTTTGGAATCAATGTGCCGGGTGTTATTATAACACGCTTTGAGAACCAACCGTCTGCCGTGTTGTTCAAGAATAAGCTGGAAAGACGAGATGTTAAAGTCTATACGCATCGTTATACGAAAGGGTACCCCACCGATGTGGATATGGTTGTGAGTGACGAGGGTTACGGTGCAAATGAGTATATTGAAACAGATAAACCACTTGTTGTTGTTACCGGTCCAGGCCCCGGCAGCGGAAAGTTAGCCACTTGTCTGTCACAGCTATACCATGATTACAGAAGAGGCAATAAGTCCGGATATGCCAAGTTTGAAACTTTCCCTATCTGGAATTTACCCCTTAAACACCCGGTTAATGTAGCGTATGAAGCCGCGACGGCGGATATCAGGGATTTCAATCTCATTGATCCCTTTCATCTGGAATCATACGAGAAGAAGGCTGTGAACTATAATCGTGATGTTGATGCGTTTCCTGTTGTAAAGAGGATATTGGGAAAGATAACGGGAGGCGAAGCATTCTATAAATCGCCAACCGATATGGGAGTAAATCGCTGTGGTTTTGCCATAACGGATGATGAGGTGACGAAGGAGGCAGCCAAGCAGGAGATAATCAGGCGGTATTTTAGGTATCGGTGTGAGTATGTCATGGGTTTTACCGATAAAGAAACCGTCCAGAGGGTAGAGCTTTTTATCAAGGATTTTAATCTTGAACCGGAAGACAGAAAAGTGGTTGGACCGGCACGCCGGGCTGCCGTTGAAGCACAGGAGAAAGATAAAGGCAATGAAGGTATCTTCTGTGGGGCTGCCATAGCGCTCAAGGATGGGTCTGTTGTTACGGGCAATAACTCCCCCCTGATGCATGCAGCATCAAGCCTTATTCTGCATGCTATAAAACATCTCGCGGGAATACCAGCCAAGATAAAACTACTGCCGTCCTACATTACAGATTCTATCAGTAATCTTAAAACGGAAATGTTGCACGAGAAAACGGTTAGTATGGACCTGGAAGAGGCACTTATTGCTCTGAGTATCAGTGCAACGACTAATTCGGCAGCTCAATTGGCGATCGAAAAATTGAAAGAGCTTCACGGTTGTGAAGTCCATATGACACACATTCCCACACCGGGTGATGAAGCGGGCCTGAGGCGCATTGGCGTTAACCTTACAAGCGACCCCAATTTTCCCACAAAAAATCTTTTCATTGACTGAAAATGCAAGGTGAGCGCGCGCATCTCCCTTGACCGCGTGGGGCGGGGGCACGTTACTTCTTTTTGAGCATATGGTCCATTTCGAAGCTCATGATGAACTCTTTGCCTGTTTTGGATAATACTTTGTTGACAGTGAATCGCATGCTTAAAATTCCCCTGTCTGAATGTGACATGGAATCTTTTTTCTCCAGTATCTCAACATCGACGTGCATCGTATCCCCGATTCGTAGAGGTGCCTTGAATTTCATATTTTCAATTCCAAGCAGAGCGATGATAGTCTTTTCGTAGATCCCTAATTTTAAAAACAGCCCTACTGCAAAGGAGACGATTAAAGGTCCTGGAAATACTTTTGATTTGTAAGGCATTTCCTCTGTAGCGTAAATATCATCGAAAAACATGCTCTGGTTAAACCATGCCAGATTGCAAAATGCCTCTAAATCATATTCTGTCAGGGTTCTTCGCGAGGTTGTGAATGTATCCCCGGCATTAAAATCATCAAAAAATTTTCCTTGCAAGACTTCTCCATGTGAAAGCTTTGAAAGAATGTTTTTTTACTCCCCTCCAAAAAGCCCCTTTATCCGCAGAAGGAGTAAAAGATTGCCCGAAACCTTAAATTTCTGCTCCGCAAACATCTCCTGTCCGTCAACCTTTCTGGTCATGATATCCATCCATAGATCGAACGGTGTCTCGATTGTGATGGACGGATTTTCTGCCTCTCCCTGGTATGCGGAGATTCCTCCGTTTTCTATTCTGAAATGGCAGACGCCTGCGATGTCGCCAGAGAAGGTGAAC
Source organism: uncultured Syntrophales bacterium (assembly GCA_964650385.1). GTDB lineage: Bacteria > Desulfobacterota > Syntrophia > Syntrophales > JADFWA01 > JAUSPI01. The sequence continues at coordinate 11,604 of CAZYTP010000070.1, read as the reverse complement.
TGTATAACGGCTTCCATATCGTCTGCGGCTTTGGCATTGAACCCCATGGGCAAAATTATCATAAAGGTCTCGATGGAATCCGGACGAGGCATGAGACCTTTCTTATCAAATTCCATAGGAGTTATTCCTTCGTCAATACAGGTCTTCCACATGAGATTTCCAATGGTGAAGAAAGGTTCACTGTCAATAGGCTGTGTAATGCGGGCCATTGTTTCCGGTGTTACCATAAGAGACTCGACGATCTCACGGCCGGCTTGAGCAGTGGCGTCGAGGATATCATCTCGTTTATCTTTGCAAAAGGGAAGCGACAATGCCTCCGCAAGAGGCCGGTAGATCTCAGCTACGAGGGTATCGCTGCTCCCGAAAACAAACTGTACCCAGACGGAGAGTTGTTCGAAAACCTTTTTCTCCGGAAATCCTGCTACAGAGAGCATGACGACCTTTGGATGAGGGTTGCGCGGTGGATGAATAGTTCGGCCATCTCGTTCCTCGAAAAAGGGTTGTACGTGGGGGAGGGTGCGTTCAATAAAGGCTTTCATTGAGGCGTTCACCGTAAAATGGTAAAGCGGCGAGGCATAGATGACCAAATCAGATTCTAACCATTCCGGATAGAGTTCGTTGGTCATATCGTCTTTGTGAATACAGATGCCGGGTGTTTTTGTCCAGCAGGTGAAGCAGCCGATACAGTTTTGAATTTTCTTGGAGCGCAGATTTACGACCTTCACTTCGGCACCGGCGTCTTGCATACCTTGAACAAGATGATCCAGCATGAGTGCCGTTTTGCTTTGCCGATCGCCCCGAGGGCTTGAATTAATGGCAAGTATTTTCATGTTATTCTCCTTGAGATAGTTTTTGTCACATTTACCAGAGAAAAGTCATTTCCAGTCTTTGCCCCCCGGGCAGAACAGACGCAGGCGGTGTCATTCCTATTTTGATATTTACCGGTTTACATTCTGCCGTCTCCTCGGCCGTAATTTCGAGATCCTCGGGGGGGGAATGTCCGGTCTCTTGCCAGAACAACCTGAGCGCGTCTTTGATGTTTGTACCCAGGTCGTCGCTCATTTTTTCTTCATCCACGTTGTCCCGGTACCACCAGAGAAATGTCAAAATCCGCGATATAAAAAATTGATATTTCAGAGAACCGCCGCTCAGGGTTGTTTCCCTCGGTGTAAATGCTATATCTTTTCCTGCGACGCCCTGCAGAGGTGTAATCCCGATTTCAATGAACTCCATAAGCCGATTTTCGGACAGTACCATTTCTGTGGGTGTGGGCAGGGTATTGCCGGAGTCGAGGACAGCTAAATCTTTCAGGTTGATACTCATATAGTCGGTAAAACGGCATGGCCAGCCGAAAGTGGCTATACTTTGAGCCGTCAGGGCTCCCAATGCCCAGATCGGACTGATCCATAGAGGTTCCTTTTCCTGAAAAAAAATGGTGCCGGGGTTATTGTTGGGACCGTACGGGAAACGGGTCAGAAACCGGTTGCAGCTTAAGTTGACCCACTCGGCGCCGGGCAGCTCTTTCAACTTTCTCCATTTTGCATAGGCTGCATCCTCAAGATAATGTTTTAGATAGGATACTTTTTTGAGATCGCCCCAGTTATTCAGATGAAAAAACCGGGCGTTGATCCAGCACAGTGTCGGTACAAGCATGGTATCCGCAAATACAGCCACTTTTTTAAGAAGATTTGTGCTTTTAGGAGAACTGTCGAACGGCAGGTCAATGAGTACAAGATTGGGCAAATCAGTTACCAATTCATCGATTATTTTTTCCAGCACACTTTCAAGGTTCTTCTGATTGACCGGCATTATTTTCAGCCGCACGCCTTCACCTTCTTTTACCTGGCCTTGTTTTAACAGGAGTTCGATGCCGCGCCATGCGGCTTCACAGGTTCTGAAATCTTCATTGTTGAAGATGGATTCGAGAAGAGAAGCGAGCAGACTGTCAATCTGTGCCTTCCATTGACGTGGTCTGCCGGTATCCGTAGTCGATCGATCAGGACTGTCCGGTGTGGTCACCATGTTCAAAATATCATCAACCATGCCGGTCTGTTTCACGGGGGACTTATGGGGAGTTCCTGCATCTATATCAAAAGGCAAGAAGGGCCAGTCTGCTTTAAGCCTCTCAGCTATAGTCGGGGCAGAGAGGCCATCGGATACGGCCTGCTCGATGAAAGAGCCGGCCTCATAGATGCTTTTAAGGTACTCATTATTTTTGATCAGCGAATCCGGTTTGAAATCCTTGATGCTTTTCGGACGAATGGTCAGTGCACCCGCGGGACACAATTCTTGGGGTACAGGCACGAAAAGACGCGGGTCAATGTTTTCCATGGCTTCATTGAGGGTAAACATATCCAGACTGGTCAGGTGTGATTTGTTGTAAATATCGGACACCGGACTGACGGGCGTCATTGCCAGAATTGTAAAAGGGATATTTTGCATATTTATCTTACCTCCTATGGTTACTGAAGGGAGCTTCAGTATTTGGAATTTCTTGCATAACAGAATTATCTTGAAATTTAACAAATATTTCCCTATTCTCCAAGTATTAATTTGAACATTAAACTAATGTTTTGTGCGGAAGGAAGGAACATTGCCATGTATATAACTACGACAGAGGAAACGTATCAGGACGGACAGATCATTATTGAAGAGGGCAGCCATGGTGACTGGGTCTATGTCGTTGAGTCCGGATCGGTCGAGATCTTAAAGAGAGTCGGAGATAAAAATGTGGTTATTGAAAGGCTTGAGGAGGGGGAGGTCTTCGGGGAACTCGGTTTTATTGCGAAAGTACCGCGAATCGCTATGGTCAAGGCAGTGGGTGAAACAACCGTTGGGGTCCTGGACCGAGGGTTTCTGGATGCGGAATTCAACAAGCTTTCGAGTGACTTTCAAACTATACTGAGAACGTTGTCTTTGAGGCTTGAAAAAACGACCAGGATTGCAGCTGAAACAATATCACGCCGGCAGGAACAACGTGTAGATAAAGTTCTGGAGGTTCAATTTAAAAGCAAAGAGGAGCTGGTCAAGGCATATTCTGAAAATGTCAGCTCAGGAGGAATCTTTATGGATACGGAAGAGCCCCTGTTACAAGGTGAACGTTTTATGTTAAATCTTTTCCTGCCAAATGATCCGGAAGCGCTGGAAATCGAGTGCGAAGTTTCCTGGAATAGACTCGTTACTGGAGATCCTAAGATGCGACCCGTTGGGATGGGAGTGAAGTTTGTTAAGATCAGCCATGACGATCTGCGTAAATTAACGGAAAATTTAAAAACAGATGGTTGATGGTCTCGTAAAAAGCCTTTCTTTGTCACCCTGAATTCATTTCAGGGTCTCTAACTTACTGAGATAATTAGATGCTGAAACAAGTGAGATCCTGAAACAAGTTCAGGACGACAAATGGTGCAGTTTATGGCTTTTTACGAATGCATCAACTTTGACAAAGTCGTAAAAAGCCGGATTTCGTTCCTTTCTGTCATTCCCGCGTAGGCGGGAATCCAGTTATTACAAGGTGTTATAGACTCCCGCCTGCGCGGGAGTGACAAAATTTGAGACTTTTCACGGGTGCATCAACGTCAAATGCCGAAAAATTAGGAGAGATTTACTGAAACAAAATCTTTCATATTATCCACTTGCTCCAGAGACAGAACAGATTCTATTAACGAATCTGTTTTTTTATTGCCCAGAACAGGACTGCAAATATTCTGGAATTTACTTTTTATTCTGACTTTTTTTTCTTCGAGTTCAGGTATTTCTCTAAAGACATTGGAAGACCGTGAATATATCGTTCCTGTGTCTGTCTCTATCTCGACCCTTGCTTCCATCGGTTCAAGGCTGTCGTCGGAAAACAGCGATATTTTTTCCATGAAGACTTTTATCGTCGGGTCATTAACCTTTTCGTCAGTAAAGGCTTGTAAGCCGGTATCGCCTCTTAGAAGAGCGTTTGCCACACAATAGGGGATGCTGAACTTGCCTTCCAGCGCCGTTTCTGGCTCGGTATTCCCCGCTGCATTCAGGGCCAACTGCGATGAATATATGGTAAGTGATTGTATGTCGTCCCGGGATAAGCGTTCTTCATTAACAATAGACATGAACGATTCAATGGCGGAATGTGTAAAGTGACAGGAGGCGTGATATTTCTGGGCCAGATTTTCGATGTCCCAGGTTTTGCCCAGCGTATTCAATTCCTTTTCGTTTATCTGCCCTTTGTAAACTTGAAAATAGCCGTCGGGGCCTTCCAGAAAGTTTTCAGCACAGGTAAAGTTATCGTTGGCCAGTATGGCCGCCTTCAGGCCGGCTTGAGAAGCATTTCCGGCGTGAAATGCTTTTGTCATGGTTCCAAATACTATTTTTAAGCCGGATGACAGTGTTCCGGCAAGGCCCATGGCGTAAATGGTTTGCTGTTCACTCAGTTTCAACAATCGAGCACAACCTGCGGTAGAAGCCAGATGTCCGATAGTGGACGTTGTATGCAATCCCGTATTGTATTGTTTCATGCCGGTACAGGCTCCAATAAGAGCAGCAACTTTAAAAGCTATGATATAGGCAGTCAGAAAATCGGCTCCGCTTTTTTCCTTCCATTCAGCAAGCGCAAGAAAGGCGGGGAACATGCCGACCGACGCATGTCTTATATCAACTGTTGTAGTATCGTCATAATCCAATACATGAGAGGCAGCCCCGTTGATGATTGCCGCCTGGGTAACAGTTTTTTTTAAAAAGTTATGACATAAAATAGTTGCGTGTTCGTTTCCACCCATAACGTTCGCATATCGGATTAGTTTATCTACGAGAGGATTATTCATCCCTGCTATGGTACAGCCTAACCAGTCGAGAAATGCTATTTTGGAATGGGCATAAACATTGGGGGGTATCTCTGTTGCTTTTGTTTCGACTATAAAGTTGGCAATAGTTTTTGTTAATTCAATAGATTTATTTTCTTTACCTATCTGCTGAATTTCTTCGATCCTCTGAAGTTCATGTGGCTCCAGATCAATGAATATCCCCTCCGTACCGGCAGGAGAAACATCAACCCTCTCCTCACGCCTTTTGGTGTCATCGGTGTTGTATCCCTGCCAGGCAATCCTGAAATCCCCGTCCGGTTGTTTTACCTTTTGACTCATCGTTTTTTCTCGGGTTAAATTTGATGCACCCGTAAAAAGCCACTTTTCTTCGCTCAGAACCATTTTGGGGATGCTGTTATTGCCTGGCTAAAAATCTAAAACTCGTGCTAACGCACTCAAACAGTTAGATTTTCATAACGCCGGTCACTATCAGCATCTTTTTCCCAAAATGCTTCGATTCGCTCCTAAAAGACTTTTTACGAACTTGCGAAATTTATTTTTCAATAAAAACTTGCTTTTAATGTCGTGAAGTATAGGGAAAAGGCGTATTATGTGTCAAGGGGAATTGACCATAATATTAATGTGGCGATATCACGGCATCAGTTTACTCAACTTCTCTTATGATCGGCAATCCATAGGATCTTCCATCAATTGTTTCTCCCGGCCTTTTTCCCTATATTTTTTGTCTTGTTGATTCAATGATATATGGTATAATTTGTGAAATATAGCGTTATAATGTGAGTGTTGCATGTCAACCTATCCTGAAAAAAGGAGGTCTAAATATGCCGGGGTTAATCATATGGAAAAATCGGGAAATAGATAAAATGAAGAGAGACATCAATCGTCTCATGTCCCGACTGAGAAGTGATTTTTGTACACCCTTTTTATCAAGGACCGCAGGGAGAGTTCCATATGTTGAGTTGTCTGAGACCGATGACAATTTGATAGTCAAAGCAGAAGTGCCGGACATACATCCTGATAACCTGAATGTATCCATTACCGATAATGTTCTTTCCATAAAGGGAGAGATAGAGCAGGAGAAGGTGAGGGAAGAAGTGAATTATAATACCGTGGAGACGGTACGGAGTTCATTCTCCCGCATAGTTCAGCTTCCCTGTCGCGTTGAGATAGATAAGGTTAAAGCCACATATAAACATGGTACATTGCAGATCGTTTTGCCTAAGTGCAAGTCTGAAACAGCCCGGAAGGTAAAGATAAGGGTAAAATAACCAGGAGATTATTACGCCTGTCTATGCGTAATGTTTCGTGAGACGTTTCATTCAATAACCGAGAAATATATACAGTATGGTGAGAGTACTTTCCCCAGCAAAGTAAATAGGTGAGGAGATCGCAAATGGGCAAGAAGAAGACGGACAAGAAAATAGAGATTGATAAACTGAGATGGCGGCTTGATCCGGCAACGCTGCCATTTGAAACCACCGAAGATATCAAGCCGCTGAAAGAGATTATCGGTCAGAAGAGAGGAGTTGAAGCCTTTTCCTTCGGGATGGGTGTAAACAAGGAAGGATACAACATCTTTGTAACGGGCAGTTCCGGGACGGGAAGGTCGGCAACTGTTCGGAAGTTACTCGAAGAAATTTCCAAAAAAAACGGCAAAATTCCGGACGACATCTGTTATGTCAATAATTTCAAAAATCCCGAAGTTCCCGTACTCCTGCAATTTAAGGCGGGGACAGGAGGGAAATTTAAGAAAGACATCCATGATCTTATTGAGACCCTGAAAAAACGGATACCGCAGCTCTTTGAAAGTCAGGAATATTTAAATCGAAAAAAAGAGATTATGGAAGAATACGAGAATAAGGGCAAAAATTTTTTCAAAGAACTGGAGAACAAGGTCAAGGAAGAAGGCTTTGCCCTTGTCGATGTACAGATGGGACAGATCAAACGACCCGAGGTGATGCCTCTTGTTGATGGAAACCCCGTGCCCATAGATGAAGTAGAGGTGATGGTTGAAAAGGGAAGGTTCCCGCAAGAAGAATTTGAAAAAATGGTAAAGAAGAGGGGAAAACTAAGGGAGCAGATAACCCAGATATCAGTCGAGGTGAGAGATTTAAATAGAGAAATTCAGGAAAACGTTGAAAAAACGGATCGGTTCATGTTCACGAATATGACGTCGGAGCTAATAGAGCCGATCAAGAATTACTATCAAAACGAAAAGGTAGGCAGCTATTTGGACAGCATGCTTGAGGATATGGCTGACAATTTCAAGATATTTGCTCCCCAGCCGCAGCAGGTCATGCTCGGAATGCCCTTGATGCCTGAAAGCGATACGTTCCAGCCGTATCAGGTTAATCTCCTCGTCGATAACGGGCAACAGAAGCGGTCACCGGTAATTGTGGAATCTTTCCCGACGTATCGAAACCTTTTCGGAAGTATTGAAAAAGTTATAGACCGGAGCGGGGTATGGAGAACAGATTTCAGCAAGATTAAAGCAGGTTCTTTCATTGAGGCAAATGGCGGGTATCTGGTTTTGAATCTGCTCGATGTTTTGGTTGAACCGGGTGTATGGCAGGCCCTTAAGAGATCCTTGAAAACGAAAAAGATGGAGATACAGACCTACGATCCCTTTTACCTTTTCACTACGAGCAGTTTGAAACCCGAACCGATTGAGATGGATATCAAAGTGGTGGTTATTTCCAATCCATATCTTTATTCCCAGCTTCTCGCTTTTGACGAAGACGTTCAAAGGATCTTCAAGGTAAGGGCGGATTTTGACACGTCCATGGATAAGAATGAAGAAACGATCCGTCAGTTTACGGAATTTATAAGAATGAAAACAGATGAAGACGAACTTAAACCATTTGACAGGACGGCTGTGGCAGCACTGGTGGAACACGCGGTTCGCATGACAGGCAGACAGGAGAAGATAACAACAAGCTTTTCCGCCGTAAACGATCTTATCATAGAGGCCGACTACTGGGCAGGTGAGGAAAAAGAGGCGGTGGTCCAACAGCGGCATGTTGATAAGGCTATTGAGGCTAAAGTTTTCAGATCCAATATGATTGAGGAACATATCCAGGAGATGATCAATCGGGGTACCTTGATGATTGACGTTGACGGCAGGAAAGTAGGTCAGGTAAACGGTCTTGCTGTTTACAACCTCGGGGATTATATGTTCGGGAAACCGTCTCGAATAACGGCATCCACTTCTATGGGGCGTTCCGGAATTGTTAATATTGAAAGAGAGGCAGATCTGTCAGGGAGTACGCACAATAAAGGTGTTCTCATTTTAAGCGGATATTTAAGAGAAAAATATGCCCAGGATAAACCGCTGACAATGAGCGCCAGTATTGCATTCGAACAGTCGTACAGTGGTGTTGACGGGGACAGTGCTTCTTCAACGGAAATTTATGCCCTCCTTTCAAGTCTTGCCGATATTCCGATACGGCAGGATGTTGCGGTAACCGGGTCTGTCAATCAGAAAGGGGAAGTGCAGGCAATAGGTGGTGTCAATCAGAAAATAGAGGGATTTTACGACTGTTGCCTCCATGTGGGATTAACCGGCACTCAGGGAGTGATGATTCCGGAAAGTAACGTTAAAGATTTGATGCTTCGCAAGGATGTTGTCGGAGCGGTGGAAGAGGGGAAATTCCATGTCTGTTCGGTCAAAGACATCGATGAAGGAATCGAGATCCTGACGGATACAGAAGCCGGTGAAAAGAAAAAGGATGGGACATATCCGGAGGGAACGATTAATTACCTTGTTAATAAAAAACTGAAGGAATTGGCTGTAGGGCTGAAGGAATTCGGCGGCGAAGAGGCCGAAGAGAAGAAGAGTAAAAGAAAAAAGGGAGGGCCTAAAAAGAAAGACGAACAGTAATCGGCTATAACTAATTCATCTCATTACCGTTTATGTGTCTCTCAAAACTGCCATAATATAAAAAAGGGCTGGCTATTTTAAGCCAGCCCTTTAAAATTCATAGTCGGGGCGAGAAGATTTGAACCTTCGACCCCCATTCAGATACGCTTCCAGACTGTGCGCTACACCGACATATTTATTTTTCAATAAGAACTTAATTGCAAGACCTGACGCCGGTTCCTAAAATACAATTTTAAATGACGTTCCACCGCTTCTGTCAAGCTCAATGGTGCCATGAAGCTGTTCCGTTAAAATGTTCACCAGCCGCATGCCAAGCGTTTCAGTTTCCCTGAAGTCCAGACCCTCCGGAAAGCTTACACCGTCGTCGCTGACAATGAGCGTATACTTCTTATCAACTTTGTCCTCCGTAAGGGTGATGGAAACCTCACCCTCGCTCCCTTCAGGAAATGCATGCTTGAATACGTTTGAAACCAGCTCGTTGATAATCAAACCACAGGGAATAGATTTGTTAATGTCCAGAAAAACATCCTCGACATAAATATTCAGCTTGATGATACCCGTATCAATCCTGTATACGACCAGCAGATTACCAGTAAGTCTCCTGATATATTCAGTAAAATTAATGCTGGCTAGGTCCTCAGCTTGATACAGCCTCTCATGTATGAGCGACATCGTCCTGACACGGTTCTGGCATTCCTTGAACAGATCCAGAGCACGTTCGTCTTCGATATATCCTGCCTGGAGATTTAAAAGACTGGAAATCACCTGCATGTTATTCTTCACACGATGGTGAATCTCCTTCAGCATTACCTCTTTCTCCAAAAGTGATTGCCGGACGTTTTCCTCTGCCCGCTTACGTTCGGCGATTTCTATATCTAATTGAGCGATCTTGCTCTCCAGCTTGGCAACAATCCGCTTACTGTATTCAGTAAGATAATGTGACGGTTCAAGAGGAACAATCTTATCAGAAACTAAAGGCTTGAGCTTAGCTTTTTCAAATTCCTCGGATAGTTTCCGGACAAAAATATCAGGTTCGGCAGGCTTGAGGATAAAGGCATCAGCCCCCAGGCTCAGAGCAAATTTCTCGTCCTCATTTGAGGTGTAGGTAGCGGTGTAAAAGATGAAGGGAATATCCTTAAGATGTTCATTTTGCTTACATTCCTGGCATAGCTGAAAGCCATCCATTTCGGGCATCATGATATCAGAGACAATTATATCCGGGGGCTGTGCCATGGCCTGCTCCAATGCCTCAACTCCGTTGGGCACAGCGGTTATCTCATGACCATAGCCCTTTAGCAGCTTTTTCAGTAGATACCGGCTTTCTTCGTTGTCTTCAGCGATTAATACGTTCATTTTATCAACCAAATTATTAAAATTTACCCCCTTTTTCCATAAAAAACTCAAGCAACCATCAACCACATCGTAATCATAGAGGACTCTTTTTCCTAAGTGTACAATCTGAATTGATGCTCCTGTTCCGTAAAAATCAAAAGTAAACATCACAGGGAGCTCACAGATGATATTCACAGAGCTTATCCCTGTCTTTATAAATCATAATCTTTATCTCTGGAATAAGGCAGACCACAACCTACTCTCCAGGAAATCTGCCTGCCTTGTATTACTTTTCCCTGAAGGTTATCGTGCCATCTCTCTTGACCCGCCTTGCATCATGTGGAGAGAGTGCTCGATTGAGGTCTATTGTGTCATAAAAGAAAAGGGTTACTCGCTACAGGAGTCAGGGCGAAATGAGTGAGTGATTTGCCGTATCAAATCAAGGTGAGAATGCACTTTGATCAAAGCTCTGAAGAAATCAGAAGATACCATGGTATAATCTCAGTAGGTAGAATTTCAGATTCATCTGTTTGCCTCCTTTTCATAGCCCGGTAGTCCAGACTTAGAGTCTATTGCCACAGGAAAGGTGTAACTATTGGTAGATACTAACAAATAAATGACGATTGCCAAGGGGATCGTTTTATTAGCGACGATGCCTGAAATCGAAACATTAATGATCGTTATGAATACTGACTTATTCGTTTCTGCTGCTTTTTATCAATTCGTTGATTGTTATACGCATTGACTCAAAACAGCCAACCCCTTGAAATCATGGTCGGGGCGAGAGGATTTGAACCTCCGACCCTCTGAACCCCATTCAGATACGCTACCAGGCTGCGCCACGCCCCGACACATTTATTTCTCCTTGTTATCATCGTAAAAATTTTATGTCAATCCTTATGTCTTTCCATTTACTGCGAGATACTTTTTAATTTTTCTAAACCTCTCATTATTCATACCACGTATCTTTAAAAGGTCGTCGATACGAGAAATCCGTCCAGCCTTTTCCCTCAGGTCAACTATTGCCTGTGCCGTCTTCTTTCCTATTCCGGGAATAAGGGACAGGTCATATACCGTTGCGCTGTTGATAGCGATCGGTATATCGAGAGTAATCCTTTTGGCAGCATCAATCGTCCCTATTTTTACCTGATCTGACTCTATGATAACCTTTTCACCGCCGCTGATGACTATAGAAAGGGCTTTTTTGTCAAATTTTTTTGTGTCTGCAACCTCTGCGATCCCTAAAAGATGGGAGACTGTTATATTCGCGGGGACGAAATAAATTCCCTTCTGGTCTGTATCAGCGGTTAGCGCAACAACGACAGACCCTGGTTTTTCTTCACCATAGGGTGGAGACGTTACCTGAAAAGGTTGCAAGTCGTGAAGGAAAAACCTGCCACAATAAAAAAAAGTCGCTATCAAAACGACAGTAATTGCTCCACAGATCTGACTTTTTGTTATGTACATGGTCAATTATCAGAGTCTTTATTCTCAACAACTGCGTTCTTTGCGCAGACGTTGTTACCAGTTCAAGCAGCAAGATTTAGTTAAGAGTGTAAAGTGAACTAAAGTGAGCTAAAGTGCCTAAAG
>CAZYTP010000069.1:8526-14256 GCA_964650385.1 uncultured Syntrophales bacterium | reverse complement strand
GTTCTCCCTGATAGTTCCGGGTTTAAAGTTTCGAGTTCAAAGTTCAAATCGAAACCCGGAACTCAGAACTTTGAACTCTATAATAGCTCTTTTTCCTCTTTCAATAATTTTTCCTTTTCCATTAAAAGGGTGTTCCATATTTTTTGATCATTCGTTTCCTGGGCTTTAACAAGTTCCCTATTTAAACTTTTACGTTTTCCCCTGTACCACTTCTGCTTTATCCTCTTAACTGAATCATCAAAGACCCTGTCAATAACCGCATCATCATAGGGACTCTCAGTCATTGTCAACTTCAGGAGTCTCTCCCTTACAACTCCATCTTCAAGGCCATCTACAACATCAGAAACATTAAGTTTTCCACTCCTACCATAGGATTGCCCCAGAACATTTCCCAATCTTTTCAAATCATCACTCATAAAATAATCTAACACTTTTCCATCTATAATCTCGGGAATCTTATAAGGGTATTCGAGGGCCAAATGGATAAGACCAATTTCTATCATGTCTATTCCCATGGCTTTCTTTTTACCGGACTTTTTTTCCGCCGTAACTTTTTGTGAACCAAGCTTCCGGCTTATTTCCCTCTTAAGGAGTTCCTGATCAACACCCGACTTTTCTGAAACTCTTTTTATGAAAAGATTCCTCTGGATTGCATCACCAATATTCGAAATAAATAATACTGCATCCATCACCGAATCCAGATTTTCTTCAAAGGTCTCCCTGCCCCCTATTATCTTCTCTATATAATAATCCACCATAGATTGAGAATGATCAACCGCTTTCTCCAATGCCTCAATTCCAAAACTCCTGACGTACTCGTCAGGATCATAACCATCAGGAAGGACTACTATCCTCGTGTTGAGATTTCCTTCAAGAAACAATTTCAGGCTACGCTCCAAAGCATTCTTCCCACCCTCGTCAGGATCAAACATCACTACAAGATTTTTCGTATATCTTCTGATCAGGGCTACGTGCTCTTTTGTAACGGCCGTCCCAAGAGTGGCAACAACATTAGAAATGCCAAAACTTCTAAGCGACAGGAGGTCTAAATATCCCTCAACAAGAATTGCATAATCCTTTTTTCGAATATCATCCTTGTTCCTGTTCAGGCCATACAGGATTTTCCCCTTCACGTATACTGGAGATTCCGGAGAATTCAGATATTTCGGCTCACCATTACCGATAACCCTTCCACCAAAGGCTACTACATTTCCACTTATATCCTCTATCGGGAAAATCAACCTGCCCCTGAATCTGTCATAAAATCCTCCATTACTCTTCGGTATAATCAAACCTGCCTTTTCAACAAGTCCCAAAGGGATATTTTCCCCTTTTAAAAATCTCTTTAGATATTCCCATCCATCCATGGAATATCCGAGGTTAAACTCTTTTACTACAGGATCTTTTATTCCCCTCTTTTCGAGATACCCTCGTATCACCCTTCCCGCCTCCGAAAAAAGGTTCTTCGAAAAATATTGAGCTGCCAGCAGGTTAACCCGCTTAAGTTCTTCCCTTATGCTGATTTCCTTCTTTTCAGCACCACTCATATGCCTTGATTCGATAACAATCCCCATCTTACCGGCTAAGTATCTCACTGCCTCGGGGAAAGACATGTTGTCAATCTTCATAAGAAAGGTAAAAACATTTCCGCCTTCGCCACAACCAAAACAGTAAAATATTTGTTTATCAGGATTTACAGTAAAAGACGGTTTTTTTTCTTTGTGAAAAGGGCATAGGCCATTAAAATTCCTTCCGGCCTTTTTAAGAGTAACATATCCCGAAACGAGACTAACAATATCTGCCCTGCTTCTTATCTCTTCTATCTTATCCTCTGGAATATGTTCCTTCAATACTCTTTACCCTTTATGACAGGCTTGTATTAAACACAAAAGATTTGAGGAAGACCTTTGAAAAACATGAAAAGGGGGTTCTGATAGCAAATTAATGCTGCGGGAAATAAAATAAAATATCAAATTTCCTCCTTTAGAGATTTTGTCTTTGACCGGGAGCCCATCCGCAAGCCCCGCCCTGTGGGCGGGGAGCTTCACATTCACTTGAACTGTAAACTTTTTCACTTATTAATTGTCTAACCTATACTTCAAGCAGACAGCTTTGCCTTTACCTTGTCGCTTACAATTTTCCCATCGGCCCTGCCGGTCAATCTTGGCATAACTACTTTCATAACCTTTCCCATATCCTTAATGCTGACTGCCCCAACATCTTCTATAGCTTTTTCTATTTCCTCTTCTATTTCCTCTTCTGACAACTGTTCAGGCATAAAAAACTGGACAACCGCAAGCTCTTTTTCTTCTTTTTCAACCAGATCTACTCTTCCACCCTTTCTGAACTGTTCTATCGAGTCCTTCCTCTGTTTCACAATAGAAGACAGCACCTGCAGTAACTCCTCATCACTTAATTCCCTCTTTAAATCAATTTCTTTATTATGCAAAGCCGATTTAATCATACGTATAGCGGACAATTTTATCTTATCTTTGGCCTTCGCAGCTGAAACCATTTCACTGTTAATTTTTTCCTTCAAATTCACAATATCACCCACTCAATTATTATAAATTTAAAGTGTAAAGTGAACTAAAGTGCCTAAAGTTAAGAATTTTAGTCAGTTAACTCTAGTTCACTTTAGGCACTTACAACTTTAAGCACTTAAAATTAATATATGAAGTTTTTTTGATTTGTCAATAAATATTGTCAGTTCAGCTCATCCTTCAATCTTCTACCTCCCAAAACATGCATATGAAGGTGAAAGATTATCTGCCCCCCTTCTTGATTACAATTTATAACCATCCTGAATCCCTTCTTGTCAATGTTATTGATCTTCGCTACCTTCTGTGCAGCCGAAAACATAGCAACAAGTATATCCATTTTTTCCGGCGTCACATCCAGGAGCGTTGGTATATGCTCCTTTGGTATAATAATTACATGGACAGGAGCCATTGGATTTATATCATTAAAGGCCAGCACCTTTTCATTTTCATAAACCTTGGTGCTTGGTATTTCACCGTTGACAATTTTACAAAAGATACAATCTTCCATCCTAATATCCCTCCGGGTTCTGAGTTCAAAGTTTCGGGTTTCGGGTTTTGAGTTTAACTTTGAACTTTGAACTCTGAACCCGAAACTCTACAAAGGACATCCTCCAAACGCAACGCACCGCTATAGAGGGCTTTTCCAATGATAACCCCGACGACACCGAATCTCTCAATCTCAAGCAGCTTTTCAATATCATGAATATTTGATACACCACCAGAGGCTATCACCGAAATATCCACAGATGATGCAAGGTTTCTTGTAGCTTCTATATTTACACCAACTTCCATACCGTCTCTTTCAATATCAGTATACACGATTGCATCCAGTCCATATCCTTCATAACTCTTTGCCACTTCCAGAGCCGATTCGGTCATCCCTTCCGTCCACGCTTCAACAGCCACTTTTCCACCACTCGCATCAATGCCAAGAATAACTTTACCCTCGTTAGCTGTGCAGGCATCCCTCATAAATTTTCTATCTTTCAGGGCAGCCGTTCCCAGTATGACCCTGTGCACTCCCATTTCGAGGTAATCGTCGAGGGTTTTCATATCTCTTATCCCGCCACCAACCTGAACAGGAACATCTGTCTCCAAAATGATCTCTCTGATGACCTCTTTATTTCTGGGAAAACCAGCAAGAGAACCATCCAAATCAACAATATGAATCCGCTCTGCACCCTTATCCTGCCATATTCTGGCAACCTCAGCAGGATTATCCGAATATACCGTGGCACGACTAAAATCGCCCTGAAGCAGACGTACACACTTACCACCTTTTAAGTCTATGGCAGGTATTATGATCAAATTAGACTCCTTTGGGACATCACTAACCGTCCCTTTCCTCTTGATGTGGGAGGACTAAGCGGGGGAAGTTTGAAAGATTTATAATGTTTTCCTCTCTCCTTAACCTTATTACAACGGAGGGAAGGGAATTAGAAGGATGCCTATTCATCCCCGCGTACAACGCAGGTCATTCTGACATAATTTCATAAAATTGAAGCTCCCCGCAACAAGTTGCGGGGAACGAAGTAATTCGAAGAATAATCTCCGACTGTTTAGTAAGTTAGAAATTATTTTGTGCCAGAAAATAATTTCGTTAACGCATTTATCCCCTTTAGTGGGACTTATCCCGTTGATCGGGGTAAGTAAAATATTTTTCGTGTTCGCTCGCTGTTCAGTTCAAGTGAAGTTTGAAGAGTATGCCCTCAAGATGAAATTTTTTTCAGAGGTCTCTTTATTGCAGGTTAGGAAAGTTCTTTAAGACCTCGTCTATCCCAATTTCAGATAATTCCGCTGCAGTAATCCATCTCCCTTTAGATTTAAAGAAAGATGAAACCTGAAGAATATTTTCCAAAAGCGATCTCTGCGTCCTGTCAAAAACACCTCTCCATACCAGTGTTCCATCGTTGACCCTGATTAAATATATACCAAAGGCTACAGAAGCAGGTTTCTCAGCAGAATAGGGATATCCTTCTCTTTCTCTGTAGCGGTAAACATATCCCGCCACGACACCATCCGCACCCAGCTCTGTGCCAACTTTTCTCAATATTTCAAGCGGGTTTACTTTGAGTGAATCGATCGATATCCTCCTGTAAACACCACCGACTCTATCAGTGGGAATCAGGATAAATTGTTTGGAATCCTTGAGCTTCCTGAAAAATGTCTCCTCAACTATCTTCTCAGCACCCTCTGAAGATTTACACGTCCTGAAGATTGTTCCACTCAGAGGACAACGAACGGTATTGACAGAAGCTTCTTCTGGAACCACTATCTGAAAGGGAACAACTGCAATCCTACTCAAGACAGCCGCACCCTTGCGAGAAGAATCTGTCTCGATACCCGCTTTAGAAGTACAACCGGAAATGAAAAATGGGAGAAAAACAGATATAAAGAAGCATGACACCCATACAATAACTTTTAAAGAACTCTTCTTGATGAGTATCACCCCCCCTGCTGAAGTGTCTAAAGTTTGAAGTGCCTAAAGTTAAAGATAATTACCCTTAACTTTAGTTCAATTTAGACACTTTAGATCACTTTAGGCACTTTAGGCACTTTTTGTTACTTACAGTTTACCCTTTGTTGAAAGCACTCCTTTTATCTTGTCATCAATGGAAGTTGACATGTCCAGTGCCCTCGCAAAAGACTTAAAAATAGCTTCTGCTATGTGGTGGTTATTCCTACCATATATGACATTTATGTGCAAGGTTATTCCGCTATTATCAGAAAAAGACTTGAAAAAATCCCTGAGCAGATCCGGATCAAAATCCCCTATTTTTTTCTGGCTAAACTCCGCATTAAAAACAAGGTAAGGTCTCCCCGAAATATCTATATCAACTCTACAGAGGCTTTCATCCATTGGAACGACAGCCGATCCATAGCGACTAATTCCCTCTTTACTGCCCAAAGCCTTTTTTACCGCCTTGCCCAAGCAGATCCCGATATCCTCAATCAGATGATGATAATCAACATCGATATCTCCTCTCCCCTCCAGAACAAGATTGAAAAAACCATGTTTTACCATAAGGCTAAGCATGTGATTGAGAAAAGGTATGGTGGTTGATATTTCACCATTTCCTGTTCCATCAAGATTCACATCAACTGTTATTTCTGTTTCAGCCGTCTTTCTCTCTACTTTAGCTTTCCTTACCATAATCAACAATCCTTTCAGATAAGATGAATCTAA
>CAZYTP010000069.1:2258-8426 GCA_964650385.1 uncultured Syntrophales bacterium | reverse complement strand
CTACTTTAGCTTTCCTTACCATAATCAACAATCCTTTCAGATAAGATGAATCTAAAAAATCGAGCTTTGGTCAGATAACCTTGTTAAGTGAATACTCTATAAACCCCTCAGCTCCGGCCTCTTGTAAGAGAGGGATTAATTCCCTGACAATATTCTTGTCAACAATGCTTTCTACGGCAAACCAATCTTCACCATGCAACTCAGATATGGTAGGTGCTTTCAAAGATGGAAGCAAAAGGATAACCCTTCCAAGATTTTCCCTGGAAACATTCAATTTTAATCCAACCTTACCCATGGCCCGGAGAGAACCGTCAAGAAGCACTCTTACATGCTCAATCTTCTGTCTCTTCCAAGTATCTGCCCACGCTTTTTTGTTTGCAATTAACTGAGTATTCGTCCTCATCAATTCATGGATGATTTTCAATTTGTTGGCCCTCAGGGTACTCCCGGTCTCAGTTACTTCAACTATCGCATCTACAAGACCTTCAACCACCTTGGCTTCGGTAGCTCCCCAGGAAAATTCTACCTCAACATTTATTCCTCTTTCCTTAAAATATCTCTTCGTGAAATTGACGAGTTCCGTTGAGATTTTTTTACCTTCCATATCCTCTATTGTCTTTATTGGAGAGTCTTCTGTTACAACCAAAACCCACCTTGCCTGTCTTACTGAAACTTTTGAATAAATAAGGTCCTGAACTACAACAACATCCGCCTCATTCTCTACAATCCAGTCCATCCCGGTAAGGCCAAGGTCAAGTGTACCATCCTCAATATATCGCGCCATTTCCTGAGCTCTGACAAGGGCACAAGAAATCTCTTCATCGTCGATATCTGGAAAATAACTTCTGCTGTTGTATGAAATTTTCCATCCGGCCTTCCCGAAGAGATCAACCGTACTCTTCTCCAGGCTCCCTTTTGGTATTCCCAATTTCAACTTTTTCATTTATAAACTTCCTCTGAATTAAATATTTTTTTTCCAATAACATCCACCTTCCCATCGGATAACTTTCTATAAAAACATGTATTGTAACCGGTGTGACATGCGGCTCCTCCTACCTGTTCTACTTTAAGCAGAACGGTATCGGAATCACAATCTATCATAATCTCCTTAACCAGCTGAAGATTGCCGGATGTTTCACCTTTAACCCACAAGGTATTTCTCGATCGACTCCAGTAAGTAGCTTTACCTGTTTCCAGGGTCTTTGACCATGATTCCTTATTCATATATGCTAACATCAATACATCTTTCGTCCTATAATCCTGAACAATAGCCGGTACAAGCCCCTCACCCTTCTTGAAATCTAATTCTACCATAAATTTACCCCTTATTTCATTCTAAGACTATAATATTATAAACCAAAACATGAAGTTTTCTTTCGGTTTGAACGCCTTAATATAATTGAAAAAATGCTTTATATCAAGAATTATATTTTTTTGATTTTTGTCTTGCCTACACATATTTTTTATGTTAGTTAGTTTTCTATCGTAATATCGTAGAATTTAACTCTGATTTTATCAGAACATTTATTCTGTTTCCAAATCTTTACAATAAAAGGAGGTTATAGCTATGACAGTGTTAGCAGGTGGTATTGTAGCGGCAGTTTTAGGGTTTTTTGGTCTTATCTTTTGGTGGAATCAATTTCTTATTTTACTTGCCGGTGGAATTCCCATTGCGCTTTTATTGGGAGGCGGACTTGCAATCTACGTTGGCATAGATGAATTTAAAGACAAAAAGGAAGAGAGTATAGTAGAGGCAAATAAAGAAAAAGAATTAGAGGAGGCCAAAAAAGAATTAGAACAGGTAAAGGCCAAAGCGGAACGGTTAAACAAGGCTCAAGAAGACCTTCAAAAGGCAAAAGCCGAAGCAGAAAAATACAAAGAAGAGCTTGAAACAGTAAAAAGGAACGCCAAGAAAAAAGCGGAAAAATAGTCTTTTCTTCCTCCGTAAATCATCGGAAAGAATGGCAAGAAACCTTCTTGTTTTTAAAAATAATTTTTTTACTACCAAGGCAATGATAAAAGCCAACTTGTACCGACATAAAAGTCACACCTATCTTAATATCTACAAGTATTAAAGCCTGCTGCCCGTCTCGAAGAGACGGGTAGGCAGGCTTTCCAAAAATCACCAATTTACTTTCCCAATTTTTTACAATGTAAATAGTAAATGATTGTATTCTTCCTTTTTTTGATGAATGCGTTTCAATCTTAAGATCAGGAGATACTTTCAAAAAATACCCTTGGAGGATGAAATGAAAAAAAAGAATATACTTTTATTGGCATTCTTAACCGTAATGTTTTTAGCAGCATCTATCATGCCGTACGGTATCTCCGATGCAAAGGCCGCTAACGTTGATCTTACTTACAGTATCTTCTTCCCCGCCACCCATGGCCAGTGTAAGGCTGGGGTATCATGGGCGAAAGAAATAGAAAAGCGGACCAATGGAAAGGTAAAAATCACCGTTTTCCCCGGAGGAACCCTGACAAAAGCAAGGCAGTGTTACGACGGGGTTGTCAACGGAATATCAGATATAGGAATGTCATGTTTTGCCTATACAAGGGGACGTTTCCCGGTAATGGAAGTTGTTGACCTACCCTTTGGTTACCCAAACGGTCAGGTAGCCACACATGTAGCCAACGAATTTGCCAAAAAAATTAAGCCAAAAGAGCTTGATGATGTAAAAGTTCTTTACATCCACGCACACGGACCCGGTCTTCTCCACACAAAAAAGGCGGTCAGAAAATTGGAGGACTTAAAAGGCATGAAAATAAGATCTACCGGATTGAGTGCAAAGGTTGTAAAGGCACTCGGTGGCGTGCCGGTGGCAATGCCACAGGGCGCAACCTATGAATCTCTACATAAGGGGGTTGTTGAAGGCACCTTTGGCCCCATTGAAGTTCTAAAGGGATGGAAGCAGGGAGAGGTCATAAAATACACGACTCAATGCGACGGCGTTGGTTACACAACTGCCATGTTTGTGGTAATGAACCTCAAGAAGTGGAACTCTCTTCCAAAGGACATACAAAAAACCTTTGAAGACGTGAGCAGTGAATGGGTTGATGTCCACGGAAAAGTCTGGGATCTGAACGATTCCGAAGGCCGCAAGTATACCTTAAGCCTTGGTAATAAGATAATTCCCCTTTCTAAAAAAGAAAATCTCAGGTGGGAAAAAGCGGTCAGTCCTATGATAGATAATTATATAAAGACCACCAAAGAAAATGGCCTGCCGGGAGAAAAGGCAGTAAAAGAAACGGAAAGCCTTATCAATAAATATCGTAAGCTCTATAAGTAACTCCTATCGGCTAAAAGCGGTGGCTTGGGACATAAGAGGTACATGGTTACACAGGCACAAAGAAAGTAAAATTACTTTTTTCTTTCTTTGTGCCTCCTTGCTTTTGGTACCTTGTGCCTTTATAATACATATAAAATCAAA
The DNA here is from genome assembly GCA_964650385.1 of uncultured Syntrophales bacterium. GTDB lineage: Bacteria > Desulfobacterota > Syntrophia > Syntrophales > JADFWA01 > JAUSPI01. Next base: position 4,995 of record CAZYTP010000069.1, on the reverse strand, counting down.
TTAAATAGAGCTTTGAAAAACCCTTTTTTCAAAGCTTTCCTAAAGTATTCGCCTGAAGGTAAGGTTTTGCCCATTCCCCGAATGGAAGAAAATGAGAAACAACAGGTAAATAATCAATGACCCGTTTAGAAAGATCAATCCTTTCAATAACACAGAAATTTAACGGGGTAGCGGCGGCGGCAGTTGTAATAATGATGGTACTTACATGTGCTGATGTCATTTTACGTTTTTTCCGTCACCCGATTCCCGGTACCTATGAAATGGTTGGCCTTTTAGGGGCCATCGTTGTCTCATTCTCTCTGGCCCACACCTCAGTAATGCGGGGGCATATCTCCGTTGAATTCATTGTTCAAAAACTCCCTAAAACGGCGCAAATTGTTATTGACGGTATTAACTCCCTCCTCGGTACAGCCCTTTTTGGCTTGATAACATGGCAGAGCATGTTGTATGCATCAAACCTTATGCATACCGGAGAAGTCTCGCTGACGTTACAGATGCCGATCTATCCCTTTGTTTACGGAATAGCCATAGGCTCCGGAATGCTCTGCGTGGTATTATTGACAGATTTTCTCCAATCACTAAAAAGGATAACACTAAAGTGACCCCCACAATTGTAGGTTTAATCGGTCTCGCTGCCCTCGTCCTGCTCATTTTTTCCAGAATACCGGTCGGTTTTATCATGGCTATAATCGGTTTTCTGGGATTCGGCTATTTAGTCTCTTTTGACGCAGCAATGAATCTCGTCGCAAAGGACATCTTTTCGGTATTCGGGTCTTATAGTCTGACAGTTATACCGCTATTCGTCTTGATGGGACAGCTTTCATATCACGCGGGAATAAGCAGCAGGCTTTTTAACATGGCATACAAATTTATGGGACACTGGCCCGGAGGGCTTGCTATTGCCGCGGTAGGAGCATGTGCTGGCTTCGCTGCAATTTGCGGTTCTACAAATGCAACAGCAGCTACCATGGCAGCAGTTACACTCCCCGAAATGAAGAAATACAATTATAAAGCGGGACTGGCAACGGGTGTGGTTGCCGCGGGCGGGAGTCTCGGGATACTCATACCGCCAAGCGTTGTCTTCATCATCTATGGAATTATGACAGAACAATCCATAGGTAAACTGTTTATGGCAGGTATCCTGCCGGGACTGCTCCTTACAGTACTTTTTATTCTAACTATAACCATCTGGGCATATTTGAAACCCGATCTGGCACCAAGAGGTCCCAAAACAACCTTCAGAGAGAAAATAGCATCCCTCTCAGGACTCGTTGAAACGCTAATTCTTTTCATACTAGTAATGGGAGGGCTCTTTATAGGATTCTTTACGCCAACAGAAGCAGGGGGTATCGGCGCTTTAGGCACCCTTCTCCTTGCCATTATCAGGCGCAACCTTTCCTGGCAGGGTTTTGTCATATCGCTTTCTGAAACGACACGAATTTCGTGTATGATACTTGTAATAGTGGCAGGCGCCACGATCTTCGGACACTTTCTTGCCGTATCAAGGATCCCCTTTGATATTTCAAACTGGATATCAGGATTCAACGCGCCACCTTTTGCCATCATGGGACTGATCATCCTGTTATACCTGATAGGTGGATGTTTCATCGATGCCCTGGCACTTATTACGCTTACCGTACCCATCTTCTATCCGGTGGTCATACTCATCGGCTATGATCCGATATGGTTTGGAGTAATCATTGTGCTAATAACCCAAATCGGCGTGATTACCCCACCGGTCGGAATTAACGTCTATGTCGTCAGCGGTGTGGCCAGAGACGTGCCACTCCAGGTTATCTTTAAAGGTGTTCTGCCATTTCTCCTGGCATTAACAATAGGAACGTTTTTACTGATCCCATTCCCTCAAATCGCCCTCTTCCTCCCCAACCTGATGAGGTAAGGACGATCTGACCCCTTCATCTTATGTGCGTTTTGACTTGAAATAAAAGGACCCATTGTGGTAGCTTTTCCGGAAAAACACACAGGAACACATATCATGACCAGCTTGAGATCAAGAATTCTCCCCGTTCATATCATTCTCATCATAATCATCTTTTCCCTTTGCGGATGCTGCCTTTTCCCCACAAAAGAACGGAGAGAGGTCACCAGAATGCTTGTAACCGCCTATGACGCAGGCCAGGAATCATGCGGGTGGGAAAAGAAGTATGGATGTATCGGGCCGCCCGTTTATGCTTACGGACCAAACAAGGGAAAGAGAAAAAAGGTAGGAATCACTTCAGACGGGACCAAGGCGAAGAAGGGGACCATTGCCGCAGACACAAGAAGATATCCTTACGGTACCAGAATGTATGTCCCCAGCTACGGCTGGGGTGTGGTTCACGATACGGGAAGCGCCATCAAGGGGAATCATATCGATGTATTCTTCAAGGACCGCGATGATGCGCTGGAATGGGGCAGAAAATATTTAGATGTTACTATCATAAGATGATGAGTAAACCTCACCCATCACTGCATGTCTTTTCCTCTTTTTTCCTAAATACTTCAAAAAAAAGGATAATGGCCCCGATTGAGATAGCTGAATCCGCTATATTGAAGGCAGGCCAGTGGTAAGAGCTTATATAGAAGTCGAGAAAATCAACCACATCTCCAAATCGTACCCTGTCAATCAGATTTCCTACCGCCCCAGCCAGTATAAGAGAAAGAGGAAAAGTAAAAAACTTCTCCTCGGCCTTGATCTTCCAGATGTAGTATATAATCAACAGTATAACAGCGATGG
>CAZYTP010000069.1:0-2158 GCA_964650385.1 uncultured Syntrophales bacterium | reverse complement strand
TCCTCGGCCTTGATCTTCCAGATGTAGTATATAATCAACAGTATAACAGCGATGGTTACTCCAATAAGGAAAAAGGAGCGTACCATCGGCGAGGCATTGGCAAGAAACCCAAAGGCGGCACCGGTATTCCTGATATAGGTTATATTAAAAAGACCATCTATGACAGGAAATGAATCATGAAGGGACATGTTTGAACTTATAAAAAACTTGGTAACCTGATCAAGAAGAACAAGACATGCCACAACAGCAAAAGTAAATGAATATTTTTTTTTCATTAGAGATTTCCAAGGCACTTCTCGCAAATTATTGGATGATTAGCATCCATCCCTACCGTCTCGCTATAGATCCAGCACCTTTCGCATTTCTCCCCCTTGGCCTTTGAAACCCCTATTTTCAACCCATCGAATTCATCACTCTGGTATGGATCTTTGATCTCATCCTTATCAACAATATTGACCTGAGATACAATCAAGATGGTCGTTATCTCTTCGCGGCACTCTTCTAAAAATTTACGAAGTTTTTCCGGGGCAAACATTTCAACACAAACATCAAGGGAATGCCCCACTACCTTATTCTGTCTGGCATTTTCTATCGCCTTGGAAACCTCGCTCCTCAGGGAAATCAAGGTTTTCCACTTTTCATTCAAATCATCATCTAAATACTTACGATTAACCTCAGGAAATTGCGTCAAATAAATACTTTCTTCCTTCCCATCATAATTAGGCAGACTCGCCCATACTTCCTCCGCAGTAAAGGTTAGGATCGGCGCCATGAGCCTTATCATTGAATCAAGTATTAAATACATGGTGCTTTGAGCGGATCTACGCACCTTCGATGAAGGCCTTGAGGTGTAGAGCCTGTCCTTCAAGACATCCAGGTAAAGAGAACTCAGATCAACCGTGCAGAAATTATAGAGAGTATAGTAAACTATGTGAAACTGATAATTATCATACGCCTTAGTTACCCGCTGTATAACCTCGGTAAGTCTATGGAGCATCCATCTGTCAATCCCCTCCATCTCATCATAGGGAACCATGTCCTTCTTACAATCAAAATCATACAGATTTCCCAATATGTACCTGCTCGTATTGCGAATTCTTCTATAGGCGTCGACAAGACGTTTCAGTATCTCATCAGAAATCCTGATATCAGACCTGTAATCCTCGGCAGCAACCCAGAGCCGGAGAATCTCAGCGCCGTATTGATCGATGATTTCTTTGGAATCAGTCACATTACCAACCGACTTGGACATCTTTTTCCCTTCCCCATCGACCACAAAACCATGGGTAAGAACGCTTTTATAAGGTGCCCTTCCCCTTGTCCCTACGCACTCCAAAAGTGAGGAATGAAACCACCCCCGGTGCTGGTCGCTTCCTTCTAAATACATATCTGCCGGGGAGCTGAGATTGTCCCGTTTTTCCAGTACCGCTGCATGGCTTACACCTGAATCAAACCACACATCTAATATATTTGTCTCCTTTTCAAAGACCTCTCCTTGACAGCCGGGACAAACCGTTCCCTCGGGCAACAGGTCTTTAGTTTCTTTTTCAAACCAGACATCAGCCCCGTATTCTCTTACCAGCTGAACCACATGATCCAGTATGTCCTTTGTCATCAAATCTTTTTGACAATTTTCACAATAAAATATCGTAATAGGAACTCCCCAGGAACGTTGACGTGAAATACACCAGTCAGGTCTGTTCTCTACCATCCCATGTATCCTGTCACGACCCCATGAGGGTATCCACTCGACACTATCTATCGCTTTAAGGGCATTATCCCTGAGCTCGTTTTTATCCATGGAAATAAACCACTGTTCAGTTGACCGGAATATAATGGGGTTCTTGCATCTCCAGCAGTGAGGATAGGAATGGACCATATTCGACAGTCCGAGCAGTGCCCCAACCTCCTTCAGTTTCTTATTAACCGAATCATTCGCGTCGAAGACAAATTCTCCGCTAAAGTAATCGACATCCGATGTAAATTTCCCATCATCGTCAACCGGGGCATAATTATCCAGCCCGTATTCCAATCCTATTTCATAATCGTCCTGTCCATGACCGGGGGCAATATGAACACACCCCGTCCCCGCGTCCAGTGTGACAAAAGGAGCCAGGATAAGAACGCTTTCACGGTCAATAAAGGGATGCTTACACTT
>CAZYTP010000068.1:0-14369 GCA_964650385.1 uncultured Syntrophales bacterium | reverse complement strand
AACAATTAATATAAGTATTACCTGATTTCCCAATCAGGCAGATAATTCATCTAACAAATTTATTGTATAAATACAATAATATATAAATAAATTCAATCATTATTCTTGAAAGTGTACCGAAAATATGCTTATTCTCACAAAGAACTTAGTATGTATAAGCTCGTTACTTTGGCGTGAAGCATGCCCCGCCCGGTAGGCGAGGAGCTTATTAAGGAGTATAACTGTGACCAATATTTTGCCGGATTTCCAAAAATTTCTCATTGAACATGAGCTGGTCCCACAGAAACATGTTCCATTTTATGCCCTGTGGGCGAGCAGATTCCTGTCCTTTTCCAACAGGAATAAGGACAAAGGAATGGAACTCAGAATAAGGTTTTTTCTTGATTCTTTGACGAAAGAACAAAATCTGCAAGACTGGCAGGTGGAACAGGCGGATAATGCTATCAGGCTTTATATCAATCGTTTTCTGTCCGATAACACATCTCCACTACCCCTAAATACGGAATCCGATTCCCAGAATGAATTACCCGATTATAAGGAAACGCAGCAGAAACTCCGGGAAGCTTTAAGAATAAAGCATTACGCATACAGTACCGAGAGGACCTACATGGCATGGTTCCAGCGGTTTCATACTTATGTGATCAGTACAAAACATAAGGATTGGCAAAAACAAGGTGTCGATGCGACGGATGTCAGCGATTTCCTGACTCACCTTGCTATCAGGCAAAGAGTATCATCGTCTACTCAGAATCAGGCATTCAATGCCCTGTTGTTTTTGTTTCGGGTGGTTCTTAAAATCGATCTTCAAGATCTCAGTAAAACGGTACGGGCCAAAAGGGGACCGAAGCTGCCTGTGGTGCTGACACAGGATGAAGTTCAGAACTTGCTTGACCAGTTAACGGGCAGGCAACTGCTCATCGTTCAGCTGCTGTACGGCACGGGAATGAGGCTTATGGAAGTTGCCCGGCTCCGGGTGCAGGACATTGATTTCGGTTTGAATTCCATAGGAGTGAGGTCAGGCAAAGGTGATAAAGACAGGATGACCGTTATGCCCGAAGCGGTTAAAGAAAGCCTGAAAGAACATCTGTGCCACGTGATGAAAATTCATGAGAAGGACATTGAAAAGGGTTACGGCGAGGTACATCTGCCGGAAGCTCTCGACCGTAAATATCCGAACGCAGCCAGAGAATGGGGATGGCAGTATGTATTTCCCGCCGCATCGCTTTCCGTTGATCCCCGGTCCGGCAAGGTGCGGCGTCACCACGTCAGTCCCAGTTCAATTCAGAAAATAGTGGCAGTGGCAGTGAGGAAAGCCGGGATCGTGAAGCATGCCAGTGTCCATACCCTGCGCCACAGTTTTGCCACTCATCTCTTGATGAACGGAGTTAACATCCGCGAGGTTCAGGAGCTTTTAGGTCATAAGAATGTCGAAACTACCATGATTTATACCCATGTCCTCAGGAATATGTCAAAAGCGCCGATGAGTCCACTGGATACTCTTCTTCTGAACGTGGAGGAGAAGGAGAAATGATAGCGAACCGGGGGAGGAACAGGGGCAGGTCTTGCTTTTTTCCATTTGCCCAGCTTACCAATCCCGAAAACAAAAAAACCCCGTACTTTTTTCCAAGAAACGGGGTCTTGTCTTCAATCACTCCACGGCTTTCTCCTCTGACCGTGTTGGGATGGAACTTCAAATTTTTTAAAGAGTCGCGAAACCTCTTTCAACTGATTGATAAAAGTACATCTTTCAAGAGGATTGTCAAGGAAAAATATTTAAAATCCGGATGTTGCGGTGTGAGGTTTTACAGGCGGGTCTTTTACTTCTCGGATGTTGACGGGAAAACGCTATCGTCTTCTTTTTTTAATCTGATATTTTCGGACGGCTTCGTTGTGGGAGGTGAGGTCGGATGAAAAGTGATGCGAGCCGTTGTTTTTCGACACAAAATATAGATAGTCAACGGAAGCGGGATAGAGGACGGCAAGCAGGGATTCCATGCCGGGATTTGAGATAGGGCCGGTCGGCAATCCGTACATCCGGTATGTATTGTACGGTGTCTTTTTTCTCAGATGCTTCCTTTTTATGTTTCCGTCAAAATCTTCTATTCCGTAGATGACCGTCGGATCGCTCTGGAGCTTTATCCCCTTTTTTAATCTGTTGTGGAAGACGGCGGCTACCAATTCCTTCTCTTCTTTTGGCCCGCCTTCTTTTTCGACAATAGATGCCAGTGTGACAAATTCTCCGGTGGTAAATCCAAGCTCTTTTGCCCGTTGTATCATATACGGTGTAACCTTCTGCCTGAACCGGCTCACCATACGTTTAATGATTGTTTTGGCGTTCATCGACCTGGTAAATATGTAAGTATCCGGAAACAGGTATCCTTCAACGCTGCTTCCCTCTATCCCCAGTGATGAGACGAACTCGGGGTCTGAGGCCGTCTCGGTAAACGTCTCCTCATTGACGAGTTCGTTCTCGGCGAGACGGGCCGCTATCTGGCGAATATTGAACCCCTCGGGAATAGGCACCTGATGCCCCTTGATTTCACCCTTTATCAATTTATTGATGATATCTGACGGGGACATGGAACTGCTCAGCTCGTATTCACCTGCCCTGATATGTGTCGGGGCGTCTTTTAGCCGTGCCAGCAGATAAAACGATTTTTTGCATTTTACTAAATCTTTTTTCTCAAGAATGTCGGTAATATTAGAAAAGTTGGCCCCCATTGGAATCTCTATCGTCACGGTTCTATTAAGGCTGTCGACAGGGGTTTCTGCGTAGTGTATAAAGAACGCATAGAAGATAAAGGCAATGAAAATACAGATGATGGCTATAGGAATTTTATTTTTACTTATAAACCGCATATGTGCTTTCAATAAAAAGTGCCTAAAATTTGAAGTGCCTAAAGTGAACTAAAGTTGATGTATTCGTAAAAAGTCTTCTTTTGTCACCCAAAATCATGTCCTGAACTTGTTTCAGGATCATTCAGGGTCTCTAAACCTTTAAAATAATTAGATGCTGAAACAAGTGAGATCCTGAAACAAGTTCAGGACGACAAATGGCGCTTTTTGAGATTTTTTACGAAGCTGCCAAAGTTAACTGACTGAAATCCTTTACTTTAGGCACTTTAGTTCACTCCACACCTCAAACTAAAACAAAAAAGATAACGGGAGTATTTCACCGGAGAAAAAAAGGGTTTTACACCTCAGGCCCCATTTTTCGACCTTAGATGATCGAGATATCTCTCAAGAATAAAACAGGCAGCGAGCTTATCGATAACTTTTTTCCTCTTTTTCCTGCTCATATTCGCTTCGATAAGTATCTCTTCCGCATCCTTTGTTGAAAGGGTTTCGTCCCACTTAATTACAGGAAGGGAAAATTTTGATTCAAGGATTTTGGCGAATTTGGAGACCTTTTCACACTCGATTCCCTCTGTTCCGTCTAACCTTTTCGGGAACCCAACGACTATTTTTTCAACGTTATATTCTCTTATAAATTTTGATATTTCTTCAAGGTCGCTTTTGAGGGATTTTCTTTCAATTGTGGTGATGCCCTGAGCGGTTAATCCCAGCTCATCGCATATTGCAACGCCTATCCTTTTACTGCCGTGGTCAAGACTGAGAATTCTCATAACCCCGTGGTATTAACATGGCGGCGGACTATTGGCAATATCTTTCTCTTGCCGGTTTTTCCTGTTGTGTATGTGTGGGGATTTTGCTATCGTCCGATAAGTTAAAGAATCAGGGATATTGAGTGGGGTTGTTCGCGTATGAAACATATAATCCTGGGTACCGCCGGACACATCGATCACGGGAAAACGGCGCTTATTAAGGCCATCACAGGTGTAAATACGGACCGGCTGAAGGAGGAGCAGGAGAGGGGAATCACGATCGAGCTCGGCTTTGCCTCACATACGCTGGAAAACGGGCAGAGGATAGGAATCGTAGACGTTCCGGGCCATGAAAAGTTTGTGAAAAACATGGTTGCCGGAGCCGGCGGAATAGATCTGGTTGTCCTTGTCATAGCGGCGGATGAGGGGGTAATGCCCCAGACAAGAGAGCACCTCGATATATGCGCGCTTCTCGGAATAAAAATAGGCATCGTTGCCCTTACCAAGGTTGACCTTGTTGAGGGGGAATGGATCGATCTTGTCACGGATGATGTTCGGGAGTTCCTGGAGGGAACGTTTATGGAGGAGGCCCCTATTGTGTCCCTTTCGGCGGTTACCGGTGAAGGCCTTCCGGAATTTCTATCCGTATTGGAGGAGATGGCCGCCGAAATACCCGCACGCGCCGATGCAGATCTTTTCAGACTTCCGGTTGACAGGGTGTTTACCATGAAGGGATTCGGGACGGTCGTGACCGGTACTCTGGTGTCGGGGCGGGTTAATGTGGGAGAGGCAATTGAAATACTGCCCCGGCGGTTGACGGCAAAGATCAGGGGGATTCAGGTTCATAATGATGCCGTAACTGTAGCCGAAGCCGGACAGAGAACGGCGATAAACCTCCAGGGTGTCGAAAAATCGCAGGTACAGAGGGGGAATATCCTTGCTCATCCAGGCACCTATGTGCCGTCAAACAGGTTTGATATCCTCTTCACATATCTATCCGCTACTGACAAAAAATTGAAGAACAGGACGCTCGTGAGGTTTCACTCGGGGACCAGTGAAACAATCTCGAGAATTATTCTTATTGGGAAGGATGAGATGGAGCCGGGAGAGACCGGTTATGCCCAGGTTATCCTTGCTGCCCCGACGGTGACAATGGCGGGGGACAGGTTTGTTATGAGGAGCTATTCCCCTGTCAGGACGATAGGGGGCGGTGAAATCCTTGATCCTCTTCCCCAAAAACACAAACGATTTTCTGACAGTATAATGAATGATTTTGACGTACTGTGTGACGGGACCGATCCGGAAAAAGTCAGTATCATTCTGAATCGCGCCGGCCTTGCCGGCATCTCTTCTCAGGAGCTTATATTGAGGACCGGCATCAAGTTGAAGGCCTTAAACAAAATTCTTGAAGAGATGTTTTCAAAAGGGGGGGCGGTTCTCCTGAACAGGGGTGAGCAGAGAGTGGTCTCGTCTTCCGTCTACGGAACGCTCCGGGAGAAAATTCTTTCGGAAACAGAGAAATACCACGAGAAATTTCCCCTGAAAGAAGGATTTTCAAAGGAAGAGCTCAGGACAACGCTCGGCCCTCTCGTCGATCCGGGATTTTTCAATATTGTCATCAAGAATCTGGCAAAGGACGAGAATATCGTTATAGACAAAGAAAATGTCAGGATTTCCGGGCATAAGGTTAACCTGAAAGGCGACCTGGAGGAACTCAGAAAAGAGATCGAGAAGCTCTATCTCGAGTCAAAACTCACACCGCCGGTTACCAAAGAAACAGTAGAGAAGTTTGCCGACAGAAGAGACAAGGCCGAGAATATCCTGAAAGTTATGTTAAACGAAGGAGTGCTTGTAAAGGTGAGTGAGGAGCTGTGTTTCCATAAAGATGTGCTCGGCAGTCTCAGGGAAGATTACAGGGCGTTTCTTTTGAAGGAGGGGGAAGCTACACCGGCGAGCTTCAGAGATATGACAGGCCTGTCTCGGAAATTCACCATACCGCTTATGGAATATTTCGATGCAACGAAGCTCACCATAAGGGTGGGTGACCACCGGGTGCTGAGGGAACGGAAGGAAAGATGACGATCGAGCAGTTTGATATTCGAATGTATGACGGAGAAAAACTTTTAAGCGAGGTTTCCGACATCATAAGGGAGATTCCCGTTGAAATCATTCTCAATGATAAGAGGGTTGTCACTATAGCCTGTGCGGGGATTCATTTGAAAGAGCTGGCGGTGGGATTTCTAAGGTCAGAAGGTGTCATTGAATCGCTTGACGATATAGAAGAAATAAACGTTTCCGATGAAAAGGGAAGGGTACGTATTGCAACGATAAGCGGGGACAAACCTCCACTTTCAATAGAGACCATTGCCTCCAGCGGCTCCCGGGGAAATAGAATAGATGAAGTTTCAATGAAGGTGCTGGAGTCAGATATTATCCTTTCAACAGATCATGTCTTGAAATTGATGAAAGGTCTTCTTGAATCGTCAGAGCTCCACAGTGCAACTCGTGGAACACACTGTTCCGCACTGGCTGATGGAGACGGGATTCTTGTTTCAAGGGAAGACATAGGGCGGCACAACACCGTCGATATGCTCGGAGGATATTTGCTTCTTGCGGGTATCGATAGTTCCGATAAGATCATCGTAACGACAGGCCGTGTCTCTTCGGAGATTGTAGCCAAAGTATGGAAAATGGGCATACCGGTAATAATATCTCATTCGGCCCCTACCTCAAAGGCGATTACCTTATCAGAAGATGCGGGAATCACTGTCATAGGATATGTGAAAGGCAGGAGGATGAGAGTCTATTCGCATAAGGGAAGGGTGATAGTTAAATAAGGAGGCTATCTTTGTGAAGAATATCTACATAAAAGATGTACACGCAGGGGACAAGGTAAATGACACCTTTCTCGTTGTGGAGAAAAATATGGCTGTTTCCCAGAAAGGTTCGCCATACCTTAACCTTTCTCTCAGAGACAAAACAGGTGAAATAGAGGCGAGGATATGGGATAACGCCGTTGCATTGAACAAGCTCTTCGGCAAGGGAGACGTTGTTGATATCAAATCCCGGGCGGTAAGTTACAGGAATTCGATTCAGCTTTCTATTGCAGGTTTGAAGAAGGTCGATAGTGACGAAGTGGATCTGGACGACTTTTTGTCCGCCTCCAAAATGGACGTTGACAGGATGTTTGAAGACCTGATGGAATTTGTCGAAAAGGTGGACACTCCATGTCTGAAAGAGTTGCTGTATGAATTTTTCAAAGATGAAGATATAGCTGATCGATTCAAAAAGGCCCCGGCAGCCAAGGGGCTCCACCACTGTTATCTCGGCGGTCTTCTGGAACACACCCTTTCGGTAACACGCTTGATCGATATGGTCGCAGACCACTATGAAGGAGTTAACAGGGACCTTCTCATTACCGGTGGCATCCTTCATGATATCGGCAAGATCCACGAACTGTCCTTTGACAGCTTAACAGACTATACCGATAACGGGAGGCTCATAGGGCATATAGTGATAGGCATAGAAATGCTGGATACAAAGATGGCCAACGTAGAAAACTTTTCCGAACAGCTTGCCATGGAGCTGAAACATACAATGCTGAGTCATCACGGGATACTTGAATACGGCTCTCCAAAGCGTCCCAAAACCCTGGAGGCACTGATCATACACTATATGGATGACCTCGATGCCAAAATGAACGCCTTTCAGAAATTTATAGAGAACTCCGATGACGATTCGGACTGGACACCTTTTCACAGATTATTTGAAAGATTTATCTATAAGGGGAAGTGATTAAGGCACTGATTGCGGTTATCAATACTGCCTCTCTCCAAAGATAAGCGTTCCTATCCTTACTATGGTAGCCCCTTCTTCCACCGCTACCTGATAGTCGCCTGACATACCCATGGAGAGCTCACACATCTCAACATTGGGTATCTTTTCCTCGGTAATTCTGTCCCGGAGCTCCCTCAGATTCACAAAATAGGGTCTGGCATCTTCGGGATCATCAAACCAGGGGGGCATGGTCATAAGTCCCTGAATGGAGAGATTCTCAAGGGCGGAAATATCCTTTACAAGATTTAAAGCGTCTTCTTTTTTGACTCCGCTTTTGGTTTCCTCACCGCTTACATTTACCTCTATGAGAATTTTGGTTATACATTCCGCCATCCTTGCTCTTTTATCCAGCTCTCTGGCCAGCTTAATTCTGTCGATGGAGTGGATCATATCGAACAGGCGTATCGCATATTTGGACTTTTTGGACTGGAGGTGCCCTATCATGTGCCACTCGATGTTCTTTCCCATCTCCTCTATTTTTCTACTTGCCTCCTGAACATAATTCTCTCCGATTATATCAACTCCGGCCTCAATAGCCTCGATGATTTTCTCATCTGCGACGGTCTTTGTTACTGCCATGAGCCTTATATCGGATGCCTCTCGTCCGGATTTCATGGCGGCGTGGGCAATGTTATCCCGTATCTTTTTTATGTTATCTTTTACCGTGTACATAATTTTATCCTTTAGAAAATTTTATCGCGCCGACCTTTTTGAGAATTTCCATAACCTCGCAGAGTGGAAGACCGACGACGTTTGTGTATGATCCGTGAATCTCCTTTATAAAAAAAGCGCCCATACCCTGTATAGCATATCCTCCCGCCTTGTCATACGGCTCTTTTTTTCTAACGTACCAATCAATTTCATCTTCAGGTATTTCCTTAAAAACGACTGAAGACTCAACCGTATCTTTGACAATGATATCTTTATTTTTTCTTATCAGACAAAAACCGGTAATAACCTTGTGCTTTCTGCCGCTGAGCTTGCGCAGCATTTCCTTTGCCTCATCAGCAACTGCAGGTTTGCCGAGCACCTCCCCGTTGATGATAACGATGGTATCGGCTCCCAGCACCCAGGCATCCGGGTTATGGATGGAGATTGACACCGCCTTTTGTTCTGAAAGTCTTAAAACGTGCTCTTCCGGGGTTTCGCCTTTTAAAAATATCTCCTTAGCGTTGCTTGGCTTTATTTCGAAATTTAATCCTACGAGTCTCAGCAGCTCTTTTCGCCGCGGAGAAGCAGATGCTAATATCAGTTTTGATGACGATAATTCGTAATTGTTCCCGATTTCAGGCATAGTATATTATATCCAATAAAGATTCTGAAATAAATTCGGAATGACAAAGAAAAGGAATGTCATCCTGAACTTGTTTCAGGATCAGTTTCAAGATCGACCTGCGGTTTACATCTTTGAAGCCACCACCTTGCAGGCGGTGAAGCCTTCCCTAATTTATGTATTACTCGTTTTTCGTTCAAAAACAGATATGATCTCTGCGGTAAAAAGTATCATGGAAGCAAGATAGAATACCCAGAGGACAATATATATAAGCGCGTTAAGGGGTCCGTACACAAAGTTTGCCGGATTGCCGCCGGATGAGAGATAGAGGCCGAACAGGTACTTCGCAATTTCAAGGAGGACCGAACAGATGATCCCGCCCATAAGCGCATGTGAAAAGTGAATCTTCTTGTTGGGAATAAACTTAAATATTAGTGTGAAGAAAACAATAACAACAGCGATGGGAATTATATGCCGGATCAGCGTGGTATTTACTATAAGATTGCTGACGTTAATTCCGAATAGAACCAATCCGGTATTCTCTATGATCACTGCTGCAATATTTATCAAAATGGAAAAAAGAATGGCAATAACTCCAAGAGGTATAACAGCTACAGCTATCAGTATTGATTTGAAAAAAAAGCGTCCCCTTTTTTTTACACGGAAGATAATAGTAAAGGCGACATCCAGAGAAGAGAATATCATCGTGGAAATCCATAAGAGAAATACGAATCCGACCCACCCCAGTACCCCGCCGGTTTCTGACAGTTTTTTTATTCCCAGGAGCAGCTTGTCTTCCATGTAGGGATTAAGCTGTCTTACAAATTCAACAACAGTGGTATATGCACTTTCGGAAGAGCCGAGAATGAGTCCACTGGCAAAAAGAATGAAAAAAATAATTGGAATGACTGATAGAATGGAATAAAATGCTATGGCAGCCGACAGGTTAGGGCAGTTATCGCTAAAAAATGCTCGAACCGCTTCAAATAGAACATCTCGTGAGAGCTTGCCGTAATATTTTAGAGAATTTCCGGCATTTCCTGATATTTCTTGTTCCACTCAGACCCCTTGTTTGGAAGACGTTGTTGAGGACTCCATCTCCCTTGCCGAATATCAATTAAGACAATTCATTGTCTCTTGTCTCGCCATTTGCGATTTTCTCACTGATGATTTTCCTGTAAACGTCAAAAAGGTCAGGAAAGAATGAACCTTTCATACCTTCCATTATCGTAAGCGCCTCGGCATAAGGCATTGCATCTCTGTAGACTCTTTTGGTTGTAAGTGCGCTGTACACATCTGCTATTGCCATAATTCTTGAAAAGAAAGGGATTTCCTCTCCTTTTAATCCATCGGGATACCCTGTTCCATCGTACTTTTCATGGTGGGATCTTATAATTTTTGCAAGAGATTTCATCCCCGGGATTTCAATAAAATAAGTCTCGCTCCAGATCGGATGTTTTTTATAATTTCATATTCTTCGGGAGTGAGAGTCTTGGGGGCATTCAATATCTCATGAGGTACATGAATTTTTCCGACATCATGGAGTTCGCATCCGAGTTTTAACATTTCATGCTCCCCGCGTGACAAGTTCAACTTTTTAGCAATCTCCAACGCCATATTTCTCGTATGAAAACTGTGACGCAGTGTATAATAATCTTTTTTGTCAAGGGATATATTTATATGCATTATTGTACGGATTTGACGCTCAACATTGATTAAAGAAAATTTGTGAACAATTGTTGCTAAGGCTTTAACAACTCTCGTGTTATATCTGGTGCCTGACCCTCTTTTTATGATTTCCATCGCCTCTTCAGCAGGAATATCCCTGTAATCAGGACGGATGAGCTCCTCATAATCATTTGCAACTTTTAAAATCTGCGCCTCAACTGGCATATCCTGAAAATTTTCACGCCCAAGAAACTCAATAAAGGACACCCTTTCTGCAAGTTCTTTATTGGGATGGAGAATTTCTACTGCTTCCCGGTTACAATGCTTTTCTTCTGGAGTTAGTAAGTTACAGGTCTGTGCATCTCCTCTTCGTATTCGTGTGTCATCCAGTCTTTCATTACCATATTTTCTCTGCGTTTACCGATATCCTATAATTTATAATCGTAAGTATTGTGCAAATACTAGTAAATTCTAATTAAGTCTAAGTAATGTGTCAATGAAAATGAGACACCTTGATCGATAAATCGGGTAATATGTTCTCACCTGGGCCCCCTCCAAAATAACCGTAGTTGATGGTATTACCGGCATCTATCGATACAGTAAGAGTTTTTTGTTGAATGTTTGGTGTTTTTTTGTTTTAGTTCTTTTATGTAAGGCTTTCAAAATACAAAGAACGTTCTGGGCGGTAGCTTTAGGGGGTAAGATTGAAGAAAAAAATTGGCGTGATAGTTTTTGCTGCCCTTATTCTGGGTGTCGGTTTTCTGGTTTACTCGGGCCAGCGGAAGGCGAAACTTGACGAATTATACTATTCCGGAACGATGGAGGCGACGAATTCTGAACTTTCTTTTCAAGTTGGTGGAAGAGTCGTAAATGTATCTGTTAGGGAAGGGGAGTCTGTAGAAAATAGACAGATTCTTGCGGAACTGGATCAATCTGAATACCGGGCCCGCCATGAACAGGCCGGTGCCAATCTGGACAGATCTGAAAAGAAGCTGCGGCAACTGGAGGTGGTTTTGGAAATATACAGGAAAACACTTCCCGCTGAAGTTGTAAGGGCGAGGGCCGTTGTTTCAAGCTCCAGAGATACTATGGAGGAGGCCCGGAAGCATAAAAAAAGGTATGATACGTTATTTAAAAAAAATGTTGTTTCGGAAAATGAGTGGGAGACTGTAAATCTGAGGTATCAGACTGCGGATGCAAAGCTGTCTGAAGCGGAGGCTGTTCTGGAACAGGCGAAGAGCAACTTAAAAAAAATTGAAGCTACGGAAAGAGAAGTTGAGGCAACGAAGGCCGATGTTAGGGCGGTGAGAGCGGCCCTAAAAATTACGGAAATTCAGCTCAAGTATACAAAGTTGAAGGCGCCTTTCAATGGAATAATAGTTAGCCGAAATGTTGAGCTTGGAGAGGTGGTAATACCTGGCCGTGAGGTCCTGACACTTTCGGACCTTTCCACTGTGGATCTGAAAATATTTGTTGGCGAGACAGAAATAGGTAAAGTAAAACCGGGGCAACGTGTTGAGGTGAAGGTGGATACTTTTCCTGACAAGGTCTATAAGGGGGAAGTTTCATTCATATCCCCTGAAGGGGAGTTTACACCAAAGATAATCCAGACCCATAAGGAGAGGGTCAAGCTTGTATACCTTGTCAAGGTTTCTATTCCCAATCCGGACCTTGAATTGAAACCGGGAATGCCGGCCGATGCCTGGTTGCGGTAAGCGATGATTGGTGGCACGGACAAACAAGTTTGTCCATGGCACCCTGAGGGCAAAGGACAGTTTCTTATTTTCCGAGAGTGAAAATAATGCATGATTCCATAAATCACTACGTGCAGGTTGAAAATGTCTCCAGGAGTTTTGGGGACGTGAAGGCCGTCTGCGATGTATCTTTTCAGGTAGACAGTGGAACTATATTCGGACTTGTGGGGTCTGACGGGGCGGGCAAATCAACTCTGCTTCGGATGATAGCAACCATGATAGAGCCGTCTTCCGGACGGATTCAAGTCGGGGGGATGGATGTTGTCTCTCAGAAAACAAGCGTCAAGACCATAATGGGATATATGCCCCAGCGTTTCGGTCTCTACCAGGATCTCACCGTTGATGAAAACATCAGTTTTTTTATGGATATCTTCGGGATTTCCGGCCAGGAGAGGAAGAAGCGGAGGGAACGGTATCTCGAGTTTTCTAATCTCCTCCCATTTGTTGATCGTCTGACGGGTAATCTCTCCGGAGGTATGAAACAGAAATTGGGACTGGCCTGTGTCCTTGTACATCAGCCTACGGTTCTCATCCTTGATGAGCCGACCAATGGTGTGGACCCGGTATCACGGCAGGAATTTTGGGAGATCCTTTCTGAGATGAAGCGGGAAGGTATGACCGTTCTAATTTCAACGGCCTATCTGGATGAAGGAGGAAAGTGTGATCGCCTCGCCATCATGCACAAATCGAGGATTATTGATACAGCAACTCCCGAAAAGATGATATCCAACTTTCCGGATCTTGAAGAAGCCATGATCCATCGAATAAAAGAAGTTGACGAAGAACTTGTACACGATAAATTCAAGATGTGAAATGACGACACAGGATGCTATTTTTGTAAAGGATTTAGAAAAGAGATTCGGTCAGTTTGTTGCCGTGGACAGAATCTCTTTTTCTGTTAAAAAAGGGGAGATCTTTGGCCTGTTAGGCCCTAACGGTTCCGGGAAATCGACTACCATCCGGATGCTTTGCGGTATCATAACTCCGACGTCCGGTTCCGGTGTGGTTGCCGGACATGATATCTGCACCGAACCGGAAGAAATCAAACACTCAATAGGGTATATGTCGCAAAAATTTTCCCTTTATGAAGATATGACCCCATTTGAAAACATCCGTTTCTACCTGGGAGTCTACGAGGTGCCTCCGGACCGTTGGGATAAAAGGATTGAACAGATCCTGGATCTTGCCCGTCTGCAGGATGTCCGCCAAAGGCTTACCAGAGAATTGCCTCCAGGATGGCGACAACGCCTGGCCCTCGGATGTGCTCTGCTTCACCAGCCTGATATCCTATTTCTCGATGAACCCACATCAGGCGTTGATCCGATCACACGCCGCCACTTCTGGGAATTTATTGGAAAGCTGGCAGATGATGGTGTGACAATCTTTGTTACCACACACTATATGGACGAGGCGCATAATTGCCAGCGGATTGCAATCCTTGATGAGGGGAAAATAGTAACGGCCGGCAGCCCTTCTCAGATTATTAAAGAAACCTTCCCCGATCACCCTGAGGCGGGCTTAAATGATGTTTTTGTTGAATTGATGGCCAGGAGAGAAACAATTGAACGCGGTAAAGATTAAAGCCATTGTTCGAAAAGAATTCTACCACCTGATCAGAGATTTCAGGAGTCTATATCTGGCCTTTATCATCCCTCTCCTTCTGATTTTCCTGTTCGGTTATGCCCTCAGCCTCGATGTGGACAACATTAAGACCGTTGTGGTGGATCATGACAAAACCTACTTAAGCCGTGATTTCATCCGCAAGCTCGACGCATCTTCTTATTTCAACATCGCCAACCAGCTTCCGGATACCAGAACTGTTATAGAGTACCTGGACAATGGCTGGACAACAATGGCAGTGATTATCCCTCCTGACTGGACCGAGAATATCAGGTCAAACCGTGAAGCCCCGATTCAAATCCTCTTTGATGGCAGCGACCCTAATAATGCCGGTATCTCACGGGGATACATTATGGCATTTGTTGAGGAATATAACAGCCACTTGCTCCTTGATTTTCTCAATCGCAGCGGAATGGAGAAGATAAAGCCGCCCGTTGAGGGACGTATACGAATCTGGTTTAATGAAGATCTTGAGAGCCGTAATTTTATCGTTCCCGGCATCATTGCAATCATTATCATGATAGTAGGAGCCATGCTGACTTCGCTGGTAATTGCCCGCGAGTATGAAAATGGGACGATGGAAACGATACGTTCCCTGCCTCTCAGAGGGGC
>CAZYTP010000067.1:0-14713 GCA_964650385.1 uncultured Syntrophales bacterium | reverse complement strand
TATCAACTATTTAATTTTACAATGCAAACTGCGCTAACTGCGGGGTTTGAGGGTTCTGTATCTTTTGGCGTAGCAATATTTAACAACTTAATTTAGGAAGAATTATGAAAAGTCTATTTTTAATTGTTTTGGCTTTTGTGTCGATAGGATGTGCTAATAATGTAAATAATGACGATAGTAACAAAGCAAAAGGAACAATACAGCTAAATGAAAATGCTAACGATACGGTTGTAAATGTTTTAACTGATCAAAAGATCGTCATAAGCTTGAAAGGGAACCCTACAACCGGATTTGTATGGTCATTACAAGATATAAACTCGGATGTGATCAGATTGATTAGTGAAGATTTTATGTCTGACTCCGATAATTCTCGGCGAGTTGGTGTCGGAGGAAAATATGTTTTTGAATTTATTGCCGAAAAGCAAGGAAATACAAACTTGGAATTTATTTATAAACGACCATGGGTTGGTGGGGAGACTGCACAAACTTTCACAGTGACTATAAATGTAGCGGATTAATCATCAGGGAAATAAGGGATCAAATGTGGATGTTACTTTCACAGCACCGGGTAAGTTTTTAAATATATTACAAACCTTCCTTTTTGATGAAATCCTTCACGGACAAGATGTCGTAATCTTCATTAAAACGGATAGCTATTCCGTCTGGTCCGGATCTTATCACTTGCCCGGTAACAATTAGAACATTTCCTTTATCGGCGTCATCTAACTCTTGTACTTCTTCACTCAGAAGAAAAATTTCTATTTCAATATTTGTATCCTCAGGTAAAAGTTGTTTCGTACCAACAAAAGCGCCTCCAGCAGACACATTTTTGGTCTGCAAGACCAATGGATCGTTTTTGTCCCCCGAGGAAAGCACCTTAATTCTGGCAGGAACTTCGATATGTAATCTTTCGAATTTTCTCTTGTCATCCATAATCATACCCTCCACGGCAATCGATTTAATGGATATTACAAAGACCTTGCACCGAATAAACATAGCAATTTCTTGCCGTAATAACAAGATGTAAATTTGGGGGACTTGATACTCCCCGCCCACCGATAAAACCGGGGTCTTCCCTTGGCACCTTCCTTTCTCATTATTTTCTTTCAGACTTGCCCAATAAGAGTTTCTACCCCAAGCAAAAATTAACCCACATGACCGTAAAGTTTTAAAAATAGCCGAATACCCCGGAAAAAGTGGTAGGGTGTCCCACTTTCTAAAATTTTCGAGACAATATTGCTTGACATTTACTCCGCCATTAATATAAATTGCCGTCTTCAGAGATCATTTATTTAGAGAATAGGTGTAAGTATTGGAGAAGGGGTCTATGGAATTCTGGCGGGTTCCACTTGATTTAGATGAAGTACAGACGACTCGAGGTGAAGTGTATATCCTTGAAGATCGATGTAAGGGGTGTGGATACTGTATAGAGTTCTGCCCCCGGCAGGTGCTGGAAGTTTCTTCAAGATTCAATAAAAAGGGGTATCATCCTCCTGTAGTAAAGAAAGCCGATGCCTGTGTAAACTGTCATTATTGTGAAATCATTTGCCCGGAGTTCGCCATCTATTCTGTCAAGGTTCTTAATCAACAAGACGTGCAGGAAGAGGAAGAATCTTTGTGAATCAGGAAAGTCGGATTTTAGGACACTATCATAAAAAAAGTCGAGACGAGGGGTGGAATGGAACCAACAATCCTCACGGGTGAGCATTATATAACAGGCGATGTTGCCTGTGCAGAAGGGGCACTGGCGGCGGGATGCCGGTTTTTCGGTGGGTACCCTATAACTCCTGCTACAGAGATAGCCGAGCATATGTCTGAAAGACTTCCAAGGGTTGGGGGAACGTTTATTCAGATGGAAGATGAAATTGCCGCTATCGCTTCTGTGCTCGGTGCTTCATGGGCAGGTGTTAAAAGCATGACTGCTACTTCCGGGCCGGGTTTCAGCCTCATGATGGAAAATATCGGGCTGGGAATCTGCACGGAAACCCCATGTGTGGTCGTTGATGTACAACGGGCCGGGCCGTCTACGGGTCTTCCGACCCAGGGTGCACAGGCAGATATGATGCAGGCGCGATGGGGTTCTCATGGTGACTATGAGATAATTGCACTTTCGCCGTCTTCCCCCCAGGATATGTTTTATCAGACGATTACCGCGTTTAACCTGAGTGAAACCTACCGATTGCCGGTATTAATTATGAGTGATGAGATGATCGGGCATATGAGCGAAAAGGTAATCATACCCCGGTTAAAAGATATTACAATACGACCCAGACCGAAACCAAAGGGACGGAAGGATCGATTTAAGCTTTTCGAACCCGGACCAAATGGGGTTGCACCCATGCCTGCGGCAGGAGAAGGGTTTAACGTGCACGTTTCCGGTCTCACTCATGATGAAAGGGGTTATCCGGCTTTGACCGTGGAGGGGCAGGAAGAAATGATGACCAGGCTTACCAGTAAGATTCTCAGAAACCTGGATGATATCATTCAGACTGAAAAATATCATATGGATGATGCTGAAATTGTTGTTGTCTCGTATGGCGTTTCCGCTCGAACCGGCATGGCTGCGGTTGATATAGCCAGGGGGCTGGGAATTAAAGCGGGACTTTTACGGCTTGTTACGGTATGGCCTTTTCCAGAGGATCAGATCCGAAAACTGGCTGAAAAGGTAAAGGGATTCGTGACTGTGGAGATTAATCTGGGGCAGATCCATCTGGAAGTTGAGCGATGTGCATGCGGCAGGGCGCCTGCCTTTCTGGTCGGGCATCCTGGCGGTACAATAATTTCTCCGGACAGGGTTCTCAAAGTATTGAAGGAGGCCTTTTAACCATGTCTGTAAACTTGAAAAAGGCCGACAAAAAATCGGAACATCCGCTCGATTATCTCCTTCGGAAGGATCGTATGCCTCATATCTGGTGTCCCGGATGCGGGATAGGGACGGCTTTTTCTTCATGTCTCACCGCGATAAAGGACAGCGGTATTGATACCTCAAAGATGGTTATGGTTTCAGGAATCGGCTGTTCAGGACGTGCTTCCGGCTATGTCAATCTGGATTCCTTTCATACAACGCATGGAAGGGCTATTCCCTTTGCAACAGGATTGAAAATCGCTAACCCGGAACTCAATATACTGGTATTTAGCGGCGATGGTGATCTGTTTGCCATTGGCGGGAACCATTTTATTCATGCCGCAAGGCGCAATGTTGATATTACGGTTGTCTGCATCAACAATTTAAATTACGGCATGACAGGTGGTCAGGTGGCGGCAACCACGCCGTATATGGCCAAGACAACGACGACCTCTGCGGGGAATCCCGACACTCCTTTTAATTTGCCGCTCATGGCCATTGCCTCCGGAGCAACCTATGTGGCCAGATGGACCACATTGCACACACGGGAATTTACAGACTCGGTAGAAAAGGCGCTGTTGAAAAAAGGGTTTTCCTTTATTGAAGTTCTTTCTCCCTGTCCTGTCAATTATGGCCGACGTAACAAGTTAAAGCTGATGGATATGTTGAAGATATACCAGGAGAAAACTATTATAAAAAATGAAGCGTCTCCATTTGAGCTGGATATAGATATGGAAAAAGGAATTATACTTGGTACATTTGTCGATGTGGATCGAAAAACGTGGCTGGAAAAGTATGACAAACTCTATCGGCCCGCTAACAGGGAATAAAGATTTTTACTTCGGGTTTTAATCTATGACTGATACTCAAAATCAAGGAAAAACAAAACAGGAAATTATCATAACGGGATTTGGAGGTCAGGGTGTTATCCTGGCTGGTCGTATCCTTGGAAGAGCGGCTGCTTTAGGTGACAAGAAGGAAAGTACCCTTGTGCAGTCTTACGGGCCCGAGTCACGAGGCGGAGCATGCAACGCTCAGGTCGTTATTTCAGATAATATCATCCATTATCCTTACGTAGAAGACCCTGATATCCTTGTGTGTATGTCGCAGGGGGGCTATGACAAATTCATAAGACAGTTGAAACACGATGGGGTTCTGGTGATTGATGAGGACCTCGTTAGGCCGCGCGGGACAAGAAACTTTTATTCCATTCCAGCCACTCGCATTGCCGAAGAACTGGGACAGAAGATGATGGCCAATATCATTATGATAGGGTTTTTAACTGCGATTACAAGCACTGTATCCCCTGAAGCAGCACGGAATGCCGTTGCAGAATCAGTGCCCGGGGGCACAGAGGAAATGAACATCATGGCCTTTAACAAGGGTTGGGATTCCGGTCTTGCCACGCTTAAGGGGCGTATGAAAAAGGCCTCCGGGCGAACAGGGACTCTTTCATGAAACGATCGCAAGACAGGCTTCATAAAGTTATTGTTATCGGTGCGACACCGGCCGGTATATTAGCGACCAACAAGTTGGGAGAACTGGGAATCCCGGTGACACTTGTGGATAATGATTGTGATCTTGATCTCAAGTTGTCCCGGAATGATTGGAAGCTCAAGTCCGGTTTACCGCTGAACCATGCCCATAGGCCTGGGCTTATCCGGATTTTAAGGAATTCTGCTATTCAATGCGTCATGCCTGCCGAAATAACCTCGATCAAGCATACCCCTCAGGGGTTCAGGGTACGCATTAACAAGGTGCAGACATTTGTTGATCCGGATCGATGCACGTTGTGTGGTCGATGCGTTGAGATTTGCCCGGTTTCTGTTTCTGAAGAAGAAAAAGCCGTCAAAATCAACAGTCGGCAGAGTCTTCCCGGACGGGCGGTTATTGACAAACGGCGTCAGCCGTTTTGTCAGGAAAGCTGTCCGCTGGGTGTTAATGTGCAGGGTTATATTGCGCTGACTAAAGTGGGTAGGTATCAGGAAGCACTGGATTTGATCAGAAAGGACAATGTTTTACCGGGTATCTGCGGACGAGTTTGCACCCGTCCCTGTGAAGAATCATGTTTGAGAGGCGACCTTGATGAACCCATTTCTATTCGTGACATCAAACGATTTTTAGCAGACTACGAGATTTCCCATCCGGGGAAAGTAAGTTCTTCGGACAGTGCTACTGAGAAGGGGGAGAAGATTGCCGTTGTGGGTTCGGGGCCTGCCGGTCTTGCTGCCGCAGCGGATCTTGCCCGGCTGGGATATCAAGTCACGGTTCTTGAAAAGAATGATAAGGCAGGCGGGATGCTTCGATACATTGTCGGAGAGCACCGTCTTCCCAGGGATATCCTTGATGTTGAAATCGAATATATTAGAAGACTGGGGGTCAAATTCATAACAGGTCGGATGATCAATTTTGATCATGACCTGAAGCAGATCAGAGAAGATTTTGATGTTGTTATATTAGCTGTCGGAACGTGGGCAGACGAAAGGCTCGGCGCACCCGGGGAAGATATGGCAGGGGTTGAAGGGTCTTTGCCTTTTCTGGAAAAGGTGTGCCGGGGTGAAATAAGGGAACTAAAAGGGAATGTGGCCGTTATCGGCGGTGGCAACTCGGCAATTGATGTCGCCCGAGCCCTTGTTCGCCTTGGAGCATTTCCTACTGTGCTGTATCGACGGAGGAAACAGGATATGCCCGCCGATCCGGAAGAAATAACTGCCGCACAGGAAGAGGGTGTTACCATCAAGGATTGCACTCAGGTGGTTGCCTTTAAAGGAAAAGATGGAAAAGTGGATCGACTGGAATGTATGTCCACCCAACCAGGAGAACCTGACGACCGCGGTATTCCAAGGCCTGTAGTTATTCCGGGGCAAGAAGCGTTTGAACTGGGTTTTGACCGGGTCTTTGTTGCAATCGGCCAAGAGGGGAACTTCAAAAGCGACGCTGATGAGATTGGATTTAATATTACCGGCAAAGACTTGATCGAGACAGATGAATCGATGCGAACCAGTCTTGAAGGCGTTTATGCATCAGGAGACGCGGTTTCGGGTCCTTCTTCAGTAGTTGAAGCCATGGCATCCGGGAGAGCCGCTGCCCGTTCGGTACACAGGGATATTTCCGGAGAGCACAGATGGGGCATGCAGACCATGAGGCCGGAAGATAAAGAATTTCCGGATATATCTGCAGATATTCCCTCTCAGTCTCGACCGAAGATGTCTGAAAGACAGCCTGCCGTTCGAAAGGAAGATTTTTCAGAAGTTGTTCTGGGCTTGAGTGAGCCTCAGGTGTCGTTGGAGTCAGGGCGCTGCCTTCAATGTGGGGTCTGTTCCGAGTGCCTTGAGTGTGTTGATGTATGTGGTGCAATCAGAGCGGTACATCACGGGGAGATGCCTGAAAAAATAATTGACAATGCCGGCGTGCTTATTATTGCGGATCTGGAAATGGCCCCTCAGGTCAGGGGAGAAGATGTTATCAGGGCGTATGGTCCCAGTGCTTCCAAAACTGATGTTTCTGCCATGATTATGCGCGGTTTTGCAGCCGCGGCGCAAGCCATGACCCTTCTTCAAGGAACCACTCAGAGGCCAAGAGGTCAAGGGATATCGTTTTCTCCTCCCGACCCGGGCCTTTCTCCGGATATTCGTTTGGGAATTTTTGTATGCAGGTGTAACGATTCCCTCGGGTGGCTTGATGGTATGAGTGACTGCGTAAACGGATTAAGTAATCTGACAGATGTGGTCCATGTTGAAGAGATTTCTTCTGCCTGTACGCCGGAAGGATCTGCAAGCATATTAAGAACCATTCGTGAAAAAGGGATAACCCGCGTGGTTCTGGCTTCCTGTGTATGTTGCCCTCTGAATTTTGTGTGTAGCGCATGTACAGATCAGAGAAGCCGGTTGAAACACTCCCTCTTTACCGGAACAGGGGTAAGCCGGTCTATGGTGGAAACCTGCAACCTGAGGGGAGAAGTCCTGCGATTGAT
This sequence comes from uncultured Syntrophales bacterium, assembly GCA_964650385.1. Lineage (GTDB taxonomy): Bacteria > Desulfobacterota > Syntrophia > Syntrophales > JADFWA01 > JAUSPI01. The sequence continues at coordinate 7,895 of CAZYTP010000067.1, read as the reverse complement.
AAGTCAGGATCCTTCCCTGGCGTTACAGAGATTTTCGGGGTTGATTGATCGGTCTGTCAGACGTGCAAGAGCTTTAAAATCCCTTCCTGCACTCGCAAGAAACTATAATTTCACTACTGCAGTGATAGGGGAGTCTGAGGCCGCATTTAACAGCGTTTCTACGCTTGCTGAAGCGGGTCTGGAGGTGTTCTGGTTTGGATCGTCAGAGAAATCTGTGCCTGAACAACTGGGGCGTTCAAATGTTCACATTTTCGACAGATCTTCCGTAGAGGGATTGAGTGGAACTCTCGGTAATTTCAACGTATTTATTGAATCGGATGGTTTTAAGCAAACCCTTCTGGTGGGAGCGGTTATCCTCGACGAGAAGTCGAGAAAGGCGATTCAATATATACAGGCTGAAGGATTGTCAAGTCAGATTAAAACCGTTTATCAACAAAAAGGTATCCCTGGTGTATCATTTTTTTATCCCGGAGCTACCTCCACCGCAGGGCTTTTTTTGGCGGATCCACCCGGGGTAAATGTTTCTAAAAGAAAGAAGGGAATGGCTGCTGCGGTTCTGGCAGCTTCTGTAATGCCCCGTGGGCCTCGTCAAAGCAAGGGATTCACCGTTGTGATAGATGAAACATTGTGCCGCGGTTGCGGTCGCTGTTTGCGAATGTGCCCATATATGGCGATTTCTATGAAAAGAAATGCCGTTGACGGATGGTGTGCGTCAGTGGATGAAGCGCTCTGTAAAGGATGCGGAAACTGCATTTCCGTTTGTCCAACTAATGCCGCCGACAGTCCATATAGAAGCCAGAGGTTTCTTGAACGAATGCTTGAGGAGTTATTATAGGATTTAAGGATTATAAGGGGAAAATGGATAATTTCAATATTGTCTTGTTCATGTGTAACTGGGGACCGCATTCTGCATTTCAAACACTTGAGGATCAGGGGGCTGGAATTCCTCCTGAGATAAAAATGATTCGGATACCCTGTACAGGAAGAATCAGCAAAGCTTTACTTTTTAAAGCTTTTGAAAAAGGCGCTGATGGTGTCGCTCTCGTGGGGTGTGACCCTGGGACTTGTCGCTATGGAAGCGGAACTGCCACTGCTCATGACAATACGGCAGACACACGGGAAATTCTTGAATGTTTAGGCCTCGGAGAGGATCGTCTCCGCTGGGCCACGTTTTTACCTGATGAATCAGATGAATTGCTGGAGTTTCTCGTAGATTTTACAGATCAAATAAAACGGTTGGGAAAAAGTCCGGTGATCCCGGCCGGAGAAGCACCGGAAGAAGTTATCGGCGGGGAATCAGTAGCCGACATCGTTTCTTTTCACAATGTCTTTGCATGCCAGGACTGCGGAAAATGCACGTCTGCCTGTTCTCTGGCTGTGGCTGGAAAACCGTTTTCTCCCCGTGCCTTGGCGACTTCTATAATAGCAGGTAATATTGATTCTCCTTCAGTCCAGGATAATGTCTTTGCGTGCCTGACCTGCGGACTCTGTTATGATCGATGTCCCTCTGCCATCAATTTCCCGGGGTTTATCAGAGATATCAGGGCGTTTATACAGAAAAGAAAAGGAGACACTCATCCGGTTCACGGAGGTTTTTTTCACTCTCTTATGAGAGCGATGACATCTCCCGGACTGACAGCAAAACGCTGGGATTGGCTTCCCGAGGATATTGTCATTGATGACGAAAGCAAGGTCCTTTTTTGGGGCGGGTGTGCGACGTACTTTGACATATTTTTCAGAAAACATCTCGGTGTTGAAACCAGAAATATTCTGGTAGACAGTCTTCGCCTCATCAATTTTTTTGATATTCAACCTGCACTGCTTCACGATGAACGATGTTGCGGACATGATCTCCTCTGGTCCGGCGACCGGGACAATTACAAAAAGCTCGCTACCTTGAACGTGGAAATGATTCAAGACCTTGGAGTCGAGGAAGTTATTACTGCCTGTCCGGAGTGTTACCGGACGCTCTCTCACGACTATCAGCGGCAGGGAATAAAATTAAATGTCAAGATAACGCACCTTTATAATTTTCTGGAAAAAGAAATTGCCAAGGGCGCCGTTGATTTTAAAAAAATTGATAAGAGGTTGACCTTTCAGGACCCGTGCCGCCTGAGCCGATTTGAACAGGGGGCAGAGTTGCCGCGAAGGTTGATCAATCACCTCAAAGCAGTCAGTTTTGAAGAAATGCAGGACAGTGGAAAATCTGCGATATGCTGTGGAAACTGTGCATGGACCGGATGTGATTCTTTCAGTAAAACACTTCAAGTGAAGCGTCTCAAGCAGGCACATGATACGGGAAGCGATCTTCTGGTCACTGCTTGTCCGAAATGTCAGATTCATCTGAAATGTGCCATGGAGGATCCTTTTCGAGGAGAGGAGCTTGAGATTGAAATGGTAGACCTGGCAAGTCTTATTGCCGGTTCTATATACTGGAAGTAATCGTTTTCTTAGGGGAGAGCTGGCTGTTCTTTTTCGCTAATACGAATATTATAATTTGAGGAATAAAGATGGAAGCAAAAAGTCTCGCAAAAAATTCAACTGATGCTATGCAGGAGATACGTATTGGCGTGTATGTATGCCACTGCGGTTTAAATATCGCCCAGTCAGTGGACTGCCGGAAGGTGGCCGAAATAGCATCGGGACTTGACGATGTTATTGTTTCAAAAGATCTTATTTATGCCTGTTCGGAACCGGGGCAGCAGGAGATCAAGGACGATATCGTTGAACACGGATTGAACAGGATAGTCGTAGCCTCTTGCTCACCGAGGCTTCACGAACCTACATTTCGCCAGATGATACAGTCCGTTGGTCTCAACCCTTATCTTTTTGAGATGGCCAATCTCCGTGAACAGTGCAGCTGGGTTCATATGCACGAGCCCGAAGCCGCCACGCAAAAGGCGATTGATCTGGTAAAAATGGCTGTTTCGCGGGTGCGTCTACTGTATCCACTCACCGAGCAGATCCTGCCGCTTACAAAACGGACTATGGTCATCGGGGGTGGTATTGCAGGGATTCAAGCCGCTTTAGACCTTGCGGACAACGGCTATGAAGTGGTCCTCGTGGAGAAAAAACCGTCCATTGGCGGTGTTATGGCACAGCTTGACAAGACCTTTCCCACGATGGACTGTTCCATCTGAATCCTCGGGCCGAAGATGACGGATGTCGGTCGACATCCCCGGATAAAGCTTCTCACCATGAGTGAGGTTGCTGATGTTAAAGGTTATGTAGGTAACTTCGATGTTCGGATTGTTAAGAAGGCACGCTATGTAAACGAAGATGAGTGCACGGCATGTGGAGAGTGCGCGAGGGCTTGTCCGGTAGTTCGTCCGGATGAGTTTGATATAGGGCTTTCTTCACGCAAGGCCATTTATTCACCCTTTCCCCAGGCCGTACCTTCTGCTTATGTGATCAATATCAATGAGTGTCTTGGCCATACTCCTTCCGTATGTTCCAAATGCGTGGAGGCATGTGATAAGGGTTGTATTGATTTTAACATGTCCGACGAAGAGTTTATTGAAAAGGTAGGCACTATCATTGTAGCAACCGGTCTGGAACCCTATAATCCCACTGAGCTTGATGAATATGGATACGTAAGATTTGAAAATGTTCTCACCAGCATGGAGTTTGAGCGTCTTGTTAATGCCGGAGGGCCTTCACAGGGTGCGCTGATACGTCCCACAGACAGAAAACGGCCAACGTCCATCGGTTTTATTCAGTGTGTCGGTTCCCGTTCGGCAAGGAAAGGCAACAGTTACTGTTCGAATATCTGCTGTATGAATACCGTAAAGAGCACCCTCATACTTAAAGAGCATTATCCTGAAATGGACGTAAAGGTATTCTATATCGATATTCGTGCATCCGGGAAAGGTTTCGAAGAACTCTATATGCGCAGCCGCAGATTGGGGGTTCATTATCTAAGGAGTCTGCCGGGCAATGTAGAGGAACTTCCCGATAAACGGCTTAGGGTCGCGGTTGAGAATACAACGACGAGTAAACTTGATGTTTACGATCTTGACATGCTTGTATTGGCCCAGGGTATTGAGCCGGCATCAGGCACTCAAAGAATTCAGGAAATGCTGGGACTTCAGCTGACTGTCGATGGATTCTTCCTGGAAGCTCACCCAAAACTGCAGCCTGTGGACGCTGCTACACGGGGAGTTTTTTACTGCGGATGTGCTGAAGGTCCAAAGGACATAAAAGACAGCGTTACCCAGGCCTCCGCAGCAGCCGCACGCGCTATAAGGCTTATGCATAAAGGCGAAATTACCTCAGAGCCTATTACCTCCGAAGTAATTCCTGAGCATTGTAAATCATGTGGAATATGTGTTGAGGTTTGCCCTTATAATGCGATTACCGTTGATGTTAAGAAAAAGACTCCGGCGGTTGTAAACACGGCGGCATGTTCCGGCTGCGGCACCTGCGCTGCAGAGTGTCCTTTTGGGGCCATCATCATGAACCACTTTACGAATGATCAGATCACAGTGCAGATCGATGCCATTCTCGAAGAAAAACCTGAAGAAAAGGTTCTGGCATTTGCCTGCAACTGGTGTTCATACGCCGGGGCGGATTACGCAGGCACCTCGCGTCTCCAGTATCCTGCCAGTGTTCGTATTATCCGGACCATGTGTTCAGCCCGTGTTGATGAGAAATTTATTTGGCATGGCTTTCTTAAGGGTGCTCCGGTTGTTCTTGTCAGCGGGTGCCATATTGGTGACTGCCACTATAGTGGTGCCAACGAATGGACCGAAAAAAGGATCGGGAAAATCCATAAAAGGATGGAAAAACTGGGTATCCGCCCGGAGCGACTCCAGCTTGCGTGGATCAGTGCGGCTGAAGGTATCCGGTTTGCAGAGGTGATGGAAGAGATGGAAAAGCTCCGGAAAGATGTTTCAGACCAGGAAATTTCCGAAACGATAGAGATTTTGAAGAACCGTAAAAAATAGCCGGTTCTGCAGGATACGGGTGAATTAAAAGAGACTATGGCCCGCAGGCGAGTGTCGTGTCAATTAAGAAATGTCATTTCGACCGCAGGGAGAAATCTAAGATTTCTCAGTCGTGAAAACTCCTTCGAAATGACGGAGTATCGTTGACATGACAATAATTTTTGCAAGCTTTTCTAAACGTCCTTTATCTGTTCATTAAGGTAAGATTGAACCACAGAAAAGATTTCTTCTATCTCTTTTGATTCAGGCAGTACGTCACGGATCATCTCTATATATCTTCTCTCTTTGATGCGCTGAAAGGTAGGGGTAAAATTGATATCGTATATCCATCCGATCTGAAGGAGTTTAAAGTCATTCAGATTCTTCAGGTGTGTAACTTCTACGATTTTTCCCTCTATCAGATCATTATACGTATCGTCAGAAATTCCCGGTGTATCGGGCAGGCCAAGTTCAATCGCATTATTGCGTTTTCCGTCCTCCCTCCGGTAATAGTCGGTAACCACCCGCCAGATATCCAATTTATCGGCGTCACGCAGTAATTTTGTAAAGAAAAGACAATGCTCTGTCTCTTTTTGCGGCAGGAACGCACGGTTGTGGTATGAAATTATTCGTAGAATCAGGTCTCGTGTCGAGTGATCGAGACCGTTGAGCACACCATTTTCCTGAAGTATCTTTACCCCGTGTTCGGCATGATTCACGGAGTGAAGGTCGACAAAGGTTCGATGGCGGGCATACTGTTCAAAACGGCCGATATCATGGAAAAGGGCAACGATTTCGGCCAGGCAGAGGTCTTCATTATTCAATCCAAGTTTTTCACCGATGTTAAGAATCTCACCGCACACCCGTTCGGTATGTTCTTCCTTCATGACAGTGTTCTGCTCCAAATCATCATCAACCGATTTAAATGTCTGCACATACCCGGAAAACCAGTCTTTTAAAGCTGCCACTGTTTTTTTATTCATATCCTTCTTTCTACACAACGTTAATTTCGAAAGCTTTGAAAATACAATTCTTTGCTGCTCAAAACATTTTTTCGACAATTCTAAATCTCGCTTCACTGCAAATCCAAAACTCGCTCTTCGAGCTCAAACATTGAATTTGCAACTGTTCCGCTGCGATTTGAACCGTTACCGAAAAAATCTTGATTCGCTCTCATAATTATATTCTCAGTGCTTTATATAGTTTTGCAAAACTCTCATTCCGAAACGAACTGCTATGTAGTAGAATAGATCATAATATTGCAACAAAAAAATTGAGATTTTCCGGGACATTTGTATTTGTGGGCAATTCCTGATAGAAAAGGCCTGTGCAATTAAAGCCTTGAAAAACCATTTTTTCAGTTTTTCAAAGGTATAGCGATGTGCTTCCCCCCTTAGGAACGAGTGCCCGTATTGCGGTAGTGCAAAGCGTTCAGGTCGGAGTTAAAGATAAGATCATCCCTGCCTTGAAACAGGGGAGTTACTTTCAAGTGATGGATCGCAAAGTATGAAACATGGCAACAAAAAAGCGATATTCGGCTGGGCGATGTATGACTGGGCTAATTCGGCCTTTGCCACAACGGTTATGGCTGCGTTCTTCCCTGTTTTGTTCAAACAATTCTGGAGTGCCGGTGCCGACCCTGTGGTTAGTACGGCGAAGCTTGGACTGGCGAATTCTATTGCCGGAATTGTCGTGGCTCTCTGTGCACCAGTACTCGGTGCCATTGCGGATAGGGGAGGACTAAAGAAGAAACTACTTTTTTTCTTTGCCTTTATCGGTGTGGTAATGACCTCATCTCTTTATCTTGTTTCAAAAGGGAATTGGCAGATGGCAGTTGCACTGTATATCTTTGCGGTCGTCGGATTCTCAGGGGGAAACATCTTTTATGATTCATTGATCACTGGTGTTGCGTCTGACAAAAATATGGATTCGGTTTCAGCGTTGGGATTTTCCCTCGGTTACCTGGGTGGTGGAATCCTTTTTGCGGTCAATGTATGGATGGTGCTCAGGCCGGATACGTTTGGATTTGCCGATGCGGGAGAGGCATTGAAAAATTCATTCCTTTCCGTGAGTGTCTGGTGGGCTGTCTTTTCAATTCCTGTATTTCTGTTTGTAAAAGAACCCGCTCACATAGCGGGAGAATCAACTCTCAATATGATTGGTGCGGGTCTTGCTGAATTAAAAAACACCTTTCATGAAATACGTCATTTGAAAGTCATTTTTCTGTTTCTGATGGCTTACTGGCTGTATATTGATGGGGTTGACACCATTATACGTATGGCGATCGATTACGGCATGTCCATCGGGTTTGGGTTCAAGGATCTCATAATTGCTCTGCTCATCACACAATTTGTCGGATTTCCGTCGTCCTTAGGGTTCGGCTATCTCGGTGAGAAGATCGGCACCAAACGTGCTATTTTTATTGCTATCGGGGTTTACCTGTGTATTTCTATCTGGGGTGCCTTCATGCAGAACATACGTGAATTCTATGTCCTTGCCGCTATTGTGGGACTGGTTCAAGGAGGAATTCAGGCACTCAGCCGCTCATTCTATGCTAAGATAATTCCCGTTGGCAAGTCGGCAGAGTATTTCGGGTTTTATAATATGATCGGCAAGTTTTCGGTTATTATCGGTCCCATTCTCATCGGTGCTACTGGCCTTCTGGTCAAATCAATGAGATATAGCAGTAATATCGCATCACGTGCCGGCCTTACATCCATTTCACTATTTTTTATCATCGGAGGCATTCTGTTTTACTTTGTAAGTGAAGAGAAGGGAAGAAAAGAGGCCGAGTATCTCTCGAAGAAATAGAACTTTTCTACTTCCTGAAATCACCCATATCATCAATAATCTAACTTGACATAGATTTCTTTCTATTTTACCGTATTTTCGATGCTTTGAAAGGGTATGCTATATTGAACTGAACAGCGAGCGCATTCCCCGTTGCTTGCGGCGGGGTTAGCGAGCGAA
>CAZYTP010000066.1:0-14925 GCA_964650385.1 uncultured Syntrophales bacterium | reverse complement strand
AAAACCTAACTGCGAATTCGTCGCAAACTTTGTCGGGGTTGAGAACCTGTTCAGAGGCAAATCTACTGTTAATAATGGTATTTCTGATATTGATATTGACGGGTCAACAATTGTATCTACTACTTGTAAGTCAGGAGATTGCACCGTCTCCATCAGGCCAGAGGATATCTTGATTTCAAGAAATAAAATAGAGTCAAGCGCCAGAAATTCATTTAGTGGAAAGGTAGTAAGTGTTATTGATAAGGGCGCAACAATTAAAATAGTGGCTGATTGCGGTATTTCCATTTCTGCCATAATAACAAGGCGATCGTTGGATGATATGAGGTTAAAGGAAGGAATATCAGCGTATCTTACCTTTAAGGCGTCCGATGTTCATTTTATTTAGTATGGTGAAAAAGCTGTTAAAATCAAACTTATAGAAGGAGAATATGAAAATGGATAGGAAAAGATCAATTTTGATGATTACACTGGTTTTGACATTTTTTGTAACAGGCTTGCTGGTCTATCCGCAGACAGGATGGACAGGTGAGAATCAACCAACTGGCAAGGTGATTATCTTCCATGCAGGGAGTCTGACCATTCCTTTTGCCAAGATGGAGAAGGTATTTGAAGCTAAATACCCCGGTGTTGACATTAACAGGGAACCGGCGGGAAGTCGCAAATGCGCGAGGAAAATCAGCGATCTGAAAAAACCTTGCGATATCATGGCCTCCGCAGATTTCACCGTTATTGATGGGTTACTCATTCCTGAATATGCGAATTGGAATATCAGATTTGCCACCAACCGGCTTGTCCTTTGTTATACGGATAAAAGTAGATATGCCGATAAGATTAATGCTGATAATTGGTACGAAATTCTCCAAAAAAAGGGTGTTGTATGGGGGCATGCCGATCCAAATGCCGATCCCTGTGGTTACCGGTCGGTAATGGTTCTTCAATTAGCTGAAAAGTACTATAAGAAACCGGGACTTTATCAAAGGCTTATTAATAGCCGTCCAAAGGAAAATATCAGGCCTAAATCGGTGGAACTGGTTGCCCTTCTACAAACCGGAAATATGGATTACGCTTGGGAATACCGGTCGGTAGCGGTTCAGCATGGTCTCAAATTTCTTGAACTTCCCGATGATATAAACTTGGGGAATTATAAGCATGACAACTTCTATAAGGAAGCGGTAGTAGAGCTCACCGGTAAAAAACCGGGTACCACCGTAAAGAAGAAGGGGAAATCTTGCACTTACGGAATTACTCTGATAAAGAATGCACCCAATAGAGAAGCAGCAATCGCCTTTTTAAAATATTTGCTTGAACCTCAGGAAGGACTTAAAATTCTCAAAGAGATGGGGCAACCTCCTTTTATACCATGCAGGGTCCCCACGGCAAAGATGAAGGCCCAACTTCCGGAAGAACTGCAAGGACTTGTAGAGATCAAAGAATAGGGCAGGATTTTTAGTCATGCCTGACAGGGCAATCCTGAAGCTCTATTTTGCTTTAAGGGTCGGGTTTTACGCCCGACCCTCACCATACTAACTAATATGCTCGTAATATTTCTTCCCACCGGAGGAAGGTAAGAAGGCAATATTGGATGACGAAAAAAGAACCGTTTTTCTGGATAACTATTTCATGCGGTTTTGTAATTATGGCCTTTATCCTTCTCCCCCTCGTCGAAATGATGACTGCGCCTTCTTTTGCCATGCTCAAGGAAACCATTAAGGACAAAGATGTTGTGCGGTCGATCTGGTTGAGTATCTACACGGCAGGACTGGCCGCCCTTATCTCCTTTGTCTTTGGGACACCTCTTGCGTATCTGCTCGCCCGAACCAACTTCAGGGGAAAAAGATTGGTTGAAAGCATCATTGATCTTCCCATCGTCATTCCTCATCCTGTTGTCGGAATTGCGATTCTCAGTGTTGCTGGGAGAAATCATTGGGTCGGTCAGGTTGCAAGCGAACTGGGTATTCGGATTATGGGAAGTGTAACCGGAATTGTAGTTGTTTTGACCTTTGTGGGTATGCCATTTTACATAAATGCAGTTAAAGAGGGTTTTGAAACTATCTCTCCCAGGCTGGAAAAAGTTTCACGAAGTCTGGGTGCATCCATGTTCAGCACATTCTTACGGATTACATTTCCACTTGCCTGGCGTAGCATGCTCACCGGTATCATAATGTGTTCCGCCCGGGCGATCAGTGAGTTCGGAGCGGTCGTAATAGTCGCCTATCATCCTATGATCGCACCGGTAATGATTTATGAACGTTTTGAGGCATATGGTTTGAAATATTCCCAACCGGTTGCAGTATGGCTTGTTTTCATTTGCCTCTTACTGTTCCTAATCCTGCGTGTCCTGACTTCGCCTCAGAAAAAGGAAACATGATAAAGACAGAGAATCTTAACGTAAGCCTGCCGGGATTTCATCTCCATAATATCAATCTTGCCATAGAAGAAGGCGGTTTCTTTGTCCTGATGGGTCCCACCGGAGCCGGTAAGACAGTTCTTCTGGAAGCAGTGGCCGGCTTGATTCCCGTGAAAAATGGACGGATAATTATCGAAGGGAAAGATGTTGCCGGATTGCCATCTGAGAAACGGGGAATTAGTATTGTCTATCAGGACTATGCTCTTTTTCCTCACCTAACCGTTATCGACAATATTAAATACGGTCTCCACTTTCAGAAAATTGACAAAAAAGAAGCCGATCAGAGACTGAATTCCCTAATTCACCAACTTGATCTTGCAACCCTTGAGAAGCGCTTTCCTGCAAATCTGAGCGGTGGCGAGTTGCAGAGGGTTGCCCTCGCACGGGCGCTTATGGTCAACCCCAGAATACTCCTTCTTGATGAGCCGCTTTCAGCCTTGGATCCTCGCTTCAGGGAAGAGATACGCAGTGGGCTGAAGAAACTTCACCAATCTTCCAAGGTAACTTTTTTCATGGTAACTCATGATTTTGCGGATGCGCTGTCTCTTGCGGAAAAGGCCGCTGTGATGAATCATGGGAGAATAGAGCAGATTGGTAGTGTTGAAGATATTTTTCAAAGACCATGCTCAAAGTTTGTGGCAGATTTTGTGGGAATGAAAAATCTCTTTTCAGCGAGGTTCAGCGGTTCGAAGGCCACCATCGATAATCTGGAAATCGAACTCGGCAGGAATCCTGTTAACAGTCACGGATACATAGCCATAAGGCCCGAGGACATTGTACTCAGCAAAGAATCATTCACCTCAAGTATGAGAAATGCATTCAAAGGAACTGTTTCAGTGGTGTTTGACAGGGGATTTTACTATGAAGTTCACGTCAGGGTAGGTGAAGCAATCTTCAAATCACTTATCACTAAAAGATCCCTTTTCGAACTGAAGATTCAGGAAGGGATTGAAATCTACGTTTCTTTTAAATCAACCGCTATCCATAATTTCTAAGGTTTTCATTATAAAGGACGATCGGTGATGAGATTACTTGAATTTCAAAATTGTATGTGGGAAATAAAATCCGGCAAATTACAGATATTATAGTGAACTGAAGCAATATCCAACTTTTCGAATGTTTTCATGAAAGATCGGGAGAATTGTTGACGTCTCAACTTTCGAATATAATCTTTCCTGTGTCTTTTAAGTTATAACCGGGCAAAGTATGGGAGAGTCTGCTAATCTGTACCGGATCTATACAAGCTATCAGGCCTTGCATGACCTTTGTAGACCAAAGCTCCCTCGGAACAACAAGGTCAAATCTTTCCTCTTTAAGTGGAACAAAATCGAGGGAAAAAAGGTGGGCAACATACTCGATACCCAGACCCGCATCCGCCTCGCCAAAGAAAATCTTGAGAGCTACTCCCAAATGTGTATTTACCTCATTAGCAAAAGATGTAATCTCCTTGTTATCCCAGCCTTTTTCCTTTAAGAGATATTCAAGCAGCATCCTTGTGCCGGACCCCTCATTTCTATTTACAAACCTTGCCTTCTTTTCTATTACATCCTTTAAACCCTTGATGCCCAAGGAGTTCCCTTGTTTTAAAATCAGTCCCTGTTTCCTATGCCACAGATTGACGACCACATACCTGTCCTTTTTAATCCTTACGGCATAATTGCCGTCAATCCTGCAAAGTATCCTCACGTAAATTATTTGAAGGCCATGGCTCTAATTGGCTGGGTTACTTCACAGGAGGGGCAGAAGATCATCAAGGGATTTGGAAAAGAAAAATTCGGCCGACCTCTTTTCATTCCGGTAGCCGTGCCTAATCCTCAATAAGCGGAAAAGATATGGAATACATCCTGGGTGGCATAAAAGAGGCCCTAAAATTAATCCTTTCCATGGATACGGATATTTTCAGCGCAGTTTTTCTTTCTTTGAGGGTTTCTGCCACTGCCACCCTCTTTTCCTCTTTGGTAGGAGTGCCTCTGGGTTTTGTCATTGGAAGTAGCAAGTTTTGGGGCAAAAACGCCATTATCACCATATTTAATACCCTCCTGGCCCTTCCCACGGTAGTAGTGGGACTTCTGGTTTATTCCTTCATATCCCGTCAGGGTCCTTTGGGTACTCTGGGACTCCTTTTTACCCCTAACGCAATGGTGATTGGACAATTTATACTGGCTACACCCATAATCGTCGCACTGACCATATCCGCCACCCAGGGAGTAGACACAAGGGTACGGCTTACCGCCATGACCCTTGGAGCCGGTCCCTTCCAGACTGCGTTGGCCATTCTGTCGGAAGCGAGATTTGCCCTGATGGCCGCTGTAATTGCCGGATTTGGCAGGGTAATCGCCGAAGTAGGCTGTGCCATCATGATCGGAGGAAATATCCGGGGATATACACGGATCATGACTACCGCCATAGCCCTGGAAACATCCAAAGGGGAGTTTGGGTTCGGCCTCGCCCTGGGATTTATCCTTCTTACCGTGGCCTTTTCTATAAATATACTTTTCCACTACGCCCAGTCGAAAAGGGATTGAAAAGATGAATTCGTTCCAATATGAGATTAACAACCTGACGAAGGCCTATAACGGCAAAAAGGTGCTTGATATTCCTCACCTCGCTATCAAAAAAGGGTCGATCTTAGGGGTGATGGGACCGAATGGCGGAGGAAAGACCACTTTTCTTTCTATCATCTCCCTCCTTCTGCCCCCCACTTCGGGAAAGGTCTACTTCGAGGGAGCGGATACAGGCAATGCTGATCAAAGTTCACTCAGGCAGAGGATGACTCTGATCCTCCAAAATCCCCTCCTCTTCAACACCACGGTGGAGAAAAACATTGCTTACGGTCTTAAACTTCGTGGAATTGACAGAAAAAACAGAGAAAAAAAGATAGAGGAGAGCTTGAATCTGGTCGGGCTGAATGGCTTCGGAAAGAGGAGGGCAAGAGAAATTTCAGGAGGGGAAATCCAGAGAGTGGCCATTGCCAGAGCCATAGCACTGAACCCTGATGCATTGCTTCTCGATGAACCTACCGCCAACATTGACCGGGGAAGTGTAAATGTCTTAGAGAGAATATTGAAGGATTTGAATCAGAGCTTCGGGACCACCATTATTCTTACCTCCCACGATATAAATTATGCCTACCGCCTCTGTGATGAGGTGATTCACCTATTCGAGGAAAGGGTGACAAAGTCTCCCATAGAAAACCTGTTCAGAGGAAGCATTAAAAAGGAAAAAGACCTTTTCCTTTTTGATACGGGCAGGATTAAGGTTTCTGTCCTTCCTGAAAGGATTGAGTCAACCTTCATCTCCATTCCGCCTGAAGACATCATTATCTCCTTAAGTCCGATATCCACCAGCGCCTGCAACTCATTTTCCGGCAATATCACACAGTTGGCCGATACGGGAGATGCCGTCACTCTGGAAGTCGATGCGGGTGAGCGGTTACGGGTAAAAGTTACAAAGAAATCCTTCCGGGAGATGGGGTTAACTATAGGATCTTCTGTATATTTGAACTTTAAAAGTTCCAGCGTCGAGGTCTTCTAAGCAGGAATATGTCCCAATCAATGGAAACGACAGATAAGAAGCAAATGAAGTTTCCCGGTCAACGGAGAAGTGTTTTTCCTTGACCTGACCTTAAATGGAACTTCCCAATAGTTTCGATAGATTATATTTCCGCTTGACATCCTGACACATAACAATATATAAGCGTCTACTTCACACTATATCGCGTCCCCATCGTCTAGTGGCCTAGGACACTGGCCTTTCACGCCGGCAGCCGGGGTTCGACTCCCCGTGGGGACGCCAAGCAATGTCAAAGGGTTAACCCTGCATGGGTTAGCCCTTTTTATTTTACCGAGTGAAAACCTGAGTGAATTTCCGATAAATTTTTCAAGTTGTCCTTTTCGCAATATTGCATCCCACTATTGAGCAGATATGTGCAATTAAAAAATTTGCGATGGAGTTATGATACTGGCAAGCTGTTTACACTTTTTGATTCCTTCTCATCGTTACTGCTATTAAACAAATAGCGCTATTACGATTTTATGTGTCGTATTATCTTTGATTTTTTAAATTTGCCTGCTATATTGTCGGTAATCGAAAAGAGGGGGAACTTCTTCAGTTAAATAAAGTAGTCGCACTTCTCACGTACACATTCCGAACACTCTTCTGAAAAGATCAACGATTTCAAATTTAGACCCTCCTATACACTGGTAGAAATAACCGAGGAAAAGATAAAATCATTTTGTTCAGACAGGGATATCAAAAAACATTATTTGGCTCCTGTAAATCGTAAAAGAGAGGGTTACAAATAATGGACAAAAAAGATACTTATACTATTAGATTTGCTGGAATTATAATGTTGTGTAATATATTTTTTGTGTTGTTTAATTTATGTATTTTGTACTCAAACAATAAAGTAAACGAAAGATCGGAACAACTATTTGTTGGGCAGAACCGTCCTCTTGTTGAAGTTGTTCCTTTGGCAGTAAAATGCGATGATAAAAATGGTCAAGTTGCCACATATTTCAGTGTTTTGAATTATAGTGGATTTGCAGCCTATAATATAGGAATTGACCTTAAATATGGAGGATGTGGGTGGATTGGACTATGGCGCAGAGCACGTGAAGAAAAGGAAGAAAAAGGAAGTGCAAAAGGTGTAATTAGTAATAACCCTTATTATACAAGAAACAAAATATTAATACGGTATCTAAAATCTGGGAAAACAACATCAAAAGACAATAAAGGACATCCATGATAAGTTTTGTCAAGGGGAAAACGGAGATTTCCCCTGACCTTCCGGATTGACGGACTCCCGGCGGTTTTTATTCCCCTGCCTCAACTCGATCTTTTTCTTCATTCTTTGTGGTCCGCATAAATTGATCACATGCGACCAGACATCCATTTGCTGTACCAAGGTCGGATAGGTTCGCGTTACACCATATCCTTAGATGACCTCTGCAGAAGATTGAGTTTGGGTCAACCCACCGGCCTCGAAACACTATAGTCGTTGCATTGCGTTTATCGCATACACAGTCCCCAGACGGCAAGGACCGGCGGGAAGATTTTCATTTCGGCAGTTTTATATATTCATACAGCTTTTGTTTCAGGCCGCCTGCATGTCTGTGGAAAGCTTGAAATCAGCCTGTTGCCTGTCAACAGCCAGCATGTAAGCCACAAGCTTTCTCGCAACGGCAAGCGTTGCCCTGTTCCGATTACCTTTCTTCAATTCCCGATCATATACGATGGCCAGTTGCTCGTTCCAGTATGGTGCAAGCTTTGCGGCCTCAATGAGCATGGTTTGCAGATGTTTGTTCCGCTTCTTTGAGATCGGACCTCGTTGTTCCTTGCCGGCCGATTCTTTTTGTGCGCTGCACAGACCGCAGTAACTGACTGCCTTCCGAATGGATGAGAATCGTTCGGGATCGCCTATCTCCAATACCCAGGTCAGGGCCGTTATCTCTCCTATCCCAGAAATAGTCATGAGACGGTGCACCCGATCACGTATCAGGCTGTCGGTGCGAAGCGTCTCAACAAGCCGCTTCTGGAAAGAGCGAAACATCTCGTAGCTTGAACGGCTCAGCAGAAGAAGCTCCTTAACGGAAGCGGGAATTTCATCGACCCGTTCGAGAAGTTCACGGAAGTATTTCTTGCCGTGAAGGCGTTTTTTACTGTAGCTGACACCAACTTCCATGAGCAGACCTGACATCTTGTTCTGCATCTTCACTGCTGTCCGAACAATGTGGTTGCGATATCGTAATATCCGCCGCAGTTCACGAATCTCTTCCGAAAGCATGTGGCATTCAGGAAGGAGATTCACCCGTAACAGATCGGCTATCTTTTCGGCATCGGCACGATCGTTCTTCTTCTTGGCGGCCGTTATGGCTTTAAGCATCGCAGGATGAGCCACCTTCAGGGTAACGGCATGTGGCCTCAGAAAGTCGTACACCCATCCGGTGAACATAGTCGCCTCCATAGCACCTATCCAGGGTCCCGGCAAACCCTTCACCCATGCTCCCAGTGACTGCCTGTCGGCCCCTATCTTCCCTTGGTCAATCAGGTGTCCGTCGATGGCCTTAATACAATATGCTATTATCCTCTTGTGAATGTCCAATCCAATGTAGTAATATCGTTCCATGGAAACCTCCTTGTGGTTAATTTCTGGGCGAGTTCATCTCGACCCAGCAGCTTGTATATACAAGCATTTTGAACCGCCTGGAGGTTTCCTTCAACCTTTATTACTTATGCATTCAAACAGTATACTAAATTATACAGATATTGTGTTGAATTCTTCGCTAATAAAATTGAAGCTCCCCGCAACAAGTTGCGGGGAATCTCCGACTGTTAAGGAAGATTGTTATTTTTATTCGCTCGCTGTTCAGTTCAAGATACCTTTCCAATATCTTAACTCCATCGTCAATTCTAATAGTGTAGACATCTGCTATGTGACATCACTTTCTTCATAGATCAAGAGCTTTGAATTTTGTCGTTTCGAATGAGTCTTTACGACTGAGAAATCTTAATTATACAGGCCTGCTAAGATTTCTCCCTTCGGTCGAAATGACAGAATAATGGTTGAAATAACAAGAGGATGAAGGGTTTGCATAGTTCCCATAACTGCTATGACGTGAAAGGAGGTGATTTAAGGTAAAATTAAAACTGACGTAATTTGAATAAATAGGTTTCAGCCGAGTAACCAAAATGCCAAAGGACAGAATTTAAAGAACAACTAAAGAGAGGAGAAAAATCATGCCCGATAGAGTTTACAAGATTATTGAATTGGTGGGAACAAGTGATGTTTCCTGGGAGGAAGCTGCCAAACATGCGGTGGAGACTGCCAGCGGAAGTCTTCAAGATTTGAGAATCGCAGAGGTTAGTCAGCTTGACATGAGAATTGAGAAAGGTAAAGTGATCGAATACCGTGCCAAGGTAAACCTTTCCTTTAAATATGAACCTGGCTCTTAATGATTTAAGTGTGGTTGCGGCTGACTGAGCATAGCTCAGTCAGCCGCAACTATCAAGGGGTTATGTCTATTCTTGATTCATCTTTATTTATTCCCATAAATTGTATGTAGGAGATAAATATCATAACCCCATAGTCATTTATCACATTGCAGACAGCTGCTATATGCCTTTATTAATGCTGTCACATCAAAGATTGAAGACAGCCAAATCATATCGTGATCAAAATTTTCAAACCCAAAAGTTCATACAGCCTTATTGTACCCAAACTTCCCTGTCATTTTTTAAAATTAATAGATCTG
This sequence comes from uncultured Syntrophales bacterium, assembly GCA_964650385.1. Lineage (GTDB taxonomy): Bacteria > Desulfobacterota > Syntrophia > Syntrophales > JADFWA01 > JAUSPI01. The sequence continues at coordinate 5,265 of CAZYTP010000066.1, read as the reverse complement.
ACAAGTTAATATCCGCAATACTCTGAACCGCTATAGTTACCGACGCGCGGTTTCACCCTTGCCTTTTATTAGCACTTTTGCTAATATGGTTAGTATATTAACCGGATTCACGTACAGGGTCCTTCCTGCCCGTGGCGGACAGGTCCTCCCATAAATTCACGCCCATGCCGGGCGTATTCAATTCGATTGAGCCGGACGGCTATTGCCGCCATTCAGCTTTTCGGTAAGGGACTCATTATGAATTCTATGAAGTATTATCAAGAAAATCAGTTAATCTGTTGGTTCCCTGAAGGGAGTATAGACAAAGACATAATTCATGCATACTACTCAGTACTTCATGACTGTGTATGGGCAAACACGGCGAATCGATTTTGCGATTTCTCCAAAGTTACAAGCTTTGCCGTAAGCTCTGATGATCTGTACTCATTAAGCGAATTTCGGAAATACTCCCTGAAGAACCATAAGAACATAATATTAGTAATGAACAGTACACGGCCTCTCGGATATGGCATGAGCAGAATGTATGAGGGGTTAATGAATGAATGGGAAATGAATATATATGTTACTCGCACAATTACAGAGGCCGCAACAAAACTTCTTGTTGAACAGAAATTATTGGTCGACCCCTGATAAAGCAAGTGAACTTTATGTTTAAATCCGGCAATCTACAATATAGATCTCCGCCCGTTGTATCTTTCGACGTCGTAATATTTGTCGATATCAACAAGTTTTAATTGATCGATAACTTCCTTGAGTGAAACAGAGGTAATATCTCCATGGAGGAGGCTCACCATACGGCCAAAATCCTCATGTAAAACCATGTCAATAGCAGCGATCCCAAACCGTCTCGCCATCAGGCGATCGTGGGCTGATGGCGTGCCGCCCCTCTGCAGGTGGCTCAGAATCACATAACGTGACTCAAGACCTGTCTTGTTTTCTATCTCCTCCGATACATATCTGGCAATTCCGCCAAGGGAGCGGTGTCCGAAATCATCAATTTTTTCATCTTTATAAAATCCTTGCGTGTCCGCCAGTTTTGCCCCTTCAGAGACAACAAGAATACTGTACTGTATCTCCCGTCCTTCTCGCTCCCGGAGAAGTTGGCATATACGATTCATGTCGAAAGGATACTCGGGAATCAAAATCATGTATGCACCGCTGCATTCACCTCCATGAAGGGCAAGCCAGCCGGCATGCCGCCCCATCGTCTCCACAACAAAAATCCGTCCATGGGAACCTGCCGTGGTACGGAGCCTGTCAATCTCCTCCATAATAACGTTCACAGCCGTATCAAAACCGAGAGAATAATCTGTCGCCGACAGGTCATTGTCGATAGTTTTAGGAATTCCCACCGTCTTAATCCCTCGCTTATATAAAATATGGGCGACCCCCAGGGTATCCTCGCCCCCAATCGCCACGATGACATCGATCCCGAGCTTTCCGATATTTTCGAGCAGTTTTTCTGACCGGTCGTTTTTCGGATTGAAGGGATTTGTCCTCGACGTTCCAAGGTTTGTTCCTCCAAAACGGTCCCACGTCCTGACAACCTGCTCGTCTAAATGCTTCAGGTGCCGGGCACAGCTTTCCGGATCATCGGGGTTAACCTCTACCAGCCCTTTCCAGCCATTCATTATACCAAGAACTTCAAACTTAACAGAACGTTTCTCTTCAAGTTTAGGATCGAGAGCTGTTTTTGTAACCCATTTGATCGCCCCGTTCAAACCGGGGCAGTCTCCTCCACCTGTCAGGACTGCTATTTTCATCGGCATAAGCCTCCATTTATTTAATATTATCAATAGCTCAATGTCAGTCAAACAGTCAAGAAATTTTACCAATCACCTATTCCCAGACACCTGCAATCGTCTGCCGGCAGAAGGCACACCTGCCATCCTTGACCCTGTTTTCCGTAATCAGATATCCGAGGCGTTCTATGATCTTTTTTTTACAGGAGGGGCAGTATGTATGATTCGAATCCGCCTGAGGTATATTGCCCACATAAACATAGTGCATTCCCATTTTCATGGCTGTTTCCCTCGCGTTTTCCAAAAACGGTATGGAAGTGGGAGGAAGGTTTGTCAGCTTGTACCGGGGGAAGAAACGTGAAAAATGGAGCGGATAGTCGGGACCAAGATTTTCCAGTATCCATCCGCACATCCGTTTTATCATCTCGATGTTATCTGTATACGTCGGTACGATCAAAGCCGTTATCTCAAACCAGACATCTCTTTCCTTCAGTATCGTGACTGTTCTCAAAACCGGTTTCAACCGGCCGGCATTGAGACGCGAATAGATATCCTCGGAAAAATTCTTGATATCAATATTCGCACCATCGAGAGTCTTGCAAAGCTCCAGGAGCGGGGGCTCGTTAATATAACCATTTGAAACCCAAACATTTTTGATGCCCGCTCCACGTGCCAGCCGGGAGGTGTCCAGCATGTATTCATAAAAAGTCGTTGCCTCAGAATATGTATAGGCAATGCTCCTGCAATCCGAATTCCGTGCATTTTCCACGACAGCGTCAGGAAACATTTCCACAAATCTGACATCCTCAGGCTTAACCTGAGATATCTCCCAGTTCTGGCAGTTAAGGCATCTAAAGCTACATCCTGTAGTGGCTATAGAAAATGCACTTGATGAAGGAAGAAAATGATATAGGGGTTTCTTCTCAATAGGATCAATATGTACAGCGCAGGGATTGCCGTAAACCAGAGTGTAGAGCTTTCCATCCTTGTTGACGTGGGATTGGCACTTGCTCCTGGCATTCGGCTCCAGGAAACATTGATTAGGGCAGGTGAGACACTGAACATTTTTGCCCCGCTCCACTTTAAAATAAACTTCTTTCGACCACTTCCAGAGCTTATCCGGGGCATCGTTTCGAGTAATTTTCTTCTCATTTTTTTCCGATGGCAAAAGCCATTTCGCAAAAACATCCGTTGAAGATAAGGATAAGGTACCGACAACACCTGTTTTAATCAGCTCTCTTCGCGTAAAATACATTTCTTTTTCTTTCCCTTTTTCTTATCTAGCTGTCCTTCTCCGAACGAGCAGCCCGAAGATGATGAGTAGTTTAAATACTATCAGAAAGAAACAGGTATAGTAAATTCCAAAAACGGGGATAACGAAGAGACAGACAAAAAGTGCACCCAGGCTTGCCCCTAATAGATCGGCAGCGTAAAGAGAACCGGCTGTCTCCCAGGGGGAGGAAAAGAGAATTTTTCCGGCGACGGGAAATTCAAATCCTGTTAACACACCGATGAGAACGGTCAGAAGAGCGAAGGAAACAGCATCGAGCAGGGTTCGCCCCCAGAAGAGCATTGTCATAAAGAGCGCAATGTAGATGACAATCGCTATTTCAACCTCAAGAAGCGACCTCGTCTTGATTATCTGACGCTTTGAAATCATTCTGTTTGCCATAAAGCTTCCCATCGCAAGTCCCACCATGAATGAAGCGATAATCATCCCTATCCCTGTGTAGACACTGCCATGGAGAATCTGGTAACAGAGGAGAATGATAACTTCCATCGATGAAGCTGTAAAACCTGTTGAAAATACGGCCTTTCTAACGATCCCAATCCGTAAAAAATATACAAGGAACAACAGAAATACGGCAATCAAAAGGGCTCTGTAATTTTCCTGGAACATGCTAAGCCAGATACTCATCCGGTAGAAAAATGCCGTGGGCCGCAAGTCGCGGTTCACCGGAACGCTATTAATAATGCTGCCCTCTATGAACGATAACCTCTCAGGTGTTACTCTCCCGGCAAGGTAGTTTTCATTGACGTAAACCGTTTCAATGTTCCGTGAGGAGACGAGTGACGCTATATCGGAAGAGAGGGGTGAGTCAGACGCGATGAAAATATTTCTCTCTCCCGGTATAATCAAGACATGTTTGAAAACCTGTTTCAGTGTATTTTTTAAGGTGGAAAGGAAGCGCGCCTGATCATCGCTGATATAATTCTCCGCCCCGGGAGTACCGAAACAGATCACTCCCTCCGGCAAGAGCTTTGACCTGGCCTCGTTGAAAAATTCAAGGGTATAAAAACGGTTGAGCTGGAGCGATCCCGGAGGGGGAAGATCGAGGATTATACCGTCATATTTTTTATCTGTCTTTTGAATAAACTTTCTCCCGTCACCCTGATGGAGGTGAACTGCCGACGGAAAACGGATGTCAAGATATTTCTCTCCGGCGGATATAATCGCCGGATCAAGTTCAACATAATCGAGGTTTTTAACATCATACTTCAGGATCTCGTCAATAACGCCGGCAACACCGCCTGAAACGAGAAGAACTGACTCAACTTTCGGAAGTTGTGACAGCGCGTAATGCACAATTTCCTCATTGGCAAAGGTATTGGGAACGGAGAAGAGGTGCCCTCCGTTTTCGAAAAATGATGTCTGATCATGCCCCCGGGTAACAACCAGTCTCCCGTAGGGGGATTCCCGGTGATCCACTATCGTCTGGTACGGATACAACCATTTCAGGGAGATACCATCAAGGGGCACAAACCAGCCACTATAAAGAATCAATGCCAGCCCAAAGACTCCGAGAGAGCCGTAAATCAATCTCCGGGTGAAACCCCGTGGCATGAGCAACAGGAATCCCAAAAGGCAGAGAAATGCGGGAAGGTACAAGGCATTGAGATTATTGCAAAAACGGACAAGGACGAAGGTAAAAAGGAGGCCCCCTAAGATATCGCCAATATTGTCAAAAAAATAGATTCTGCCGATACTGCGGTCATCAGAAAGATTGACGGCAAGGAGACCGCAGGCAATTGTAAGTAATCCCCCGGAAAGGATACAGTAGGGCACGAGAAGAATCCCCGCCCAGATAATCATTGGACCAATACCGGGAAGCTCTCCTCTGATAAATATCTCATTTCTAAAAAAGCGGATAAGGAGAACATGAAAAACAGGAAGGAAGGCAACAAGATAAAGTGACAGGCGAAGCATAAACATCTGTGTACGGGAAGATGATATGAATTTGGCAAGCCATGCCCCTGCTCCTGTAAGTAAGAGCCAGAGAGAAAAGAGGATACCTAAGACGATTTCATTTCCTTCAAAAACATTTATAAATTCACGAATAACAGTAATCTGGGTTATTACCGAAGATATACCGAGAGCGGTAATCGCGAAGAGGACAGGAAATGCAGTGAATTTTCGTTTCATGGGTTATCTAAACCTGTCAAGCTCGTAAAAAGTCAATTTTCTACCCTTCCCCGATCAGGTCGAGGACAAGCTTTGTCATTCCCGCGAAAGCGGGAATCC
>CAZYTP010000065.1:0-15033 GCA_964650385.1 uncultured Syntrophales bacterium | reverse complement strand
CCCAGGAACATAGACAGGTCACCCTATAAGAAGCACCAAGCTGCGCTTGGCGCACTAACATCTTTCTCAAACGCCGCGATCTTATTTTCTCTCTGTTCTTTCTTCAAACGCGCTATCTCGGCTATGCGCTTCGCTTCTCTGTCGGTATTCTACAGAGAACGAAGGCGTTCCAGTTCCTTCTGCCTTTCCGCTGCTGATTTTGAGAGACCCTTGAGACATGTGTCCTATTTTAAAAACAGGATTATCTCCCCACCCTGACTCCCGCCGGTATCCTTGAGGGTTCCGAACTGTGGAAACTGCTCGGTGTTTTCCGCGACGCCGGCCTTGATCCGCGGGAAAAAGTCGGACGGAACGAGAAACGGTTTCTGGTTTTCTTTCAAAGTTCTTACCAGAAAATATGAAAATACGCTGTTATTGCCAAATCCTTCGTCGCTCACCGGTTCCGAACCTCCCGATGTTATGGCCTGGCGTGAAGTGAGGGCGTATGATTTTTTATCGTTTTATCTGTTACTTTAAAAAGCTTGCCCCTGCGCCCGCGGAAGAAATCGCCGGAAAAACAGGGATCGGAGATTAACAGAATATGTTTTGCCTTGATGGCATCAATTTTAAAATAGTTTTTCATATTATGGAAGTAACAAAATGATCAGGAATAAAGACAGGCAGGCAAGTTTCTTAACTGCTTTCATGAATACACCCTTTATAACACTGAGTTAATCCTTGCAGTGAAAATGTGTTTAGAAATGTTTGATAATCAGCACCACCGAGCAACTAAGTGGGTGATTTATGACAGGAATATAAAGCGCTGTCAAGATTCAATCCGATATCGTTTATGCAATGCTTGATTTCGGCAAAGTTCCTGATATAGTTGTTTTCATGAAGAGAAACTTCCTTTTAATTAATCCCTGGATATACGACTTTGCCGCTTATGATTTCTGGATAAAACCGCTCGGCCTCCTCTACCTAGCCGGTCTCCTTAGAAAAAACGGACATGACGTACATCTTATTGACTGTCTGAATCCGGCACATCCGGAAATGAAGAATGAAGCCCATATCAAACCACCGAAGAGGAAACCCTGGGGTAATGGCAAGTACCCAAAGGAAAACATCCCAAAACCTGAACCGCTTACAAACATACCAAAAAAGTATAACAGATATGGTATAACCCCCCGAATCTTCATAAAAGAGCTTCTTAAAATAAGAAGGCCCGACCTGGTATTCGTTACCTCCATGATGACTTACTGGTATCCCGGAGTTTTTGAGGCAATACAGGTCATACGTGAAACCCTTCCGGGGATCCCGATCGTTTTGGGGGGAAACTATGTTACCCTCTGTCCGTCACATGCATCTGAAAATTCTGGCGCAGACTTTACAGTAACCGGCGAAGGTGAAAGGAGTATTCCCGCTCTCCTGAAGGATATTTTCGGTGACGATCCCCAGTTCACTGTAGATGTAAATGACCTCGATTCCTACCCCTACCCCGCCTTTGATCTTATGCCGGATAAAAACCAGGTCCCCATTCTTACCTCAAAGGGATGCCCTTACAGGTGCACATACTGTGCGTCCCATATTCTGAACAACGGCTTCAGGAAAAGGGATCCTATAAAGGTTGTTGACGAAATAGAGTACTGGAACAAGCACTATGGTATCACAAACTTCTCTTTTTATGATGACGCACTTCTTATCGGTTCTGATGAAAGAGCCATCATTATGTTAAAAGAAATAGTAAAGAGAAAGTTAATGTGCAGTTTTCATTGCCCCAATGGTCTCCACCTGAGGGAAATTACTGAGGAAATTAGCATTTTGTTGTTCCGTACAGGATTTAAAACGATCCGTTTTGGTCTTGAGACCTCAAGTGTAAAAAGGCAGATGGAGACAGGTGGAAAGATCACCAATGAAGAATTGATAGATGCCGTAATTCACCTCAAAAGAGCGGGTTATCGATCCCGGGACATCGGAATATATATTCTCTGCGGATTACCGGGGCAGACCGCTTCCGAAGTACGTGAAAGTATCAACTTTGTCAAATCATGCGGGGCAAGGCCGATTATAGCGGAGTTTTCCCCTATTCCTGGAATTCTTATCTGGGAAGAATCGGTGAAGGAATCGCCTTATAATATAAGCGAAGAACCCCTTTACCATAATAATTCCATTCTCCCATGCCAGGGGGAAAAGTTAACTTATGAAATGTACAGGGAATTGAAGGTACTTGCCAGGACATCTACGTAAGGGGGAAGCTTGATGTGTCCGTAAAAGTCAGTTTTTGTCACCCACAATCATGTCCTGAACTTGTTTCAGGATCATTCAGGGTCTCTAACTTATTGAAATGTTTAGATGCTGAAACAAGTTCAGCATGACAAATGACACATTTTGAGACTTTTTACGAGACTGTCAAAGCTACAGTCTTTTTACCCGAACCATATTGGTGGTTCCAGCTACCCATACCGGGTGCCCTGCCGTTATGATCACTAAATCGCCTTTTGACACATAACCCGTCTTGAGGGCAGTCATAGCGGCCTTCTCAATCATATCGTCCGTATCCCTGGGATCCGTCACCAGACGGGGAAGACATCCCCAGAAAAGGGCGAGCCGCCGCACCGTCAACAGATTAGGTGAAAGTGCAATAATCAATCTTTTAGGTCTGAATCTGGAGATATGTTCGGCCGTCTTGCCCGACTGAGTGGGCGCTACAATGGCAGAGGCATCAAGGTGGTCCATCAAATCGCAGGAAGCGTGAGCGACAGAATCTGAAACATCCTTTTCCGGTATCATACGCAAATATCGATCATGAGGGTAGTTTTTCTCTGCGCTCTCAATGATGCGAGACATAAAACCAACGGCCTCCACAGGATATCTTCCCATGGCTGTTTCCTCGGAAAGCATGACTGCATCGGTCCCATCAAGGACCGCATTGGCCACGTCTGTGGCCTCAGCTCTTGTAGGCCGTGGAGAAGAAACCATCGACCCAAGCATCTGGGTTGCGGTTATAACCGGCTTCCCCAGAGTATTTGCGCGCTGAATCAGCATTTTCTGAATGCCGGGCACTTGCTCAAGAGGGATTTCCACACCAAGGTCACCGCGCGCCACCATAACACCATCAGAAGCTTTCATAATCTCTTTAATATTCTTGATAGCTTCATGTTTTTCAATCTTCGCAATGACAGGTGTGTCCTTCCCTTCCCGTTGAATAATTTTTTTAACTTTCAGGATGTCGCTTGCAGTTTTGACAAAGGATAGGGCCACATAATCGACCCCGTTTCTCAGGCCAAAAAGGAGGTCTTTATGATCCTTGTCAGTAATCGAAGGGGTTCGAATTGTCCCCGTAGGTAAATTTATCCCTTTATGGGAGGTAAGAACGCCCCCTGTAATTACCTCGCACTCAACCTCGGAGTCCCTCACATCGGTAACCTTCAGTTCCATAAAACCGTCGGCAAGCAATATCGTGTCCCCCTTCTTCACTGCTTCGCACATGTCCGGATAGGATACTGACACCCGTTTACTCGTACCTTCTATGTTCTGTGTGGTCAGGATAAAGGTCTCTCCCGGCTCAAGCCTCACCCCGGGGTCTGGAATATCTCCTACCCTTATCTTTGGCCCTGCAAGATCCTGTAATATGGCAACGGGTCTGCCAAGCTCATCGGAAACATTTCTGATAATATGAATTTTTTCCTCATGATCGCTCAATGTTCCATGAGAAAAGTTTAGTCTGGCGACACTCATGCCATTTTGAATCAATTCCCGAATCACTTCCGGCGATTCACTGGCCGGACCGATAGTACAGACAATCTTGGTCTTTGGAATAGATTTACTCATCTCACACCTTCCCCAAAGAAGAGTATAGGAAACTGAATGGTCAGTGTCAATATTTAACTCTTGCACGATACTGGCAAACCGATTAACATAAGCGGAGTTTCAACAAATTCTGTAAAAAATCTCAGGCGGTCAACGATAATGTACTGGTGGGGAAAACAGCTTTCAATAGGAATACTTTCGGTATTTTTCCTTATGTTCGGTATTGATCTTCTCATTTCAACTTATCGTTTAAGCAACCCCCACGAATTTATTATGGTTTTTTTTGCATCAAACTTGATAATCCTGATAAGCGCTGTCGGAGTGCTCTACCCTGCTATAAGAATATTTAACCGCTTAAGAACAAAAAATGTGGATGAAGACAATGACAATATTTAAACAGACAAATAGTAACAAGACGGTTTTATTTATACTTGTTATCTTAATATCTTTAGGTTTAAACGCAAAGGCATCCGGCTATGACATCGAAAAGAGAGTCCGGGAATTTTCCCTCGAAAACGGCCTGAAAGTCCTGATGCTTGAAAGACATCTCGCCCCGACGGTCTCGCTCTACATAAGGCACAAAGCAGGCGCCGTTGATGAAATAAGCGGCCGGACAGGTACCGCTCATATCCTGGAACACATGATGTTTAAGGGGACAACGACTATCGGGACCACTGACTTCGAAGAGGAAAAAGCAATCCTCGATGAGATAACATTGTTGGGGAATGCCTTAGACGGTGAGAGGGCAAAGGGGGAAACTGCCGATAAAAAAAAGCTGGAAAAACTGAAACAGCAATTAGAGATTTTACAGAAAAAGGAAAAAAAATGGATTGTGGAAAACGAAATCGACAGACTCTACACGGAAAATGGAGGAGTTAATTTCAACGCCTCCACCGGCCAGGATCTCACAACTTATTACGTAAGTATTCCTTCCAACAAGTTTGAACTCTGGGCAAGGATAGAATCTGACAGGATGACAAACCCTGTCTTCAGGGAATTCTACACCGAGCGGGATGTGGTTATAGAAGAGAGGAAACAGACCACCGAATCCATCCCTGCCAGATTGCTCATGGAGCAGTTTCTTGCCTCGGCCTTCACAGCACATCCATACAGGAGACCTGTCATTGGCTGGGCTTCGGATATGCAATTCTTGAACATCAATTACACAAAAGAGTTTTTCAGATATTACTACGCCCCAAATAACACTGTAATCGCCATAGTTGGAGACATATTGCCTGATGTAACCATTAATATTATAAAAAAATACTTCGGCGCATTACCAAGCCAAGAGCCCCCTCTTTCGAATATAACAGAAGAACCCAAACAAAATGGGGAGAGGAGAATCGAGCTGATATATGATGCAAATCCACGCCTTATGATAGGGTATCACAAACCCACATTACCCTCACCTGATGATTATGTCTTTGATGTTATCGACTCGATCCTTTCAGGTGGAAGGACATCAAGGTTCTTCAAGGTGCTTGTCGAAGAGAAAGGTATCGCCGAAAGCGTCAACACGGCAAACGGCATTCCGGGTGCACGGTTTCCAAATCTGTTTACAATATTTGCGACACCGAGATATCCCCATACTACCGATGAACTGGAGGATGCCATTTACGGGGAGCTCGAAAAACTGAAAAAAGAACCGGTCACCAAAAGGGAGCTTGAAAAGATAAAAAACCAACTGAAGGCAGGCATTATAAGAGGCCTCAATTCAAATTCGGGACTTGCCAGCAGGTTGTCATATTTTGAAGCAGTCACTGGTGATTTTCGATACATAACCCGTCATATCAAGATCATAGAAAAAATTACCCCTGAGGATGTCATGAGAACGGCAAAAAAATACCTGATTCGTGATAATCGGACGGTTGCCGTCTTAAAAAGGAAGAAACAGTGAAAAAAACATGCCGCATAGCAACGTATACAATAATAAAAATAATCCTCCCTTTACCCGCGCTGATATTCTTTATTTTACTCATTGCCGGCATCTGTTCAGCTGAATCTACTCCACCCATAAATCCGGATGATATAAAATACCCACCGCTGACATTTGCGCCACCGGAGGCCGAAAGGGTGGAACTTAAAAACGGCATAATCCTTTACGTTCTTGAAGACCATGAGATTCCCCTCATCAATATATCGGCAGTTATCAGAACCGGTTCCGTTTACGACCCGCAAGGAAAAGAGGGGCTTGCCGAAATCACAGGAGATGTGATGAGAACAGGCGGAACCAAAAAAAGAACAGGTAGTGAAATTGACGAAGAGCTTGAGTACTTTGCCGGCAGGGTTACCGTTTCAACTGGCATGGAGTCAGCATCAGCCACTCTTTCTGTACTTCCAAAAGACCTCGATGAGGGGCTCGACATCTTCGCCGACATCATCATGAATCCAATCTTTAATGATAAAAAACTCAAGACGGCAAAAGATTTGAAGATCGAAGCTTTAAGAAGAATACTGGACGAGCCTCAAAAGATGGCGTTCAGGGAATTTAAAAGACTAATATACGCTGGAAACATCAGGGGAGAATTGTCCTCCATCGAATCAGTCAAAAAAATTACAAGAGACGATCTGGTTAAATTTCACGGTGAATTCTATTATCCGGGAAATATAATGATGGCCGTAGTCGGCGATATAACCAGAGATGAGGCAGTATCAAAGATAAATTCATTTTTCGGGGCATGGGATAAAAAGGGAAAGACCAAAGAGATACCTCCTCCACAATTAAAACAAGAAAAATTAATCAATTACGTATATAAAAATGTTCCCCAATCAACCATTATCATAGGGTACCTGACACCCGGCAGGAATAACCCTGATTTTTACCCATTTACGGTCCTAAATTTTATCCTTGGTAGTGGAGGATTCCGATCACGCATTGTCCATGAGGTAAGGAGCAATTTAGGCCTTGCTTACAGTACCGGAAGTTTTTACAATGGGAAAAGCGAATACGGGGTTTTTGGTGCCTATGCCATAACAAAAGTCTCCTCTACTGCAGAGGTTTTATCCCTTATCATGTCAATCATTAATGATGTCAGAAACAACCATGTGACTGAAAGCGAACTCCTATGGGCAAAAAAATCCATTAATAACAAATTTATCTTTACTTTTAACTCCACGGATCAAATAGCAATTCAGCAGATGATGATCAGATATGATGAACTGCCTGAGGATTTTCTAAAAACATACACGGCTAAAATAGAAAAAGTAACTTTTGAAGATTTGAAAAGGGTTGCCAAAAAATACCTTTCCCGCGACCAGTCAACCATAATTGTCGTTGGAAATGAAAAAGATTTTGATAAACCCCTTTCCACTTTTGGAAATGTATACAAAACAGAGGGCAGCCACAATGGACACTAAGGTTTTTAAGCAGTTAGCAAAGAGAATAGATTCTTACAAAGATGATATGATCCGAATGCAGATTGAGCTTACCGCTATTCCGGCCATTGCCCCTGATAGTGGGGGGAATGGGGAATATGAGAAGGCAAAGTTTCTGATCAACCGTCTCAATGATCTTGGCTTCAGCAATATCAGGGAATACAATGCCCCCGACAAAAGGGTCTCTTCAGGTATTCGCCCCAACATTATTACCACCATACCGGGGAAAAATCGGGGGAAAACAGTCTGGGTACTGACTCATACCGATGTTGTTCCTCCGGGGGAAATCAAGCTTTGGGAATCGGACCCTTACAGGGGATATGTTAAAGATGGAAGGATATTCGGCAGGGGAACGGAAGATAATCAACAGGATCTGGTAGCGTCACTATTTGCAGCCAGGGCTTTTATTGACGAGGGTATAACCCCTGAAAATGAGATAGGATTGGCTTTCGTGGCCGATGAAGAAACCGCCAGCAAATTCGGTCTCGAATATCTGCTTAAAAACGAAAAGGGTCTCTTCAAGAAAACCGATATAATTGTAGTTCCGGATTTTGGAAATAAAGAAGGAAACATGATAGAGGTAGCCGAAAAAAGTATACTCTGGCTTTGCTTTAAAACAACAGGTAAGCAGTGCCATGCAAGCAGACCATCTTTTGGGAAAAACGCCTTTTCGGCAGCATCCCATCTTGTTGTAAGACTAAATGACCTCCACAATATCTTTGATAAATCAGACCATCTTTATCAGCCTTCGACAAGTACATTTGAACCAACCAGAAAAGATGCCAATGTACCCAATATTAATACGATCCCGGGTGAGGATGTTTTCTATGTAGACAGCAGGATCCTCCCAGAGTACAAATTAAAGGATATAATGTCCGAAACGAGAACGATGGCTGATGAGATAGAGAAAAAATTCGGGGTATCAATCGAAATTACCGCCGTTCAGCAAGCACAGGCTCCTCCTCCAACTCCCCATGATGCACCTGTTATAACCTCCCTTCAGAAGGCCGTTTCTGATGTATACAAAGTTGATGCCTCTCCTGTAGGAATAGGTGGTGGAACTGTCGCAGCTTTTTTTCGTAAGGAAGGTTTTCCCGTAGCGGTATGGTCAAGATTAGGGCAGACTGCACATCAACCGAATGAAAACTGCCTGATTTCAAATATGGTCGGAAATGCAAAAGTATACACACATCTATTTCTTCAACAATAGCAAAAGGTTAAAAATTAAGGGTGCAAATGGGGTTGCAATCAAAAATTGACAGTGATAGCATTCGAGTTCCAGAAATCAGCAAAAGTTGATGAGCCCGTAAAAAGCGAACACGGGCTGATGATTGACCGGGAGCATACCCGAAAGCCTCGCCCTGTGGGCGGGGAGATTCACTCGCTTTGTTAAATCTGCTTGCCCATCTCGCGTGGCGATAATTTAACGGGGCCAAGAATGCAACGCAACACAGAAATTGGACTTTTTGCGAAGCCATCGAGGTTGGAATTTTTGAAATCACAGCCTGAAGACAGCTCAGTTAAAAAGCTGAGTTTCCCGGATAATGCTGCGATTAAAGTACTGCTCGGGGAACGCGACAAAAACATAAAGCTAATAGAAAAACTAGAAAGAGTAAAGCTTCACGTCAGAGGGAATAATGTCTCAATATCCGGAGATGTTATAGGAGTTAGTATCATTGAAAAACTCCTTGTTCAGCTTTACTCCCTCATCAAAAAAGGATACCCTGTATATAACTCCGATATCGACTATGCCCACAGAATACTTTCCGAGAACAGTTCAATAAACATTGAGAAAATCTTTTTAGATACAGTCTTCATATCAGCGAACAAAAGGGTCATTTCTCCTAAAAGTATTGCCCAGAAGCTTTACATTGACTGCATAAGAAAATATGACATGGTCTTCAGTATCGGCCCCGCAGGAACGGGTAAAACTTATCTCGCCATGGCCATGGCCGTTGCGCTACTTCTTGAAAAAAAGGTTAACCGTATCGTATTGACAAGACCAGCGTTGGAGGCCGGTGAAAAACTCGGTTTTCTTCCAGGTGATCTTTCAGAAAAGGTCAATCCATATCTCAGGCCACTCTACGATGCGCTCTATGACATGGTAGATTTTAATAGGGCATCAACTCTGATAAATAAGGGGATAATAGAGGTCGCACCCCTTGCCTTCATGAGGGGAAGAACCCTGAATGAATCCTTTATAATTCTCGACGAGGCACAAAATACGACCTCGGAACAGATGAAGATGTTTTTGACCAGAATGGGTTTTGGCTCGAAGGTCGTGATAACCGGAGACGTAACTCAAACAGACCTTCCACCTGATAAGGTATCGGGATTAATAGAAGTTGAAGGAATTTTGGGAAAAACAGAAAATATTAAATTTGTTTACTTCTCGGAGATTGATGTAGTAAGACATTCACTTGTCCAGGATATCATACGCGCTTATAACAACCTGGATCGAAGCAAAGATAGATCATAACTTTAGTCACTTTCTTATTTATATGAAGATACTTGCGAACGAAATTTTCACAAAGGCAAAAAGAAGTACAGTTCAATCCGGGCATATACTCAGATTTACCAGAAACATTTTGTTTCAGAGATGGGCAACTGTAATCTGTATGAGCTTGTTTCTCTCTTTACTTCTCACACCCCAGATTCATTTCATACATCCAACATATAAAGTCGCTTCTATTGCCACCAAAAACATAAGGGCTGACCGTGATTTCCTGGTTGAAGACAGGGCGTCAACCGAACAGAAAAAAATAGAAGCAATTGAAAACATGAAACCTGTCTATGACTATGACAGAGATATTCCTTTGGCTCTCGGAATGAATATAGCGAGGGCATTTACATCGATGGAAGAAAAATATTACGAGATCGATGAAGAAAAATCTCATGAGAATAAACAGGCTATCTTAAAAAAAGCTAAAAAAGAATTCGAAGAAACATTGGGGACAGTTCTTACAGTCAGCGAATTTAACATTCTCAGCAAGTACAATTTTTCATTCGACGTATCCAATGACATTGTGAAGCTGATCTACTCCTCCTACAATAACAACTTGATAAGTCAGGGTATCCCTTCAAAAAGGGAGAAAGATACCGGTATTATTGTCAGGAATGTAAAGACGCAAAACGAGAAAGAAATAAAGGATCTCTCTTCGATCTTCAATATAAAGGAAGCAGGAGCGCTACTGCGAAAACAGTCAAGGATAGATCTTGGTAATGAAAAAGTTGGAATCAAAAAAGTTGCTGTTTCATTAACAAAAAGGCTAGTCCGGCCAAACCTCACCTTCAACAAAAATGAGACAGAAAAAAGAAAGCAGATCATTTTAGACAATGTGAAACATGTGTACTCCAAGGTACAGAAAAATGAAATGATTATTCGTGAAGGAGAAAAAATCACCCCTGCCGCCCTGGAGAAGCTTGAAGCCTTTTTTAAGGTGCGTGAGGGAAAAAGGCTTATAGATTACTCCACGTTTCTGGGAATGTTCCTCATAATTATGCTCCTCTCCATCACATTCTACTATATGTCTAAAAACCGGCTAATAACCCTTGGAAAAACCAACGTGGATATCTTATTTCTGGGAACCACGTTAACTGCCCAGATACTCCTAATAAAGGCAGGAATCTTCACGTCCGAATCAATAACCCGTGTTTTCACCTTCATCCCCGCTGATGCAAGTCTTTATGCCATACCGTTTACGGTAGGTGCCATGCTCATCACGGTTCATCTCAGCAGGAGCACTGCGACCATTTTTTCTGTTTTTTCTTCGTATCTTGCAACTTTTCTCTTTAATGAAAAGATGGCCTTCTTCCTCTTTTCTTTTCTTGGAAGTGTAGTAGCCATCAACTACCTGGTTCACTGCAAGCAGCGTACCGTATTTCTTAAGGCCGGTTTGCTGGTGGGCATGATTAACATTATTGTTATTACATGCCTCGCTCTACTCACGGGCAACACATTTTCTACGGATACACTTATAAAACTGGCCATGGGAATCATCGGTGGTGTAGTTTCAGGAATAATTGTAGCGGGAATTGCCCCGCTGTTTGAAAGCCTCTTCGGTTACACTACCGACATAAAGCTTCTTGAACTTGCTAACCTCAATCAACCTGTATTTCAACGAATGATTATAGAGGCACCTGGAACTTATCACCACAGCATAATAGTGGCATCAATGGTGGAAGCCGCTGCCGAGGTCATTGGCGCAAACTCACTCTTAGCCAAAGTGGGCGCTTACTATCACGACATAGGTAAGATGAAACAATCCTCTTACTTTATAGAAAATCAGCGAAACGGGGAAAACAAGCATGAGAAACTTTCACCCAAAATGAGCAGCCTGATAATTATTTCACATGTTAAAAACGGGTGTGAACTGGCTAATAAATATAAGGTTGGGAAACCAATCAAAGACATCATTAAGGAACATCATGGAACAGGCCTTGTAAGCTACTTTTATGAAAAAGCAAAGAACGACAGTAATTCTTCCATTCGGTCAATACCGGAAAGTGATTTCAGGTATTCCGGGCCAAAACCTCAAACAAGGGAAGCCGGACTTGTTTTACTGGGTGATGTAGTAGAAGCATCATCACGTATTCTGACAAACCCGACACCCTCAAGAATAAAAGCTCTCGTTAAGGAAAGAATAAGACACGTTCTTACCGATGGACAACTTGATGAATGCAAGCTTACTTTGTCTGACCTTAACAGGATCTCTGAAAGTTTCATCAGGATTCTCAATGGCATATTCCATCAGAGGATAGACTATCCCGAACCTGTAATTAAAGAACACAACAAAGTGAGACCTTTTAAAAAGGTCTCACTTTGAGAAAATCATGGCAGTACTGATAGAAAACCGTCAAAAAAAAATAGCGGTAGATTTTGAGCGAGTTCGCCAGGCCCTGCGCAATATATTGGAAAATCTTGATTGTCGGGATAAAGAGATAAGCTTTCTTTTTGTCGATGACGACGGCATACGGGAAATCAACAAAAAATATCTGGGCAGAGATTATCCCACCAACGTCATCGCATTCTCCATGACTGAGGGTGAATTTGGTGACATTAGTCCCGATATGCTTGGTGATGTCATCATCTCGGCAGAAACAGCTTTAAAAGACGCAGGGAGCGCTAATATTGAATTTGAGGAAGAGCTGGATTTTCTCATGATTCACGGTATTCTTCATCTGATAGGGTATGATCACGAGACATCCGAGGCAGACGCAAAGCGGATGAAAAAGAAAGAAGAGGAACTGTTTTTCGCGCTGAACAACTATCTGATTGAGTAGGGTCCTTCCCCCAAACAGGCCGATGGATCGTCGGCCCGTATAATATTTACGAATTTGTCAATATTACCTTTCCAAAATTATGCTCTGGCCGGGATAAATTTTGTCGGTACGCCTGAGACTGTTCATACTTAAAAGTGAATTTAACCCGATATTATGTCTCCTGGCAATACGGTCAAGGCTGTCTCCCCTGCGAACCGTATAAGTCCTGGCTGCAGTACGACTCTTAATTTTGATGATCTGACCGACTCGAAGCCTGTTGCTGCGAAGATTATTAACCCCTTTTATCTCTGAGATGGTCGTATCGAAATGTCTTGCCATAAGCCACAGAGAATCCCCTTGTTTCACCTTGTATTTTACAACTTTACCGGGTAACAGTCTATTGCTGAGACCCTTAATCCTGAGACGTTTCTCTGATTTCGGCTGGACATAGCCGTAACCGCGGGCTGGAATTCTAAGACGCTGTCCCTCCCTGATTTTATGCCTGCTTTTCAAACGGTTATAGGCGACAATAGCCCTCACAGAACTCTTATACTTATCCGCAATAACAGAAATGGACTCTCCGCGTTTTACCCTGTGCCTCACAAAGGCCGGACGGGGAACTCTCGATTCAGGAATTTCATTTACGACAAGGGCAAATCGTTCTGCTACTTCGGGAGGAACTTTCAAATCATATTTCCTGTCAGGTGTGAGGTTATACCTGAGTTCCGGATTGAGCGACGTTAATGCCTCTTTTGAAATATTGAGACACAGGGCAATGTCCTGCAATCGCATACATTTGTTCGTCTCAACCAGTTTATAACAGATCGGTTTTTCTAAATTATCGCTCAGATCTATCCCATATTTGTCCGGATCCTTAATGATGTGAATCGTTGCCAGGAAACGGGGAACATACCGTGCAGTTTCATAAGGCAGCTGTCGGTAAAGATCCCAGAAATTATCCAAATAATTAACATGCTGCCTTGATATGGCTTTTAGAACCCTTCCCTCACCACAATTGTAAGCAGCGAGCACGGTCATCCAGTCACCAAAGATTCCATGGAGCTCTTTAAGATAGGCAATGGCAGCTTTTGTTGATTTTACCACATCCATCCGTTCATCGACGAAGCTGCCACGTTTGAGACCGAATTTATACCCTGTCGAGGGAATGAATTGCCATGGCCCAAGGGCACGGGCCCTTGAAAGCGCCTTGACTTTGAAGCCACTCTCAACCAAGGGCAGCCATGAGAGCTCTTCAGGTAATCCCGCCTCTTTCAAGTGATCCAAAATGATCTGACGGTAGAGAAAAGCACGGCGATAAGACTGGATAAAAAATTTCCGATCTGAAGTCTGAAAACGTCGAATTTCCTTTTTAATATCATCATTTATAACGAGTGGTATTTCACTTTGATTTCCCGTTGCAACGGTGTGCATCGAGGCATAAATCTCCAAGATACGTTTCGATATCATGAAACGGAGATCATCTTTCTGCCTTGAAATATCCAGATCCCCGTTAACATCCAATATGAGATCATACGCCTTATCGAGTGACTTCAGGGCATTCTCAAGGTCTCCTTTTTCCCAGAAATCCTGCGACTGACCGAGCAGATCAATCGCTTCATCCATAGCTTCCTGCTTATGATTTTTGTTTTTTTGATCGGGCGGACTTTTCTTAACCGCGTCATCAGTTGCCGATTGTTCTTCACTAACAGCTACATCAGGAGAAGAACTCCGGGGAACGTCCTGCGTGGATGATTTGTAAACTGTATGCATCGGGTAGGAGCAGGAACACAAAATAAGTAGAAGAATTGGTAACAATATTTTTAATCGCGACATCGAAAAGAACTCCTTAGGTTTAAGTGAATTTAAGTAAGCATTCAGCCACCAGCTTTCAGTAAAAACAAATGATAAGCGGCCACAGGCGAACAATTGTTCGCCACTACTTTTTTTATCTTCCTGACGGCTGACCACTAATAGCTAATTGCTTTTCATAAGATAAGCATCTATAAAAACATCTATATTTCCATCCAGGACACTGTTGACATTACCTACCTCTACATTTGTCCTGTGATCCTTAATCATTTTATAGGGATGAAGTATGTAGGAGCGTATCTGGCTTCCCCAGGCAATTCCTTTTTTTGACTTGCTTATCTCATCCAATTTTTCGTGCTGCTCCTCCCGTTTAAGCTCGTAAAGTCTTGATTTCAAAACCTTCATCGCCATAGCCTTGTTTTTATGCTGGGATCTTTCATTCTGACACTGTACAACAATTCCTGTGGGTATGTGGGTAATTCTGACGGCGGAGTCAGTTTTATTAACGTGTTGTCCTCCAGCCCCGGTAGACCTATATGTGTCTATTCTCAAGTCGTTTTCATTAATTTCTACAATTATTTCATCATTCACTTCCGGGTATACAAAGACAGATGCAAAAGAGGTATGCCTCCGTCCACCTGCATCAAAGGGAGATATCCGTACGAGCCTGTGTATTCCGACCTCTGCCCTCGCATAGCCATACGCATAGTCCCCCTCCAGGGTCATAGTAACACTCTTAATACCTGCCTCATCACCCGGCTGAAAGTCGGGAACATCTACCCGGACTATCTCGGTAAC
>CAZYTP010000064.1:0-15061 GCA_964650385.1 uncultured Syntrophales bacterium | reverse complement strand
ACCGGATAGACGTCCCTTAATTGAACCCTCTCGTCATCGCCCATCTTTCAACTCCCTCCATTTTTTAGTGTTTTTCGATGAACTGTGGAACATGGATTAGATCAATTTAGACCTTTACAGGCATTATCTGTGCCAGCGCAGATGTCGCAGGGATGATAATATCCTAATATGCTGTATTAATTGAGCTATATCCTGTCACAGAGACCACGATTAACGGGTACTAATCCTTGTTTTGCAGGGCCTGTGATGTGTAATTTCCTTCACGGTGGAAATAAAACTACACAGTAAAAAAACCCTTGACAACCTATTTTCAGGGTGTTAGCGTAGAAAAGATTTATTCGGGAAAGGGGTTTTTGCGTCTGCCCCGACTACCGGAATCTCCCAGTTTTCATTTGGTAGATGGGAACCGGGGATTTTAGATCGTGAAAGGGGGTGATGTCGGGAGGCTTTATAGTAGAGTGTCCCTGTCTGTGCTGATGAATTGTGCACTGACAGAGACTCTGCGTTTTTCGTATTCACTAAATGTAAACAATAAAACATGTTTTAACGGAACAATAAACAGGAGGAGTAACATGAAGAAATTTTTGGTAGTTTTACTTGCTTTGGGTCTGATTGTGGCCTTCAGCGCGCCTGCAGCAGCTACGGACGTTAAGTTCAGCGGTTCGTACTATGTCGCGGGCTATTATGATAACAATCATGATTTGGGTAAGGATGCAAATGCGAGTCCATCTGATGCATACTATGCCCAGAGGTTGAGGGTCGTAACGGTTTTTCAGGTTGCGGAAGGACTCTCTCTGAATACGAGATTCGATGCGATGGAGAGGGTCTGGGGTGCAGACAGATCAACCCCTACTGCGAGTGGTACCCCGGCTGCTGTGGCAGCTGACAGTCAGAATATCTCCTTTGAGCGTGCCTATGTTAGCTTCGCGGTACCCGTTGGTACCTTCTATGTCGGGTATCAGGAAGGTGCTGTCTGGGGAACAAAATTTGGTGACGGTTCAACCAGTGTCCCCAGGATCAAATTCGTGAACAAGACCGGTCCGTGGACGTTCCTTCTCTGCACAGAGAAGGGTTATGAATTAGACCATGCCTCAACGACACAAGCAGATGAGGATAAGGACCTCTATCTAGCTGCCTTCCAGTACAAATGGAATGGTGGAGATGCCGGTCTGCTCTATGAGTTCATTAATGATGCAACCGCCAGTGGCACGGTAAGCCCGGATCTGGGATACAAAGGCAAGATTCATGTCCTGGAACCGTATTTCAAGGCAACTTTTGGTCCTGTCTACCTCGAGGGTGAGTTCCAATATGCGTTTGGTAAGTACAAGGAGTACGAAGCGTCAGGTACTTCAGATGTGGACGAGGATAGCATGGCAGCGTATCTCTATGGCAAGATCAATCTTGGACAGTTCTATGTGGGTGGCCAGTATGCCTTTGTCAGTGGTGATGACCCGGCTACTGAGGATAAGAGAGAGGGTGGACTTTTCTCAGGTGACACGCTCTACAATCCATGCCTGATTCTCTGGAATTACCCATTTATGGCATGGTCGCCCAATTTAGGAAATGCTAATAGTGCTCCTATCGCTACTTATAAAATGGCAAATGCGGTCCTCTATCAGGTCTTTGCCGGTATGAAACCGCTTGAGAAACTCAGCATAGCTGCATCTCTCTCCATTGCCAATGCCGACGAGAAAGGGACTAGCGTCGATAACTCATACGGCACCGAGTTTGATATCAGCGGGACCTACAAGATCTATGATAATCTGAGCTATATGGTAGGTTTTGGTTACCTCTGGACCGGTGATTACTTCAAGGGTACGAGTGCTTCCAATGAGGTTGAAAACGACTACCTCTTAATGAACAAGCTGACGTTGTCGTTCTAAGTTTGGTGGCATTGACAAACCATATGCCGAACGTGTTTCGGTATCGTTTGTCCGTGTGAAGTTTCCAGAAAAGCCCCGGGGATTACCTTCCTGGGGCTTTTTTTATCTACTGTCACCCTGAATCATGTCCTGAACTTGTTTCAGGATCTTTCAGGGTCTCATAAGATACCGAAATAAATTCGGAATGACAAAGCTACATAAGCAAGCCTGAAGGCTTGCCCTACGTTACTATATGTTATGTGTAGGGCAGGGCTTCAGGCCTGCGTTGCTTGTTTATCCATGTAAAGATTTACCCCCATTATTGCTGTTGACCCACCGGTGTGGGTATGATAAATTCCCTTATTAAATGTACAGAAAACAGGAGATGGCCATCATGAGATACAGAGTAGACCTTAATAAGACAGAAGAAGGTTATGCGGTCTGGGTTCCTGGTTTGCCGGGTTGTTGGTCACAAGGGCAAACGGGAGAAGAAGCTTTGGAAAACATCAAAGATGCCATACAATCGTACCTGGAAACTGTTGAGGAGTTAGGTGAGTGGGAGGCAGATTGGAAAACAAGAACGAAAACAAATCTTAGGAGGTTGATTTGTGAAGGTTAAAGAAATAATTTTTATTGTTGAGGAAGATCCGGAAGGTGGATATACCGCCCAGGCTCTTGGCCATTCTATTTTTACAGAAGGTGAAACTTTACAGGAGCTTAAAGGAAATATTAAAGATGCTTTAAAATGTCATTTTGAGGAAACAGAAATGCCTCTTTTGGTTCGTTTACATATAGTTAGAGAGGAAAAATTCGCTTATGCCTAAAGTTCCAAGAGGTATCTCTGGAAGAGAACTAGCAAAACTGCTTGGGAAGTATGGATACGAAATTACAAGAGAAACAGGAAGTCATATAAGACTTGTGTCTAAGCTTAGAAATAAAGAACATAAAATTACTGTTCCTGACCACCGTCCAATTAAAATTGGAACTTTGAATAATATCTTAAATGATTTAGCTGATTACCTAAAGGTTGACAAGAAAGGGCTTGTAAACGAATTGTTTAAGAAGTAGATAGTTTAAATTGATAATTTCGCAAAAAGCTCCATG
Organism: uncultured Syntrophales bacterium; assembly: GCA_964650385.1. Taxonomy (GTDB): domain Bacteria; phylum Desulfobacterota; class Syntrophia; order Syntrophales; family JADFWA01; genus JAUSPI01. The sequence continues at coordinate 12,095 of CAZYTP010000064.1, read as the reverse complement.
CCCGAAAAAGGAGTAATCTGAAATAAACAGGATTTATGGCAATACGACCGGTCTCAAAGCCGGACAGATCAAAAGGATCAGACAGCTTTGTAGGAGAAAAATCCCCCCGGAGAGGGTCCTTACCCATGAACTGGCACGGAACCTTGCCGAACTCTCCCGGGAGATAAACCGTCAGATCGGTCTGCTCATAACCCGAAAGGGTGAGATAAGCTATGTTATCGTCGGAAATCACAGGGAGATAGTAATCCCTGACCTCGGAGGATTCAGATCTTCCTCAACCCGCCTCAAGGGTCTTCGACTTATTCATACCCACCTGAATGGAGAAAAGTTAACTCAGGACGATCTAACCGACCTGGCGCTTCTCAGGCTCGATCTGGTCTGTGCCGTCGAAGTTGATTCTAACGGCATACCGGGGGTGGCACACACCGCACACCTGATCCCGGAGAATCCCGACGGTGAATACTGGCTCTTCCTGAAACCGGCCCGCCCATCCGAAATGAACCTCAAATTTACCGATTTTATACAGGCCCTGGAAGGAGAGTTTGCGAGAAAACAGAAGATGAGAGCGGTTGACTCCGCTGAACGTGCGTTTCTCATAAGGGTGGAAACCGACCCACTTTACGATAGCGACAGTTGCATCGCTGAATTGAAGGAGCTTGCCATATCATGCGGTGTCGAGGTGCTCGACTCGACGATCCAGCACAGAGATAGAATCGACCCGAAATTCCTGCTGGGGAAAGGAAAATTTTCAGAGCTTACTATCAAGGCTCTTCAGATGGGGGCGAATCTCCTGATCTTCGATCATGAACTTACCCCCGCCCAGATACGCAACATTGCCGATTTTATCGAGCTTAAAGTAATCGACCGCACTCAGTTGATACTCGATATCTTTGCCAGGAGGGCACACAGCAGTGAGGGGAAGATCCAGGTTGAACTCGCCCAGCTGAAGTACCTGCTTCCCAGGCTTATCATGAAAAACACGGCGATGTCCCGTCTCACCGGAGGTATCGGTGGGAGGGGACCGGGTGAAACAAAACTCGAAATTAATCGGCGGCGTGTCAGGGATAGAATTCGCCATCTGGAGCATGGGCTGAAGAATGTTCAGAAATCCCGGAAACAGCGCAAGGTAAGGAGAGGGAAAAGGGCACTTCCCATCATCTCAATTATCGGCTACACCAATGCGGGGAAGTCCACACTCCTCAATACACTGACAGAAAGCAGGGTTTTTACAGAAGACCGTCTCTTTGCCACGCTCGATCCGAAAAGCTCAAGGCTCCGTTTTCCGAGAGATACCGAGGCGATTATAACAGATACTGTCGGATTTATCAGGGATCTTCCCCGAGAACTGTTTGCCGCATTCAGGGCAACCCTTGAGGAGCTGAATGAAGCGGATGTCCTTCTTCAGGTGATAGACATAAGCAACCCGAACTTTGAGGGACATATAACAACTGTCGAAAAGATCTTGGAGGAATTGGACGTGGCAAACAAACCCGTCATCCGGGTCTTCAATAAAGAGGACCGTTTCCCTGACAAAACGCTCCTTGAAACCCTCTGCCACCGGTTTCAGGCTACAGCCATATCAGCGCTGGATCGAAGCACCCTTCACAGCCTGGTAGAAAAGGTGGAAACGTCTATCAGATAATTCCCCCTGTATATGGCGACCCGCATCAATATTATTTGTTACTTCATTCCCCGTAATGACTTTGTAAGCATATGATTGCAACTTGGTATCAGCGGCTACTCATAAGGATTTTATAATATAAAGAACTTCTTACGTTTTCCAAATCCTTGTCGGTTTTAATAAGATCCCAGTTATCATAACCCTTCTTGATAGCATTCTTAAGCGAATCAATCGATTTTTCCACCTTGTTTTGTATTGAGTACATACAGGCAATGTTATAATAGATATCGGCATTATCCGGCTGAAGCTCCGCTATTCTGCTAAATATAGAAACGGCTTTGCCATATTCTTTTTTAGTTATATACACAATGGCTAAATTATTCAAAACTTGCACAGCATTCGGTTGAATTGATAGTGATTTTTGATATTGGTAAATGGCTTTATCCAATTCCCCTTTCTTATAATACAAATTCCCCAAATCATAACACAATCCAGAATCCCCCGGGTTAACTTTAAGTGATTCTTGAAGTTTTTTAATATCCTCATCGGTTTTTTTTAAATCTGCTAATGCTACTTTAAGATTGCCACGAGCTTCAGTAAAATCGGGTTTTACCCGTACTGCTTCTCTAAAATGGACAATAGCGTCCACGATCTTCTCTTTACGCAATAGGGCAATTCCGAGAGAATTGAGCGCCCTTGCATTTTTTGGTGTTAATCGTAATGTTTTCGAAAAATATTTTATGGCTTCATCGATATCTCCACACTTGGCCAATACCAATCCTAAACAATAATTTGCCTCCGGATGATTGGAATCAATCCTGAGGGATTCACGAAAATGTGATATGGCTTTATCAGTTTCACCCTCCTGAAGAAAAACTGATCCCAGATTAAGATGTGCCCGTAGATTGTCAGGTTGAATTCTCAATGTCTTTAAAAAATAATCAATAGCCATATTTACGTCTCCACGCTTAACAAAAATAGTTCCTATATTCATCAAAGCATCTGGATATTCCGGTTTAAAGCGAAGACTTTCCCGAAAATGGAAAAGGGCCCTATCATATTTTTTTTCTTTCTCAGCCAGCACAACTCCCAAATTATAATGTGCTTTTACATAATCAGGCTTTATTTTTAACGCCTTCGTGTAATGGTCAATGGCCTCAGCCTTTCTTCCCTGCTTGCCCAAAGCATTTCCAAGGTTGTAATGTGCTTTTGCATAATCAGGCTTTATTTTTAATGCCCTGGTGTAATGGTCGATGGCCTCGTCTATTTTTCCCCGCTCTGCCAGAGCAATACCAAGGTTGTTGTGCGCAACTGAATTATTATCAGTAACATTAATTGCATGCTTAAAAAGTGTAATACTATTAGTCCAATGCCTTAACTGAAACCATGTTACCACTATTAGAATCGAGAGGAGGATTGCTGATACTATGGCGACCCCTTCCTTTCTATAGCGATAGTGCCATCGGCCTGCAAGATCAGAAACACCCCAGGTGATCATGACGAACAGTCCTATGAGTGGAACGTAGGTGTACCGATCAGCCATAGACTGTATTCCGACCTGCACCAGCCCGATCACCGGTACAAGAGTGCCTAAGTACCACAGCCATCCGATAGTAAGATAAGGATACCACCTCACCGTCCTGATAACGATGAATGATATGAATACAAGCAACAAACAAGCTCCCGCAACCTTCCACCCTTCCAACATCCCGTAATGAGGATAAAGGACCGCCAGGTTAAAAGGCCAGAACACCTTTCCGATGTAGCTTACATATGCAACAAGGGCATTGGAAACCCTGACCGTAAGCGGCAATACATCAAAAGAACGAACAGCTCCTCCGCTTTGCTGGACAAAAAAGGTTACAACACTGGATGCTGCCGCAAGAACAAAGAATGGTATCTTTTCCCAAATAAACGGGACTACAAGTGACCACTGATAATCAGAAGTTATGATTTTGTTCTCTTGTACTGCGTTTTTTAGGGTATGTCTTGGGGATTTCTTTTTTTTGCTTTTAGTATCTTTCTGGGTCTTTTCTTCTGTGCGTTGAGCGACATCGAGTTTTCTGACCTGAAAGCGGCCGAGGGGCCAGTAATCTAAAAGGAGCAATACAAAAGGCAGGGTTACAAGCATGGGTTTGGCCATGAGACCAAGGGCAAAGAATAAGATAGCGAGGAGATATCTACTTGTTCCCGGACGCTCAACATACCAGACGTAACTTCCCATGGTCAGCATCCAGAAAAAGGTGCTCAGGACGTCTTTGCGTTCCGCCACCCAGGCAACCGATTCCACATGGAGAGGGTGGATGGCAAAGAATGCCGCAACAAAGGCACTTTTCCAGAGAGCACCCGTCATTCTCCTGAAGATTAAAAACATCAGGATAGAATTTAAAATATGAAAAATTACATTGGTAAAATGATGACCCCCGGGGTTTAATCCGTAAATCTGACAATCCAGCATGTGAGATAACCATGTCAGTGGGTGCCAGTTGCTGGCATGCGTAGTTGTAAAGGCCCAGGTAATGCTCTTAGGAGTCAACCCAGACTGCACGTGACGATTTTCAGTAACATATGCATTGTCATCATAGTCAATAAATGTATGATTTCCAACCTGCCAATAGACGGCAAGAGAGACTATGACGAGGAACAGACATACCAAACCTTCGTAGCGTAAAGTAAAAAAGGGAGTTTTTTCCGTTTCACGGGTGTTCATTACCAATAGTTCCCTGTGTTTTTCGTTATGATTTTTCTGTTTTCATTAATACAACCGTTGATGTGATTTCGTTTTCTTGTGATGACTCAGTGGTTGCTTATAAGTTTTTCATAATATAAAGAACTTCTTATATTTTCCAAATCCTTATCGGTTTTGATAAGATTCCAGTTGTCATAACCCTTCTCAATGGCCTTCTTAAGCGAATCAATCGATTTTTCCACCTTGTTTTGTATTGAGTACATACAGGCAATATTATAATAAATATCGGCATTGTCCGGCTGAAGCTCCGCTATTCTGCCAAGTATAGAGACGGCTCTGTCATATTCCTTTTTTGTCATATACACAATGGCTAAGTTGTTCAAAACCTGCACGACATCTGGTTGAATTGATAGTGATTTCTGATAGTGATAAATGGCGTCGTCCAGTTTTCCTTTCCTGTAATACAAGTTTCCCAGCTCGTAGTACAGTTCGGGATTTCCCGGATCAGCTTCAATTGATTTCCGGAGTCTTTTAATGGCGATATCAGTTTCCTTCAAGACCGCCGAAACCGCTTTAAGATTGGCAAGGGTTTGTGCATCGTCCGGATTTATCCGCAGTGCTTCGGAATAATGGTCGATCGCTTCATCTACTCTTCCCTGCCTGGCCAGAGCATTTCCCAGATTGTAGTGGGCTTTCGCATAATCAGGATTTATCCGCAGTGCTTCGGAATAATGGTCGATCGCTTCATCTACTCTTCCCTGCCTGACCAGAGCAGTCCCCAAATTGTAGTGCGCTTTCGCATATCGGGGATTTATTTTTAATGCCTCAGCATAATTGTCAATAGCCTCAGGAATTCTACCCTGCCTTACTAAAATATTCCCAAGATTATAGTGCGCTTCAACATAATTAGACTTTATCTGCAAGGCTTTAGAATAATGCTCTACGGCCTCATCTGATTTGTCCTGATCTGCCAGAGCAACGCCCAGATTGTTATGCGGCCTGGCCTTTCCCGGAGATTTTTTTACACAATCTTCCCAGAGTGACAGCTCACTGCCCCAAACCTTGTTTCTTTCATACGTCCAATAGGAAAAAACAAGCATTACAACACACAGCAGGGAAAGAATAACCCATCTCTGCCTTACATATCGACAGACCAATACAACCACCATCATGCTTACAAGCATGGAAGGTAAATAGGTACGGTGTTCGAATGCAATCTCAAGCCCTATCACCGAGGATTCGATCACCAGGTTACCAAGAAACCACAGAATACAAAAAGATAAAAGCCGCTCTCTTTTGGCCATATAGAACGCCAGTCCGATTAATCCTATAACAGACACTATGGAAAATATGGTGGTTGCGGGATTAATCAGAGAACTGGAAACCGCAAAATCGTGATCCAGATTAAGCCGGGAAGGAAGAGGAAATATCAGAAGGCTTATATAGTAAATTACTACCCGAAACTCTGTCAACACCCGTTGTGTCAGGGTAAAGCTGCGTTTATCGTAATCGGACAATATCCTTTCCAGCGGATGGGCTCCCATATATACGACTGCCACAATTGCAAAAAGAATTACGACTCCCGAAAAAAGGAAGATATGACGCTTAAACCAGTCTCGATTTAAATCCTGGAAAAAATACCACTCATACAGAAAGATAAAAAAGGGAAGTGTCGCAGCTATCTCCTTGGAGCCGAGAGCCAATATTCCTGCAAGCACACAACCGGCAAACAATATCGACTTTTTCTTTTTTTCCTCTGCCAGACGGGCTTTTGCATACAGCAGAAAGGACAAGACATAAAACATGGCGGCCATGCTATTCATCCGTTGAACAATATAGGTAACCGACTGGGTCTGGATCGGATGAACAAGCCAGATAAGGACGGCGAAAAAGGCTATTAGTGAAGGGTCGGAAAATCCCGCATGTGAATCGCGGGCGACTGTTTGTGACTTACCGGGTACGGGGTACCGGCAGCTCATTGATAATATAGATATACTGAGTGTAATTTTGAGGAAAAAATAAAGGAAGATTCCTGTCATTATGTGTATCAGGATATTGACCAGGTGATAACCCATGACATTATACTTATGGAAATAATAGTTAAGAACAAAGCTGGCGTGGGCTACCGGACGATTATTATATGGGTTTTCAACTACCGTCTTATTAATGCCTTCTAAAGTGAGTTCGGTTAAACGAACATGTGGATTATCCCGAATATTTTGCTGATCATCAAACACAAAAGGAGCTTTCAGTATGTTTGAATAGATTATGAAAACAAGAACCGCCATGACCAGTAACATCAAACCTTCGCGCATATATCCAAAGGTGAAAAAGAGAGTTTTTTTCGTTTCGCTGTCGGTCATTGCTAAAATTTCCTGATGTTCATATTCACGTTTTTTCTGCTTTTTCGACCTGGGTGCATCCCCGAAGCACCATCTTACTGAGATTTACTCTGTATGCCCAGTACAATCTTCAGATTTTTGTCAGCATCTTCGTAATCGGGTTTGATCCGTAATGCCTCGCGAAAATGAACAACGGCTTCCTTTGTCTTTCCCTTGCGAGCCATAGCAACCCCGAGGCTGTTGTGTGCTTTCGCAAAATCGGGTTTGATTCGCAGTGCTTCCTTAAAATGGCTAACGGCCTCATCCACTTTTCCTTTTTGAACTAAAGTTACACCAAGACTGTTATGCACCTCTGCAAGCTCCGGGTTAATTTTAAGCGCTTTCTGAAAATGGTCAATGGCCTCATCGATCTCCCGATTATAGGCCAAGGCCAAACCAATATTAATATGTGCTTCTATAAGTTCCGGGTTGATTTTAAGTGTTTCCCGAAAGTGACCAACGGCCTCATCGAATTTTCCCTTTTGAAACAGCTCCAATCCAAGCCGCATTTGCGCTTCCGCATTGTTGGTATTAACTCGCTTTGCCAAGGGATGCCGTGTGACGGTTTTCTCAATCTTTTCCTCTCTTTGGAGGGCAATTTTCAGATTGTATTCAGCATCCCGATACCCGGGTTTTATCCGTAGCGCCTCCCTGAAATGGAAGATGGCCTTCTTCGTTTCACCCAGACGGGACAGGGTGATCCCCATATTGTTATGCGCGGAGGCCATATTTGGGTTTGTTTTCAGCACCTCGGCATACTGGGCAATGGCATCTTTGAAATTCCCCTGTCGTGCCAGGGCATTGGCCATGTTATAGCGGGCTTCTATATCGTCAGGTTTAATGCGTAGTGCCTCCCGATAATGGGCAATCGCCGCATCTATTTTACCCTGCTCTGCCAGAGCAGCTCCCATATTACTATGCAGCACATAATTGTTTGCAGTAATGTTGAGGGTATGTTGAAAGAGTGTAATACTGTTTTGCCAGTACTGGAGTTGCAACCACGTGACCATTATTAGGACTGAGAGGACGCATCCTGCAGATATAGCGAGGAAAATCCTCCGATAGTGCCATCTTAGAAGATCGGGAACAGCCCAGGCGATCATGATAAACAGCCCTATAAGTGGCACATAGGTATACCGGTCAGCCATAGACTGTGCTCCGACCTGCACCAGCCCGATAACCGGCACAAGAGTGCCTAAGTACCACAGCCACCCGACTATGAGATATGGAAACTGTCTCATCATACGGATGACTATAAGGGATATAAGGATCAGCAACAGGCCGGCCCCGGCAACCTGCCACATCGGCAAACCATTTGGGTGGGGATAAAGAACCGCCAGATTGTATGGCAGAATCATTTTTACTATGTAGCTTATATATGAAACGAGGGCATTGGAAATTCTGACAGTAAGCGGTAATACATCAAAAGAACGAACGGCTCCTCCGCTTTGCTGAGCGATAAAGGTTACTACACTTGAGATTGCTGCAAGGGCAAAGAAAGGAGTTTTTTCCCAGACCAAATAGAATTTACCTGACTTTTTTGTTGCATTACTAACAGAGCTATCTGTTTGCCTAAATTGAAAGCGTCCAAGTGGCCAGTAGTCTAAAAGAAGCAGCACAAATGGCAAAGTAACCAGCATGGGTTTTGCCATAAGACCCAGAATAAATAGTAAAACAGTAAGTAAATATTTTTTTATGCTTGGATTTTCGACATAGAGGATATAAGCCTCCACTGTCAGCATAAAGAAAAATGTACTCAGGACATCTTTGCGTTCCGCCACCCAGGCAACCGACTCCACATGGAGAGGATGAATGGCAAATAATGCCGCAACGAAGGCACTTTTCCAGAGGTCCCCCGTCATTCTCCTGAAGATTAAAAATAGCAGGATAGAATTTAAAATATGAAAAAGTACATTAGTGAGGTGATGACCTTTGGGATTTAATCCGTAAAACTGACAATCTACCATGTGAGATAGCCAGGTCAGTGGATGCCAGTTGCTGGCATGTGTGGATGTGAAAGCCCAGGTGATGCTTTCTGAAGTCAGCCCGGCCTGTACGTGTTGATTATCAGTGACATATTTATCGTCATCGTAGTTAACGAATGCATGATTCCCGATCTGCCAGTAGACAGCAATTGTAACCACTATGATAAACAAACATACCAAACCTTCTCGGCGTAAGGTGAAAAATGCCTTTTTATGTTTTTTACTGTTGGTCATGCGTTTTTTCTGCTTTCATTAATACGACAGTTGAGGTGATTTCGTTTTCTTTTGATGTCTCAGCGGCTGCTCATAAGTTTTTCATAATATAAAGAATTTCTTATGTTTTCCAAATCCTTGTCAGTTTTAATAAGATCCCAGTTGTCATAACCCTTCTCGATGGCCTTTTTGAGAGATTCAAGGGATTTTTCTATTTTGTTCTGTCGTGAGTATATACAGGCAATATTATAATAAATACCGGCGTTATCCGGCTGAAGTTCTGCCATTCTGTTAAATGTAGAAACGGCCTTTTCATGTTCCTTTTTGGTCATATACGCAATGGCTAAGTTGTTCAAAACTTGCACGGCATCCGGTTGAAGGGAGAGTGATTTCTGATAGTGGTAAATGGCTTCGTCCAATTTTCTTTTCTTGTAATACAAGTTTCCCAGATCATAATGCATTTCGGGATTTCCCGGGTTAACTTCGAGTAATTTCTGAAGTTTTTTGATGGCGGCATCGGTTTCCTTCAGAACCGCTAATGCCGTTTCAAGATTGCTACGGGCTTCGGCATCATCAGGATTTATTCGCAAGGCCTCAGAATAATGGCCGATCGCTTCATCTAATTTTCCCTGCCTGGCCAAAGCATTGCCTAAATTGTAGTGCGCTTCCGCGTAATCAGGATTTATTTTTAATGCGGAAGTGAAATGGTCAATGGCCTCAACCGTTCTTTCCTGCTCAACCAAAGCACTCCCCAGGTTATTGTGTACTTTCGCATTATCATGATTTATTCGCAGAGCCTCGGAATAGTGGTCGATCGCTTCAGCTACTCTTCCCTGCTTGGCGAGGACATTTCCCAGGTTGTTGTGCGCTTCCACGTAATCAGGATTTATTTTTAATGCGGAAGTGAAATGGTCAATGGCCTCCGCGGCTTTGCCCTGTTCTGCAAAAGTAGCTCCCAAATTATAATGTGCTTTTATAAAATCAGGATTAATTCGCAAGGCCTCAGAATAATGATCAAGAGCCTCTGCAAACCTTTTTTGTTTAACCAAAGCATTTCCTAAATTGTTGTGCGCTTCAGTATGGTCAGGGTTTATCCGCAGAGCTTCGTGATAATGACTGACCGCTTCATCGAGTTTTCCCTGCCCGGCCAGAACATTCCCCAGATTGTAGTGTGGCTCAGCATAAACAGGATTTATTTTTAATGCTTCATTGTAATGGTTGATAGCCTCAGCTGTTCTTCCATCCTCGAACAAAGCAGACCCGAGATTATGATGCGCAATCCAGTTGTTCTCGGTAACATTAATTGCATGTGTGAAAAGCGTTATACTGTTATTCCAGTGTCTTACCTGAAACCAGGTTATGACTGTTAAAATCGAGAGGAGAATAGCCGACACCGCGGCAAGCCCTTCCTTTCTATAGCGCCATCGGGCTGCAAGATCGGAAACGCCCCATGCGATAATGATAAAAATGCCTATAAGCGGCACATATGTATATCGGTCGGCCATAGATTGCGATCCTACCTGTACCAGCCCGATAACCGGCACGAGAGTTCCCAGGTACCAGAGCCATCCGATGGTGAGATAAGGGTAACGTCTCACCGTCTTGATAACGATGAATGATATCAGTACAATGAAAAAGAAGGCCCCTGCAATCTTCCACCATGTCAATATGCCATAATAAGGGTAGAGGACCGCCAGGTTCAGAGGCCAGATCATTTTTATAAGATAGCTTACGTATGAGACGAGGGCATTGGAAATCCTGACGGTAAGCGGCAGTACATCAAAAGAACGAACGGCCCCCCCGCTCTGCTGAACGAGAAAGGTCACTACACTCGAGGCTGCCGCAAAGGCAAGGAGAGGCATCTTTTCCCAGATCAAATGAAGATTGTGGGATTTTTCTGTTGAATTTCTAATGGTTCTCTCTGATCGTCTAAATTTAAACCGACCAAGCGGCCAGTAATCTAAAAGGAGCAATACAAAAGGCAGGGTCACAAGCATGGGTTTTGCCATAAGGCCCAGAATAAAGAACAAAAAAACCATCAAATATCTACTTGTCCCCGGATGCTCAACATACCAGACGTAACTTCCCATGGTGAGCATCCAGAAGAAGGTGCTGAGGACGTCTTTCCGTTCCGCCACCCAGGCAACCGACTCCACATGGAGAGGATGAATGGCAAATAATGCCGCAACGAAGGCACTTTTCCAGAGGTCCCCCGTCATTCTCCTGAAGATTAAAAATAGCAGGATAGAATTTAAAATATGAAAAAGTACATTAGTGAGGTGATGACCTTTGGGATTTAATCCGTAAAACTGACAATCTACCATGTGAGATAGCCAGGTCAGTGGATGCCAGTTGCTGGCATGTGTGGATGTGAAAGCCCAGGTGATGCTTTCTGAAGTCAGCCCGGCCTGTACGTGTTGATTATCAGTGACATATTTATCGGCATCGTAGTTAACGAATGTATGATTCCCGATCTGCCAGTAGACAGCAATTGTAGCTGCGACGAGAAACAGGCAGACCAGAATATCATAACGGATCTTGAAAAACATATTATTGTGATTACGAGTTTTTATATCGGTCATATTCGGGAAATGTCTTTGATTTAGCGATTTTCATTTTTACCAGGCGAAATATCAGGGCTGTAAGCAGACATCCAAAACCGTACTTGATGCTTCGTGGCAAGTTAATCGATGAGGCTTCGGGAAAATACTTTGTCGGACAACTGACCTCGGCAATCGTATACCCGAACCACAGAATCTGTGCAAGCATCTGATTGTCAAACACAAAATCATCGGAATTAACCTCCAGGGGCAACCGCTCCAAAAGTTCCCGTGAGAATGCCCGGTACCCCGTATGATACTCGGAGAGTTTCGCTTTCAGAAAAAAGTTTTCAACGAAAGTAAGGAAACGATTTGAAATATACTTCCAGAGGGGCATGCCTCCTTTCAGGGCATACCCTCCAAGAATCCTGGAGCCCAGTACACAGTGATAAAGATTATTCCCAATCATTGAGACCATGGCAGGGATGAGTTTTGGGGTGTACTGGTAATCCGGATGGACCATAACAATAATATCTCCACCCTCTTCAAGTGCCAGTCTGTAACATGATTTCTGATTGGCTCCGTAGCCTAAATTACTTTGATGTGTGTAGACTTTTGTATTCGGTAGAGTCTTTGCGATAGATGTGGTGTTATCCTGACTTGCGT
>CAZYTP010000063.1:0-15132 GCA_964650385.1 uncultured Syntrophales bacterium | reverse complement strand
ACTGGTCAGGTTTACGGAACACGAAATCAATGGGAAAGTAACATGGAATTTTTTCCCGGATCAATGTCGCCATTGCTTGGAACCGCCGTGCAGAGAGGTGGCCGATGGCTATCTGCTAGGCGCTATAATCAGCGATGATGAAACAGGAGCGATAATTTACACAGATTTGACAAAACGCCTGTCCGAAAAGGCATTCAACGAAATACGGGAAAGTTGTCCCTATAACATACCAAGACGAGACGAAAAGACTAAGGCAATTACAAAATGTGATATGTGTATAGACCGGGTGCAAAATGGTCTTTTGCCCATATGTGTGAAGACCTGTCCAACGGGAGCAATGAATTTTGGCGACAGGGAAGAGATGCTAAAGCTGGCACATAAACGTCTTGCCGAAATTAAGAAGGAATATCCGGAGGCCCAACTGGTGGATGAGGATCAAATTCGTGTAATTTATCTCATTACCGACAAACCGGAATTTTACCACAAATTTGTCGTAGCACAGGGGCCTGTGGGAATTACGAGGCGGATTGCTTTTGCAAAACTCGCGTCACCTTTAAAGAGGCCTTTCCAGAGTTTGTTGGGATGAAAAGAAGTTAAATTTCAAGGAGGGAGATTTTATCTCCCTCCTTTTTTATTACCATGTTCAGAGGGAGTTATATGAAAACAGAAGACGTTACTCTTACTTCGGATCAGGTTGGAAAAGTTGCGGAGATACTTAAGAAGCTGAGACCAGCTTACGCTTCTTTGTTAGACTTTCACAAACAGGTTTTTTCAGCACAGGAGGATTCCAGAAACCAGTTAGATATTAAACCTATACAGATCCCCAAGGAGAGGCTTATTATTAAGTCGAAAGAAAAACTTCCTCTCATAAATATGTCTGAGTTTGTAATAGACACAGAAGAAGCCACAAAACTTTTCAGAAAAATATGTAGTATTGCAGAAGGGGCGAATGAAGTCATGGCAGTGTCTGCCAAAGGGATAATTAAAGCTATTGAAATAGGTAAACTTGATTTAAATATGCTCTTCTCAAAAATTTTAGTTGAGGACGACATTCTCTTTGAAAAAATTGCGGGTGAATTCGAAATCGACAGGAAGGTTCTTGCTTTTATAACTTACAACAGCATAAAACCCTCTTTATCCGTGTGCGCTTCGCAACTTTCAACATATCTTGACAAGAACAAATCATGGGAAATGGGTTACTGTCCTATTTGTGGAAGTTTACCTGTTTTATCGACATTCGAGAATGAAGGTAAGCGCTTTTTGTTCTGCAGTTTCTGCTGGCACAAATGGCCTGTCCAGAGAATATACTGCCCATTTTGTAACAATAAGGACAACACAACACTCCACTATTTTCAAATTGAAGAAGAACAAGAATACAGGCTGGATGTCTGTGACAATTGTAAAAAATACATAAAGGCCGTGGACACAAGAGAAATAGAGCGTATTTTCTATCCTCCTCTGGAAGAGGTTGCCACACTTCACCTTGATATCAAGGCTAAAGAAATGGGGTTTGAAGGCGGTGTGCAGCCTGCCTGATCTGTGTGCATAACTCAAAAGAAAAGAGGACATCGGTTACCTGCCGAATGGACAATTAGGAAATGTACATGCCTCGCAATTCAAACAAAATGCCCCATGGCTAAGCCGTGCCGGATTACGCCTGGTAATGACAAGACCTGCCAGCAGGCGGGGTACCAGCAGATCAAAGAAAAGGTATATTTAACATAGAGAGCGCCAGCAGGTACTCCTATAACCTGGACATCCCCTACATGGGCCAGTAAGGTCATAGCGCCCAGTAAAACAGGAGCTCCATAGAGCACACATCGGTAGCCCCTGCTTTTATCAATCCCTGCCGCGTGACATAGTCAGGATCCACGGAAAGTCCGCCGGTGGTCACTAATAGATCAATGCCGTTGCCGCAGAGTTCTCCTTACTCCCCGGCTGATAACTTCTTGGTCATCGGGCACAGTTAGTGATTGAAATTCCTGGCATCCCAGCCTTTTCAGTTTCATACTGATGATTCTTTCAAAGCTATCCTGCACCAAACCTTGAAATACTTCAGTACCTGTAATTAAGTATACCCATCTTGGCTTTGCGCATTGGTAAGACCGTAAACAATGGATTGCTGCTAAGTACAAGTTACCGCTTTATTAAAATCAGCTCTACGAGGAAAAAGAGGAATGGCCCGGGTGTGCCTGCAAGTTTTTTACCACGGGTTACTATTGAGTAGCTCTGACGGCTGGCGCACATGACATCCGGCACAAGGTTGAACTGAACAGCGAGCACATTCCCCGCTGCTTGCGGCGGGGTTAGCGAGCGAATAAAAAATTTCCTTACCCCGATAAACGGGATAAATGCGTTAACGAAATTGTTTTCTGGCAAAAAATAATTTCTAACTTACTAAACAGTCGGAGATTCCCCGCAACTTGTTGCGGGAAGCTTCAATATTTCGAGGCGACTTTCGTCAACCACCGAGACAGCCCATCCCGCTCGGCCAGGAGGGTGGCTTTGCCCTCGGTGGGAACCTCGGTGAAAGTAACTCCATCTCCCGCCATAGCCCGGCGCGAAGGTAAGCGCTACTTCATCTTCATGCACCCATTCCTGACCAAATCCTCCGTTATCCGCCACATTGATATTTTTCCGTCCTATTTTCTTCAGTATGTCAACATCTTCGACGGTGATAATCTGACCACTTTTAAAAACATGCCCCTTTATAATGTTTTCCGGGATAATCCTTGTCATATCATGCAAACCTGTGAGACCCACTGCTTGTTCTATCGGTACTATTTTCAGTTCAGGCTCCTTTCTTTTCTGTTCATCGGTTAAACCGGTTTAAAGATAAGGAGCATCCCCCCGACAACCGAGACACATATCTCCATCTTTCACCGGATAAGCTTCCTTGCAAAGGGGACAGATAGCAATGTTCCCTTTACTCCGCTTTTCCAGAAACTGAGACCGTACAGTAACGCTCTGAAAGCTGCAGATGCCCGGTCCGGCCTCCTTGATCTGCTCAAAGAGAAGCTGTGAGTCCTGGTCCTTTTTAGACTTGAGTTTGAAATACCAATTTTTAATCTCCGGCCAGGTCTCAATCTTGGCCGAATCAATAAATACCCTGATTCCCTTCCCCTGATATTTTTCGTAAAGGGTCAGGGCGAAACGACCCAGATTGATCACTTGCAGCCAACCGTTTCCTGTAGTACACGGAGTGAGAAGCTGTATCGCATCGGGAAGACAGTTTGAAGTTTCACAAACGGCATCAAAAAATTCCCCCTCCGGTGTGTTTTTGAGTGCTAGGTCCACCATATATCCCCCGATTACCATCCCGGGTGCGGCACTTCCGTGGAAAGATTTAACTATCGCAATGTACTCCTCAAGGGTATAATTACAAATATTCATAGATTTGACCTCTCCGGAATTCACTTGGAAGTAAGGCAGAAAGACTTCCGGCTGAATCTGTGGATGACGGGGGTCCCGGTTCCATGCCGTATGGCCTTTAACACTTTTTCTTTTTCCAGCGGCACTGTTCCTGCGAGCATGTGTACCGGCAGATGCCCGAATGCTTCAGCCACCATTGGGGTGCTAGGTCCCAGCAAGATAGCCTTAACATCTCTGCCCACAGTTCCAAGTATTTCCTCAGTTGTGTTGTTTAAGATAGAAGTTGATGTCAATAACAGTATATCCGCCCAGCTTCCAAGTTTTTCGTAAAAATCTTCCTTTCGACCAAGGCAGCGGGCAATATCTATTATCTCCAGTAAAACATCTCTTTCCTTAAAAATTTTAACAAGGGGACCGAAAAAACCTACCATGGCAACCCTTGTTCCCTTGCCAATATTAAATTTATCAAACATTATATCATTGTTCTTATCCTTGGGAAGTAACAACGCCTCTTCATAATTGAGCGCATTTATAAGCGCAAGGGACATGCTTCTTTCGATTGTATTCGTACTCTTAATTTTTTCAAGGAGATCAACGGCAGGTTTGCCTTCGTAATCATGATAATTTTTAATAACCGAACAGGTATTTTTACTGTCAAAACAGGTATAAGCTACCCCCATCCCGCCGTCCGAGGTTGTAACTGCCGTATACCCAAGGCCAAGACTCAGTATCTCAATCTTTACTTCTTCGGCCTTGGATTCAAATAGATCATAAAGTATGTTATTCAATTTCATCAATTTTATCCCCTCAAAGCCATGGCCACGGTATCCTGATTAAAATTCCCACTGCTCAGCTATATCACTACTGGACTCTATTTCATACATAACAGAACATTTGCCGTCAAGCCGGAAATATCACTTTAATCAACAGGAATAACCATCAAACCGGGACTCGTTTTCCCTTGTGGAAAGTGTCTTGATACGTGGCATCTTCAGTATAAGATGCACCTCATCTCCTACCTGTAGATTCAATTCTTCTGTTATCTCAATCGGTTGTTCCGCCAAGAGGACATGTTCTCCCACGCGTAACCGTATCAATGTAAGGTTGATTGAAGAATTTACATCAATAATCGTTCCTGTAAATCTGTTAATGTCCGGTCCAGGCGGCTTGTTCCTTGAGATATAGATATCATGAGGCAAGATAGCTATCTTCTTTATTCCATTTCCATTGTCGGGCACAATGATATGGAGGTCCCCGCTTTTGATCTCAGCAAGCCCTTTAACAAGTTTCCGACAATATTCACAACATAAAATATTTGGCGAGCCGATAAACTTCGATATCTGACCATTTACGGGGTTAAAGAAGATTTCCTCCGGCGTTCCAACCTGCCCAACTGTTCCATTATGAATAATGGCCAGTTTGTCCCCTATTTCTTCTGCCTCTCTCTGGTTGTGAGTTACATATATAGTGGTTATCCCCAATTTCCGCTGTAATCTTTTGATCTCCATCCGAAGGTACTTGGATGTTTCATAATCAAGGCTGCTGAGAGGTTCGTCAAGCAGCAAGACTTCCGGTGAAGGGGCAAGAGCACGCCCGAGGGCAACCCTCTGCCGTTCCCCGCCACTCAGGTTATAGGGGTAACGATCTGAAAGATTTTCAATTCCCATCAGATGTAACATCTCGTTTACCCTCTTTTCTACTTTCGAAGAATGATTCTCCCGCGTCTTTAAACCGAAGGCGATATTGGACGCTACATTCAGGTGTGGAAACAAAGCCAGGCCCTGGAAAAGATATCCGATCCTCCTTTTGTTCGAGGGTACTTCATCCACACCGACCCCATTAAACAGCACAGAACCTGTATATTCTACCAGGCCGGCGATAATGCTTAAAAGAGTTGTTTTCCCTGCACCTGTTGAACCCAAAAGGACCAGAATTTCGCTATCCTCTATTCTTAAATCGACATTACGGCAGATAAAGTTGCTGACTCCTCTCAATTCTACGCAGGGCATATCATCTCCAGCCGGTGGTCAATCTCCGCTCAATGTAGTGAAAACATTTCTCGAAGGAAAAGCACATTACCGAGAGAACCATAAGACATACAATGATGATATCAATTCTAACGAGGCTCTCCGCTCGCATCATCAGAGCGCCTATTCCTGTGGGAACAGCCACCATTTCCGCCGCAATAACAACCCTCCACGCCATTCCTGACTCCAGCCGCAAGCCGGTGAAAATCTCAGGAAGGGCCAATGGAAGAATTACACCTGTCAGAACCTTAAATTCCGAAGCCCCGAGAGTCCTTGCTGCCCGTATATAATCCTTGTCCACACACTTCACGCCGGTGGCGGTGGTATAGCAAACAGGGAAAAAAGAGCATATGAATATTATGGCGATCGGCAACATCTCGTTTATTCCTATCCACAACATAAACAAGGGGAGCCATCCAAGGGCAGGTATGGGATAGATGAGGCTGATAATAGGACCAAACGACCTGTCGACCAGTTTTCTCCACCCCATGAGAATTCCGACCAGCAATCCACAGACAGAACCGGCAAAGAAACCGATCAGGACGCGAAACAGACTTCTGGAAAAACTCTCCACCAATAACCCGGTGGCCATAAGGGAGAAAAACTCCCGCATCACCTCGGAGAAGGGAGGGAAAAAGATATGTCCGGGGAACAACTCAAGGCGTGCTGTAATCTCCCACAGAACCAGAAAGATTACAATGGGCAACAATCCCCACATCTTTTTAAACCTATTTATCATTAAGAAACCTCAGGTCGAGTATCTCTTTGGCTTCAAAACCTTTTCTAATATATCCCAACTGCGCCATATAGTTGATCATATCCTGAACAACCCGCGGGTCAATATCGGTAGTAAAGATCATCCTTTCCATGGATCGAGATATGATTTGTGGTGTAATCTCTAAACCCATAGTCAGCCTGCCTGCCTTGGCCGGCAAAACTTTCTTTTTGAAACAGGATAGCTGTCCGGCGACAATCGTGGAGGTGCTATCTCTATTTTGATTTATCCACGCTGTAGATTTTCTGGTCAATTTTACCAATTTTTTAACCAGCTCAGGGTGATTTCGCAGTAAGTCCTCTTTGACGACAAGAACACTTCCCTGCATGTTGGGCCAGATGTCCCGGCTCGTGAGCAGCATGCGCAGGCCGCTGTTTTCTGCCATAGTCGCCCACTGTTCGGGCAGAAAGGCGGCATCGATCTGACCGGTCCGGAGCGCTAAAACCTGTTTTGGGGGATTCATCCGCCTGATATTTTTCAATATTTTGCCTTCATCGAGGTGGTATATATCTACTGTCTTGCGCATCAACAGGTCTACCGATCCGCCTTCTCTCACACAACCGATCCGTATGGCGGGGTTTTCCAGGTCATGTACATCCTTTATCTTGTTGGGGTCGACCACCAGACCATAGCCATATTTATGTGTTCCTGTCACTACCCTTACCGGCACCTTAGCGTTGGCGTAAACATTAATGGCAGGGACTAGACACATATATGCCACCTGAATGTCTCCCCTTGCCAGGGCAGCCGCCAGAGCCATACCGGTCACATAACTCTCGTAAGTAGATATCTCAAGGCCCTCTTTTTTAAACCAGCCTTTATCGCTGGTCACATAAGCGCAGGCGGCATGATCCATAAACTCAACAGCCATCCCGATAGCCGGTGTTTCCTGGTTCTGTCCGGAAACAGGTTGTACAAAGATAAAAGAGTATATTGACACTAAAAGAAAAAACAATATTCCATAAGCGCTTCTCTTCATTTTCTTTTTCTCAGTTGAAAGCCGCTTCCCTAATTCAAGCAGTTATAAGTCCAACTTTTTATCAAAATCCCGCAGAATACCCCGCCATTATGGCGGGGATGAATGCGGTGCGAGGGTAAGGATGCTGCAATCCCCCTCCTTGCTTTTCCAGATGCCCCGCCTTTAGGTGGGGTAATTCACTATGTTTTTTTCTCGACCCCTACTAATTTAAAAAACGTAATTTGTGATAGTGTGTCCTTGTGAGTAGCAACTTAAGTTGCTTTAAAACACAGAAGATTCAATCCCATCAACCGGGTAGTTCCGGCGATAGTTACACCGTAGAAATAGAGAGGTGAGTTGTAATTCCGGGCAATATTGAGGATATCCACCAATGAGCCATTTACCACACTGGACCCCGTTGCCAGAACTAAATCACTATGTTTGAATACCCTTTCCATACCTTCATTATCTCCCCATCCGATAGGCACACCGTATTTAATTTTATCTCTGTTGTTTTCGTCTTTATCCACGCAGGTGACATTCTCTTTCCCCAGAATTTCGACCACAGCATCCAGAATGGCCGGTTGCAGACCAATAATACCAACCGAATGAGGATTTAATGTTTTTATATATGCCATCATTTCTTCTGCGCATTCCTCAGGTTCATTATTTTTACAGTGAACTGTCATTATATCAGGATATAGGTATTTCATCACCGCATTCAGAGATGCAATAAACAACGCTTTTTGCCGGGAGTCATCCAATGAAAGATTGACAATATCTCTCAAAGGCCCGGAAAATTCTGACGGGGCATCGGTATAGGCCTGTCCCTTTCTCTCAATGAATGAAGCCTGCACCATGACCTCCTTGCCCTTCAGAAGGGGGAAGTCTCTTCTGTCAGGATTACCGATGGCTTCATCCGGTTTTAAAATATGTGTCCTGATTGTTATTTTATTGTCTAATAATGATTTTTCCTCAGCCAGCCGCAGAAATTTATGACGTAATGATTTATAAAACATTGATTTCCTCATAGCTTACATTCTATGCTTTTGTTTTACTTTCACCCGACTTTAAAAAGAAATTCGGAACGCCGAACCTGAAGAACCTGCCCTTCAGAATCCGAAAGAAGTAGCAGTGTCTACCTGCCGAAGGGACACAGGGGATACAGACACGTCGGGCATTCAAGACAGAAGGCACCGCTGCTCATACGTGCAAGGTCATGCCGGGATATGGTAAGACCTGCCAGGAGTCGGGGAACCAGCAGGTCGAAGCTCGTCGTTTTGAAATACAATGCCCCGGCGGGAACACCGATAACCTGCACATCCCCGATACGGGCGAGGAGGGTCATCGCCCCCGGCAGTATGGGCGCACCGTAGAGCACGTCGGTAGCACCGGCGTCTTCCAATCCCGCACGGGTGACATCATCGGGATCAACTGAAAGTCCCCCGGTCGTGACAAGCAGATCGATATCTTCTTTGATCAGTTCCTTGATTGCCCCGGAGATGACATTTCGATCATCGGGGACGATACGGGAGTGAAAAATACGGGCTCCCAATTGTTCCAGCTTTGTGCGGATCAGGGGAACAAAGCCGTCTTTCACCAATCCCTCGTACACTTCCGTTCCGGTCACGAGGATTCCCACTCGGGGCTGCCGCAGAGGGAGCACGGTGAACAGAGGATTTCCGTTAAGTATCGCCAGGGCTCTGTCGAGGGTAACCCGGGAAAGGTAGAGAGGAACAGCCCGGGTTCCCCCGATCCTGTCGTTGCCGGATACAACGGAATAACTCTGTCGGCTCGCACACATCACATCGGGAACACAATTGAAATTAATCAGGCGCTCTTCATCGACAACGAGAAGACCGTTACGTTCTGCCCTGAAAGTAACCTTCCCCTCGCTCGGAACTTCCGTGAAGGTGACACCGTCGCCCGCCATTACCCGGCCCAGCGTCAGTGCCGCCTCATCTTCATGAACCCAATCGTCATCGGTTGAAGTGTTCCCTTCGACGTACACGGTTTTCTTCCCCATCGACAGAAGCAGATCAATATCGTCCGTTTCCACCACGTGCCCGGTCTTGAATGCGGGACCTTTCTCGCTTTTCGGAATGATACGGGTCATATCATGGAGCAGGGAACGCCCGATGGCATCCCTGACCGATATGGTCTGCAGTGTCGGTGCTTTTTCTATGGCACCGGATCGGGGAGTGGCGATATCTGTATAGGGGTTTTCATTGCCGCAGCCCAGACAGATCTCGCCGTCTTTCGATGGATAGGCTTCGCCGCATAAAGGACAGAGGGCAATGCTGCCCTTTGACCGTTTTTCCAGAAACTGCGGCTGAACCCGCACGTGCTGCATACTGTACGGATTCGTTCCGGCATTGTGAATCTGCTCAAAGAGGGCTTTTGAATCCTGCTCTTTCTTCGGTTTGAGCTTAAAAAACCACTCCTTAATCACCGGCCATGAATCCAATTTTGAAGAATCGAGATATACCCGGACTCCCTCTCCACCGTACTTTTCGTAGAACGTGACGGCGTATCGACCCACATTGACGATCCGGAGCCACCCGTTTCCCACCGTGCAGGGGGTGAGGAGCTGGACTGCATCGGGAAGGCAGCTTGCCGTTTCGCAGAGCGCGTCAAAAAAGTCTCCCGCAGGTGTGTTGTTGAGGGCCGTATCGACCATGATTCCGCCGATAATCATGCCGGGCGCGACGTGGCCATGGAACGACTTTACCAGATGAACATATTCGTCAAAAGAATAGGGACCGATATTCACTACTGCATTACCTCCAGAGAATCATACAGGACGGAGAGGTCACTCCCGTAGCGGGAATCGTCTCCAAACATGTCTTGAGTAAATCTTTTCTGCGCGGGGGGACGGCCCTTCAGCATGAATTGGACCATCCATTTTCGGACAATTCTCCCGTTTACCATGGGAAGCACGTCATCACCGAGATAGAGGGCCTCCGATATGTCATGGGTCACGTGAATAACGGGAATCGCTAACTCCCGTTTCAGCTTTCGTACTTCATCGCGGAGATTCTGCCGGGTTATCGCGTCAAGAGCAGAGAAGGGTTCATCCAGCAGAAGAAGATGGGGACGCCGGGCGATAGCCTGACAGATGGCGCAGCGCTGACGTTCACCCCCTGATATTTTATCAGGCTTTCGATCTTTAAGATGCCAAATGCCGAACCGGTGAAGGAGAGATGAAACATCTTCTTTATCGTCAGCGGAAATCGCCACATTCCCGGCAACCGTCAGATGGGGAAACAGCGTATATTCTTGAAAGACATAACCCAGATGCCGCTCCTGCGGCGGGAGAAATATCTTTTTGTCCGTATCCACCCAGACTTCATTGTTATAGGTAATCCGCCCTTCGTCGGGCCGATCAAGCCCCGCCAGTATCCTGATGAGGGTCGTCTTGCCCGCTCCCGACGGTCCTACCAGGGCGAGCAGACGGTTCTTACGGCAGGAAAAAGAAACATCAAGATCAAAATGGGGAAGTGTTTTCTTTATCGAAATATTAAGCTCCATAGATCTGCCTCCGGGTCAGCCGGTTGATGAGGAGAAGAAAAATATAGCTGATCGGTACCAGGACCAGACACATCATGGCGGCATCCCGATAGCGGAGCGCCTCTACCGCCTCATAAATTGCAATGGATGCGACCTTCGTCTCGCCGGGTATGCTCCCGCCGACCATAAGAATTACTCCGAACTCACCAAGGGTGTGGATGAACACGAGAATTGCTGATGCCGCCAGTCCGTTGAGTGTATTGGGAATAATGACCCTGAAAAACGTGGCCATGGGCGACAGTCCCAGGACATATGCACTCTCCAGAAGGCGGCGGTCGATCTTTTCAAAGGCCGCCTTCATGGGTTGAATGGCGAAGGGCAAGCTGTAGACGAGCGAAGCCACAACAATTCCCGTGAAGGTAAAAATCAGGGGGGAACCGGTCACGGCCTCCCAGAACCGGCCGATATTCCCCTGGGGCGTCATCACCAGGAGCAGGTAAAAGCCGAGGACCGTCGGCGGCAGAACCATGGGAAGGGTGAGCAACGCCTCGAAAAATGACTTACCGGCGAAGCGGATGTATACGAGCAGATAAGTGAGCGGCGCCGCCACAATAACGAGTACCACCGTAGTCACGAATGCAAGTTTCAGTGAGAGCCAGAGGGGAATCATGTCCATTTATCGATATCCGTATTTCTCTTTGATCTTCTGCGCTTCGGGTGACCCTATGAATGCGACAAACTGTTCGGCAGCCGACCGGTTTTTCGTTCGTTTGAGAATACAGGCGGCCTGCACGATCGGAGGAGACTCCGGCACCAGATAAAAACAGCCGGCCTTCCCTTTGTCGGAGAGGGCGGAGGAATAGGCGCAAAACCCCACTTCGGCGCTTTTCGTCTCGGCATATTGAAAGGCCTGGGCCACCGATTGGGGAAAGACATATTTCTTCGCAAGGGTATCCCACAATCCGGCCCGCTGCAACGCAATCATTGCCGCAGTGCCGTAGGGAGCACTTTCGGTATTGGCAATGGCTATTTTTTTAACCGCGGGATTCTTCACAACGACTTGCCAGTCGGTTGCCCCGCACAGCGCCTGGTTTGCCGTCCATACCACAACCTGTCCCCTCGCGTACACGAAGGGTTTATCGCAAAGCCCCTGCTTCTCGAGAAGGTTTGGCCGCTTTTCATCAGCGGCGAAAAAGACATCGTACGGTGCACCTTTGACAATCTGACCGTATAATTTACCAGTCGATGCATACGTTGCTTCGGTAGCTATTCCTGTCCGGTCCCGGAACATCTCCGTCAGTTCACCCGATGGTAAAATAAAATTTGCGGCTACGGCCACCAGCAGCTTTTCACCGGCGATAGCCGACAAGGAAGACCCCAGAATTATGAAACTGATAATGATAATGGTTGAAATATACCGACGCATGACAAAACTCCTTTCCCGTGTGGTTTTTATGAGGATTATTGATATGGCATGACCACATCAACGAGCATACTGCTATGCCATATATGACATAATGCGAAGTCCTATACCAAAAAAGATTTTAATTGTAAAGAAAATTATGTTTTTTTAGACATAATGAAGTTGTTTCTGTCAATATTGCCTGAGGATGCATTACGAACACATTCTCTTCAGCGAGTTTACGAGAACCCCAATCATGACTGGCGCAGCATCGAGAAGGCGCTGACTTGCTGGACATAACACTTTACTTTCACCTACCTTTGTAATACGATTCAGTAATAATAGATGCAGGAGTTATTTAGAATATAGTCAAAGGTGAAATCTCAACTGTCGATCAGTCTACGAATCATAAATCTTAGCAGAACAAAACAATGAAAATAAAATACAGAATATGGATAGAGGAAGATGGCAAGGTTCTTTTTGGTAAAGGCCGCGAAAATCTGCTTGAGGCAATAGAAGAATGTCAAAGTTTAAATAAGGCTGCTAAAAAACTCAGTATGTCATACCGAGCAGCCTGGGGTAGGATAAAGGCATCTGAAAAACGATTAGGCATTAAGCTGGTAGAAAATAGCCCTGACCATAAAGGGATGAACCTGACGGATGAAGCGAAGCATATTCTCAAAATATTCAGAGAACTGGATAGCGAAACTGATTTATTCATTGAAAAGACTGTCCGCAGACTCGGGTTACTTTCCCGGATGGAACAAGCAAAAACTGATAACTAATAGTCGTATTCAAACACCACCGGTTCTCTCAATAAGGCTTCCCGTGCATTTTCCGCGAGAGCCGCGATATCCGGGTGATACTCTCTTAATGAAGTAATCTGCTTGAGGTTGTCGGCGGTTCTCAATACGAGCATTGCCATGTCACCCTCTGCAAAACCCCGCTTTTCAATGATTGTATCCCAGGGGGCTCCTCCGGCCCAGTCGTAGAGGATTACACTGGTCCAGAGTTTGTGAGGATTGACTGCAAATCCGGCTTCCATCATCCTTTCAGAGATTGGACTGACTGCTGAAACTATTTTGTTGTATGCGGCCTTCAACTTTTTGGGGACACTTTTTTGATATATCTGTATTTCCTGATCACCGTCATAAACAAACGGGGCAATAACCGCGGCCAAAAGCCTCTCATCATCTTTCGGAAAAGCATTCTTTTTCAAACACTCGGCGATGAACAAAGGTTGGTCAAGCCTCAATTTCGAAGCCCAGATACCATCTTCCGTCAGTCGATCCTGTTCATCGACAAATCCCTCTGCTTTTAAGAATACTAAATGTTTCTGAAAATCATTCCACAGGTTCGATTCTGCTTTCCCCCCTTTTGCCTGTTGAAAAGAGGCAAGGGATTTTTCGAAGATATTCCTGATATCCTCCGGTGTATGCGACAAGAGGAGATTGAGTACCATTGAAAAATCGTTTTTTATCTGGCTTTTGATATCTTCCGGCTTTGCGGAGAGAAGGTTCTTTATATGTTTTATATCCATAAACCTTCCCGGAACGGCCAGCATGAAACCGATCTTATCCTGTCCTCGTCTCCCTGCTCGTCCGGTCATCTGGTGAAATTCCGTGCCGTTTAAAGGAATAAATTCGCGACCGTTGAACTGATCTGAATTGAAGAGGACAATCGTCCGTGCCGGGAAATTGACGCCCGCTGCAACGGTGGTTGTGGCGAATATTGCATCCAGATTCCCCCTTTTCATCATGTTTTCAATCAAAAATTTCCAGGCAGGGAGCTGTCCCCCGTGATGTGCACCCACTCTTGAAAAGCGGAGATTATACAGTTGCTTGTGGTTTTTCATGTAGGGGAAACGGTCAAGTATGAGTGTGAGCTCATCATCAAAAGACTTTTCCTCGTAATGTTTTGAGGATTTCCCGCAGGTACCCAGGGCCGCATCGCATTCAGATCGTGATTTAAGAAAGAAGATGGCGGGAAGCAGTTTAAACCTTGCCAGCACCTGGATGATTTCACCAAAAGGGGGAAGTGTACGTGATCGCCTGTAGCGTCGAGTTGATTTATCTTCCATGAAAAGCCTTACCTTGCTGTAGAGCTTTTTCTTGTCCATGTAGGGCTTTATCTTGCCGGAGGGATGTAGAAAAAGAGGGTAAAGCGGAACAGGCCTTTTCTCTTCTTTAATTACCACGCATTCCTTTCCCCGTATAGAGCTGAGCCACGCAGATATCGTGTAGCCGTTTCCGACAGTTGCAGACAACATCAGGAGATTTATCCTTGCAGGGAGATAAATCATCACCTCTTCCCATACAACCCCCCTATCTTCATCACCCAGAAAATGCGCTTCATCCAGTATGACCAGGTCGCAATTTAAGTCGTCACCCGTATGCATTACGTCATAGAGTTGATTCCTCAGGATTTCCGTTGTCCCTACCATAATCGGTGCGTCGACGTTCTCTTTTGTGTCCCCTGTCAGAATACCGACGGTGTCGCTTCCGAAACGATGTCCGAATTCTACCCATTTGGAATTGGTCAGTGCCTTGAGGGGGGATGCGTACCACGAGCGGCCTCCTTTTTCAAAGGTATGTGCGATTGCCTCCTCGGCGATCCATGTCTTTCCCGCACCGGTAGGTGCCATTACCAGACAATCAGCCCTTTTTATGGCTTTCAGTGCCTTTAGCTGAAAAGGATCCGGGGTGAAGGGTGCCAGAGGCGGCCTCCCTATTCTTAAAAAGATGTCACGAAGCACTGCCTCAGCTTCCGGCTTCATTCTTCTTGGAAGTTCCGGTTTTTTTCGTCTTCCGTGATACTTCTTCGGGGGTCTTTTTTTTGAATAGTAGCGTTGCATTTTAATAGTTACAAGGCACAAAGGTACAGAGAGTATGGTAATTTTTAAAACTACTTCATGAGTATTCTGCCCTCTATCTATCACAGATACCGTCTATGGTAAAGGTCTGTCGGGGAATCATATAAAATTTCTGAGGAGAGGGAGGTGCAAGGAAAGGGCATTGTTGTCTATTGAGAGGACCCCCTAAATCCGATATTAAGGTTTGAATTAGCGGGAAAATGATTGAAAAAACCT
>CAZYTP010000062.1:0-15287 GCA_964650385.1 uncultured Syntrophales bacterium | reverse complement strand
AGCAATCTCAAATTATCTGTAATTACAAATAGATTGCCACGTCGCTTCGCTCCTCGCAATGACCAGAAAACCAATTATGCAAACCTTTCCTATCCTCTTTAGCAAAATTTATCGGAAAATTCATATCATTTTTATTGAAGCTCCCCGCAGCAAGCTGCGGGGAATGCGCTCGCTGTTCAGTTCAAAATACCTTCACCTGTTGCATAATATATCCGCCTTTTCGTTTCTACTCCAGATAGCCTGCCAAGATCCAAAAAAAGCCATGGGAAAACCCATGGCTTTTTTACTTACTATATCAGGAGCCATGGGAGTTTCCTATTTGCCCACGACCCTTATTTGCTTTTTACCATAGAGACTCGACGGGCAGACCAGTTTTTGCCTGCCACCACCAATAAAGAGTAAAAATTCCTGCTCTAAAAACCATAACTGCCTCGTACCTTCAACCAATTTCCTGCTAACATATAAAAATGGCTGATGTCAAGGGGAAAATCCTGTCTTTCAAGACATCTTGTTTTTGGTCGTTCGTCTAGAGGCGCTTCCCGGAAAAATTTTTAGAAGGGGATTGTGTGAGGTTTTTCACCCGGCAAATTTACCGAGAAACTGAGGGTTTAAGTTTTCTAAAACACTTGACAGTATAGCTGTTATCGGATATCTTTCCTGGGTTATCTGATGAGGATTCCCCGTATAGAGAGCTAAATCTTCAAGTCATGGCTTTTCAGAGGTTTTAGCTTATGGGGAATTGAAATGGTCGATGGCTCTTAAATGAAGGCTATGAGGCTATAGTGAACAAGATAAAATCATCATTTATTTTTTTATTATTTGTACTTCCAATATTCTTGCTCTCTTCGTGCGCTGCCAAAAAGAAGACAGATTCCGCTAATCCTGACCTTGTCTGGGGATTTGGAAAAAATGCGATAGAAATTTCCTATACAGCCGACAAAAATCTCAACTTGTATGACGAAAAGTCACACACGGTTCTCATGTGCCTTTATCAGTTCAGCGATCCCAACGTTTTTAATGAGTTATCCAAAAGTGAAGATGGCTTACGTAAGCTCCTCGGATGCTCGCGTTTTGATCAAAGTATACTCGGTTTTATGCGAATCATTGTTCAGCCGGGAGAAAAAAAGAAGCTCTCTTTGGACAGAGCGGAAAATGCTAAATGGGCAGGAATAGTTGCGGGATATTATAATTTAAGTCCTGATATGGCCACCCGTCTTTTTGAAATTCCAGTCGTTACTGAAAGAAAGTGGTTATTACTTAAGAAACCGATTCCGGGTAATCTTTCAGTTGATCTTTCTTTAGGTCCCAACAAAATTAACCAGAGTGGGAGTAAGTGATGATTTCAAAAAAACCGCTTTTCTGGCACCAGGGCCTGTTTTTGCAGCCACAACATTTCCAATATTTAGATTTATATTTCCAGTCGTTGCTTTCCCCTGTATTGGAGTATCAGCATCCCCATTTCTGGGGAATCGTTAACATGGATGTTAACGAAGCCGCCCTGGGGAATCGTACCCTTGAGTTATTAAAAGGGGAGTTTTTATTTCAGGACGGTACAAATGTTGTTTTGCCGAGCAACTGTGTAATTCAACCCCGGTCATTTGAAGAAGCATGGGTAGAAGGAGAAAGACCATTTACGGTGTTTCTTGGACTACGCAAATTTGCTCAGGACGCACAGAATGTAACAGTTCTTCCCCAATTGGATAACGTCTCCGGAATAACTTCCCGGTTTGTTACGACAGAAAATCCTGAAGAAATGGCCGACATGCATAGAACAGGACCTCCGGCTCAGGTAAAAAAACTACATTATGTATTGAAGATTTTCTGGGAGAATGAACTGGAAGAACTGAACAATTATTATCTTATTCCTCTGGCCCAACTCATACGTGATGGTAAAGAGATAAAACTTTCCGACAAATTTATTCCACCAACCATATCTGTATCCGGTTCGGATGAATTGGTCAAAATCATAAAAGATATTCGCGATCAAGTGACTTCACGGTGTCGTCAGCTTGAAGAATATAAAAGTCCCAGGGAAATCCAGTCTACAGATTTCGAATCCGGTTATATGATTTATCTTCTGGCCCTTCGTTCTTTGAACAGATTCGTCCCGGTTCTACTCCATCTAACAGAAACGCCAAATATTCATCCCTGGGTCTATTACGGTGTGCTAAGACAGCTTATAGGTGAATTGAGCACATTTACAGAGAATATCAGCGCAGCGGGTGAATTGTTTGACGGGACAAAGGTATTGCCCTTATATGATCACCAGGATCTCTGGACCTGTTTCTCTACAGTTCATGATCTGGTTGGCAATATGCTCAACAGGATTATTATCGGTCCCGAGCATATCATCCGTCTTAAGCGCGATGAGAACTATTTTACAGGAGAAATTCCCGTTAGTGCCTTTGACAGCCGTAATGCTTTTTATCTTGTTGTCCGGACAGATGAAGAACCGGATAAGGCACCTGAAGACATTCAAAAGATCGCAAAATTGAGTAGCTCTGAATATATCGGTACGGTCATCTCCAGAGCTCTTCACGGGATTAATTTAGAACAAAGTCCGGTTCCTCCTCCGGGACTGCCTAAACGACCTAATTCTTTCTACTTTAAGATTGACCATAAAAGCTCACAGTGGGTAGAGGTGCAACGATCTCAGAATATCTCATTTTACTGGGATACAGCACCGGAAGATGTAGTGGCACAGATAGTCGTCCTGCGTGGAACATAAATGTGAGTTTCGGGATTGTGATAGCAGGTTTCGAGTTTAAAGGGAAAAACATACACTAACTTGAGGCTTTTTTCAGAAGGAAGTTTTATGCGTTTAATCGATTGTTTTATAGAAATCATTACTTATACATCCCATTTCTTGCAGACAGCAGAGAAAAAGCATCCAACATTTGAGAAGATAAAGAATGACTATGTGATCCTTTTTGAGCAGTCTGAGAGGTATTTAAAGAAGGGGGAATTTTCTCCAGAAGAGTGGGATATGGCACGGTTTGCAGTCTGCGCTTGGGTTGACGAATCAATTTTGTGTTCATCCTGGGAAGGGAAGGTTTCCTGGGGACATGAACAATTGCAGCGAATATATTATGGAGCAACCAATGCAGGCGAAGAATTTTTCGACCGCCTGCGCGAACTCGATCCTGATGCAAAAGGGGTTCATGAAGTGTATGCCTATTGTATAGCTTTAGGTTTTAAAGGGCTGCATTTTAAAAAAGAAGATGAATTTCGACTGGAAAATATCAAATCGTCTAATCTTAAACACGTTTCGGCCGGGGAAGTGTTTGATGAATCTTCGCATGGTAAAGTAACCCTTTTCCCGGGGGCTTACAAGGCTGCTTCGGATGACGAAGGACATAAGTTCAAGTGTCCGTTTTCTTTGTTTACGCTGATATTTTTGATATGTCCGCCTCTTATCTTTTTGGTTTTATTACTTATTTATCAAGGTGCATTGCACGAATTTGTTGTCAATTTTTTTGGGAAGTAATTTTGAAAAAGATTCTTTCCGGATCGTAGTTTATAAAGAATAGTTGGGCACAGGTGTATAGCAGGCAATGAAAGGCATTCTACATACAATTTTAAAAGTAGGTTTGTATCTTTTAGCTATAGGTCTCCTTGCTGCCGTTGTTTTCTGGTTTGTATTGCGACAACATTGGCCCTGGTGGGTTGGTCTGACTATATTGGCAGGATTGTTCGGGTTATGGATGGGGATACTCTTTCTCAAAAAATATTTTTTCAGGCGTCGAGAAAGGCGTTTTGTCAGGCAGATTGTTGCCCATGATGATGCAGCAATTGAAGGAGCGCCTGCTCATGAGCGGCAAAAACTCAAAGATCTGCAGGTGCGCTGGCAGGAATCTATTAATCTCCTGAAGGGATCGTATCTGAGAAAGCTGGGCAATCCCCTTTATGCACTGCCGTGGTACGTTGTTATAGGAGAAACCGGCGCGGGAAAAACAACGGCCATTAAAAGTTCCCGTTTAACATCTCCCCTTACGGAGTTAGCCAGTACGCCGGGGATATCTTCGACTAAAAATTGTGACTGGTGGTTTTTTGAAGAGGCCATTATTCTGGATACTGCGGGGCGCTACACGATTCCTATTGATGAGGGGCCGGATAAAGAAGAGTGGGAAAAATTTCTTACCCTTCTTGCAAAATATCGCAAAAGAGAACCCATAAATGGTCTCATTCTTGTCATTAATGCCGACAAAATAATGGATACCGATCATGATGTCCTTGCGGAGGAAGGTCAAAGCATACGCAAGCACATTGATGCGCTGATGCGGGTTCTCGGGGCCAGGTTCCCTGTGTATTTACTGATTACCAAGGCCGACCTGATCTCGGGAATGGCTGAATTCAGTTTTCTTTTGCCAGAGGGAACGTTAAATCAGGCCATGGGACATTTAAATGAAAGCTTGACAAATAACTGTGAAGAATTCCTTGAGGAGACAATGAACACCGTTTCAGACCGTCTGAAGGATATTCGGTTTGAGCTCGTCAATACTACCGAAAACATCAATCCAAGTGTGCTTATCTTTCCGAATGAGTTTGATAGATTACAGCCTGGCCTCCAAGCTTTTGTAAGGGGCGCTTTTAAGGAGAGTACATATCAGGAAACTCCTCTTTTGCGCGGCATTTTCTTTAGCAGCGGGCGTCAGGGAGACACTCCTCACCCCGCATCATTTCAAGATTTTCTCATGAAAGAGCAGAAGGACGTTATCAATGGGAACCAATAAAGGCTTTTTTCTCCATGATTTTTTTGGCCGTATTCTACCTGGAGATAGAAACTTGTTTACGCCTATACTGGA
Organism: uncultured Syntrophales bacterium; assembly: GCA_964650385.1. Classification (GTDB taxonomy): domain Bacteria; phylum Desulfobacterota; class Syntrophia; order Syntrophales; family JADFWA01; genus JAUSPI01. Next base: position 10,482 of record CAZYTP010000062.1, on the reverse strand, counting down.
GTTTCTAAAATGGCGGAGATTGACAAAGAATCTGGGCCTTTTAGCATGGGTGGCTATATGGTTAGCTCTATGCGGAGTTCTCAGTTTCTCATTTGTTAAGAACATGAACGTCCTGAAGGGGTTTACTGATGATTTAAAAAAACCTCCCGCGTTGAAGGAAAGCATGTCGGAAAACTTGATGATTATGGATAAGTTCAAATATGAACTTCTGGAGTTAGATAATGCCAATAAATCCTGGTGGATCCCGAGATTCGGTCTTAATAAGAGTTTAGAGGTTGAGGACATACTGAAGAAGTCGTATGGGAGTCTTTTTCAAAAAGGATTTTTGACTTCAATGGATCATAAAATTGCGGTAAATCTTGAACAAATGACATCAAAAACGCCAGCCGATGAGATAATGGTATACGGAGAACACCTTGTGGCACGAATCAATCTCATAAAAGCGCATCTGGAGGGCAAGACCATTGAAAGTTCAGAATATGCTTTCAAGGTTCTCCCTCGCATTCTCGGAACACTGGACAAAAAATTGCTGCCTGAAATAGCCGCAAAATTTGGAGATATATATTTTTACTATCTCAAATGGAGCATTGACGATATAACCGCACGCTCGAAAATGAAAGAATTACAAACAGCGCTCGTGAGTTTGATTGAGAAAGAACATTCAACTCTTTACTGGCTTGTAGACTGGGCCAACAGTGACCCCACGATTCAGGATGTTACACTGGAAGATTTCTGGGGACCATCGGGCTCGAAAAAATCACGTAAAGATGTTATTGTGAAAAGAGCATTTACTGTCAAGGGACACGAGATACTCAAAGAGTTTATAAAATATTTTGAGGTTGCCATCTCCGGCGAAAAAGATATTAGCGATAAAAAGGGACAGTTTGATTCCTGGTACAGAAAAAAATATTTTCAAATGTGGAAGAATTTTGTCGGTTCGTTTTCCGATGGACAATTCAATCTGGATGGAGAGGATGAGTGGCAGACCATGACCGCCGCTATGACAACTTCCCATAATCCCTATTTTGATATTATTCAACGCAGTACTAATGAATTAGAGCCGTTTGCTGGCGGAAAAGATGTTCCCCTTTGGGTCGTACAGGTAATGGAGATTCAGCGTGTCATCGAAGATGCTGCCAAGGAGCGGGACGTCAGCAAGGATAAGTCCGTTTTGACGAAGGTTGCTCATGAAGGTGAGAAACTTGTGGGCAAGGCCGTAAAAGAAGCCAAGACTGTCAAGAATAAAGATGAGGAAGAAAAACATGTACAGGCGGTAGCTGCGTTTAATAACTATATCAAAGATCTGGGCGAACTATTACCTGTTTCGACGGCAAGGAGTCAGGCGTATAAAGCTGCCTCGGAATTTTTCCCGTATAGCTTAAAGCCGTCCGAGAGTAAATCACCGGTCTTTTCTGCCTACGGTGAGACACAAAAATTCAAAACCTATCTGAAAACAGGGACTGAAAACACGGAAGCATTACGGCTCTTAAGCGGTCCTCTTCAATTTTTAATTCGTTATATCAGCATGGAAACTGCGTGCTCTCTTCAGCATGACTGGGAGGATATCGTCCTCGGGGGTATTCAGGGAGTTGCCCCGGAAAAATTGCCCACGCTGCTCTTCGGGCAGAACGGGGCAGTCTGGAAATTTGTTCAGGGGCCTGCCGCCCCGTTTCTGGGCAGGAATCAAAACGGTTATTTCGCAAAGGAAGTGCGGGGAGCACGTATCCCCTTTAAAAACGATTTTTTTACTTTCATAACACAGGGAAGCGAAGTAAGCACTTCAATTCAACCGGAATACAATGTTGGTGTGAAGACCCTGCCGATTGGTGTAAATGATGGAGCGCAAAAAGAGCCCTATGAGGTGGCGCTGGAGCTTCAGTGTGTAAAAGGGAAGACACGACTGGAAAATTACAACTATCCGGCCGGCGAGATGTTTGCCTGGTCTCCAGAAGATTGCGATGATGTGATATTGCAAATTTACCTTGAGGGGGTAACCCTGACCAAGAAATATTCGGGCCACAATGGTTTCCCGCAATTCCTGTCTGATTTTAAAAGCGGCGGAAAAAGCTTTACTGTTGACGATTTCCCTGAGTCCAAAGGAATCCTTCAAGAGATGAAGATCAGTGAGATTAAGATATCTTATGAATTTACAGATAGTAAACCCGTTATTCAGCTATTAGAAAAGGTTCCGCAAAAGACGCCGGAGGTCATAGCTACCTGCTGGGACCGATAAAAAAACAAGAGGCAGTAACCAGCAGTCAGAAAGTAGAATTGAAAGGGATAATATATTTTCCTTATCCTGAATTCTGACTCCTGGCTTCTGAATTCTAAGAAAATTATGGAACTTATTGAACTAGGGAAAATCCCCATCAGTCAAGGCAATCCGTCAGGGGAGGATGTTCGTTTTCAGCCCGAATACGAAGAGCTGCAAAACGAGATTGAAAAGCTTACCTCTCCCACTGTGGAAGGGGAAATTGACTGGGATAAAGTTATTAAGCTTGGTACAACCATACTTGCCGAAAAATCAAAGAACCTTCTGGTTGCAAGCTATTTGTGCGTTGCTTTAGTCCATTCCAAGGGATTGGAAGGACTGGAACCCGGACTGACCGTTTATCGGGAATTGCTGGAAAATTTTTGGGAGACCCTTTTCCCTTCGCAAAAAAGGATGAGAGGGCGACGGAACGCAGTAGAGTGGTGGAAGGAAAATATCCTGTCGACGATCAGATCTCTTCCACCGGATCCTTCATTTCCCGAAAAAAAAATTGGCAGTTTTACCAAACGTATTGAAGCCATTGACACTTTTCTCAGTGAACACATGGATGATGCCCCATCCTTACATCAACTGCTCGAAAGTATTGATAGAATGAAGTCCAAAGCCGGATCAGAGGAAGGAAAGCCGGAAGAATCATCTGTTCAACCAGAACCTGAGCTCGCATCACCATCGAAAACAGCTGAAAAGCCGGGAGAAGACACAGAAGCTTTATCAGAAAAAGACTTTCAAAAAATGTTGCACAGCGGATTGGAAACTCTAAGCCAGGTAGCAACACTGTGTATGAAAAAAGATCCATCTAATGCAATGGGCTATAGATTGACAAGGATAGCCGCATGGTTGCCTGTAGAGGCACTTCCGCCTGTTGAGAATAACAAGACACGTATCCAACCGCCGATGCCTGAAATTAAAAATGTTGTTGAAACCCTTTATCAACAAGGGAATTTTAAAGGTCTGCTGGAATCTGCCGAAGCCAGGGTAGGACAGTTTTTATTCTGGCTTGATTTGAGTCGTTATGTTGCCGAAGCTTTAGAAAAGCTGGGTTATGGAGAGGCTCATGAAGCCGTTGTTCAGGAAACCGCTACATATGCGCGTCGTCTGCCGGGGATTGAGAAATTTACGTTTTCAGATGGGACTCCATTTGCTGATGAAGACACCAAAGAGTGGCTCAGAGAGATTACGGCAGGCAAGATGGACACGGCAAACGATGTTTTTGCCTCTTCTGAAAGTACCTCGGTAGATCATGAAGAAGCACATATTGCTGAAGTGTACGCTGAGGCTGATTCCCTGCTAAAAGGGAAAAAGATATCCGAAGCTATACAGCTCATGCAGCAGGAACTGAACGGCGGAACTTCACAGAGAACCAGATTTCTATCGCGGATGGCCTTGACAAGATTGTTGATTGATGCAAAAAAAGCAAGACTGGCATTACCACATCTTTTAGAGATTTTAAGTAATATAGAAGAGTACCATATTGACAACTGGGACCCGGATCTGGCCCTCAAGGCTCTGGCAGAAGTGCACAGGGGCTTGAAAGCTCAAAAAGACAAAGATCTTCAAGACCGGGCAGTCGAAACGCTGGATCGCATTGCTAAATTAAATCCGGCCGCAGCTTTACGGCTGGTTAAATAATAAAGGTAATCGGTTAGCACAGTGTGTTTATGTAACCTTATAAACCAGACAGATAAATAAAGGAGGTATATCATGGCAAAAGAAGGGTCGGTTGCTCCAAAAGAACGCGTAAATATCGTATACAAGCCGGCAACGGGAGACGCAAAAGAAGAGGTAGAACTTCCTCTGAAGACTTTGGTTGTGGGAGATTTTACCCTGAGGGACGATGATACCCCGGTTGAAAACCGTAAGACAATTAATGTCGACAAGGATAACATGAACGATGTGCTCAAGGCTCAAAATGTGAGGCTCAAAACGACGGTAAAAAGCACGATGGCTGAAGACCCGGATGCCCAGTTGACTCTGGATCTGGATTTTAAGAACATAAAAGATTTTGATCCGGATGCTATCGTACAAAAGATACCTGAGCTTAAAAAACTTATTAATCTGAGAGATGCCTTGAAAGCCTTGAAAGGCCCTTTGGGCAATGTTCCCGCTTTCAGGAAGAAAATTCAGGAATTGGTAAAGGATGAAGGAACCCGGGCCCGTCTTCTTAAAGAACTCGGTATAGAACAATAAGGAGGAAGAATTATGGCTGAGGAAGAAAAAAAGGAAGCTTTAAAAAAAGAAGCCGAGGTTACTGAAGAGCCGACGCTCCTGGACGACATCGTTCAGGCCACCAGGATTAAACCTGCGGATGATGCTTATCAGGTAACCAAGCGGGGAGTCGAGGCTTTTATAGACGAGCTCTTGAAACCGGAACGTGAAGGGGTCAAAGTCAGTCAGGGTCTGGTGGATGAAATGATTGCTAATCTGGATCAAAAACTCTCTTCTCAGGTAAGTGTTATTCTGCACAATAAAGATTTCCAGAAACTGGAATCTGCCTGGCGTTCGCTGAAATTCCTGATTGATCGGACCGATTTTCGCGAGAACATCAAGGTTGAGATTTTAAATGTCAAAAAAGAAGATCTGCTCGACGATTTTGAGGATGCTCCGGAAATCACCAAATCAGGTCTGTACCGCACGTGTTACACTCAGGAATATGGCCAGTTTGGCGGAAAACCTTATGGCCTTATTGTTGGTAATTACGAGGTTGGCCCTGGCCCCCAGGATATTAAATTATTGCAGAATGTGGCGAGTGTGGCAACCATGGCACACGCCCCGTTTGTTGCCGCGGCCGGGCCGGGGTTTTTCGGTCTGGATGATTTTTCCGGTCTGCCCAACCTGAAGGACCTGAAGGCAATTTTTGAGGGTCCCCAGTATATCAAATGGCAGTCATTCAGGGAATCAGAAGATTCACGTAATGTGGCCCTGACTCTTCCCCATTTTCTGCTCCGTTTGCCCTATGGACAGGACACCCAGCCGATCAAGAGTTTCAATTACAATGAAGATGTTTCCGATGGTAATGACTCTTTCCTTTGGGGCAATGCCGCTTTTGCCTTTGCTTCAAGGATCACGGACAGTTTTGCCAAATATCGCTGGTGCGCCAACATCATTGGGCCACAGGGAGGTGGCGCGGTAGAAGACCTGCCCATGTATCAGTATCAGGCTATGGGTGAGCTTCAAACCAAGATCCCCACGGAAATTCTTGTTTCCGAACGCCGGGAGTTTGAGCTTGCCGAAGAAGGGTTTATTGCACTGACTATGCGCAAGGGTAGCGACAATGCTGCTTTCTTCTCAGCAAACTCCGTGCAGAAACCCAAGAACTTTGGTAACTCTAAGGAAGGAAAAACTGCTGAACTCAATTACAAACTCGGGACCCAACTGCCATATACGTTTGTGATAAGCCGCCTGGCTCACTATATCAAAGTCATCCAGCGGGAGAACATAGGGACGTGGAAAGAACGCGGCGATCTGGAACGAGAGCTAAACAACTGGATACGCCAGTATGTTGCCGACCAGGATAATCCATCTCCCGGTGTACGGAGCAGAAGACCTCTCAGACAGGCAGAGATTACCGTATCCGATGTTGAAGGCGATCCCGGATGGTACAGAGTTTCCCTTAAAGTAAGACCCCACTTCAAGTATATGGGTGCTTCATTTACCCTGTCTCTGGTAGGGAAGCTGGACAAAGAATAATAGTTAGCAGTCAGCTATCAGCCGTGAGCTTTTAACTGTGTGCTGAAAAGTTGTAAGTAAGTTTTTAGTTTGTAGTATTGTTTGTATGTCAGGGCTTCGGCCCTGCGGTAGCAGCAACCCTGGCGAGTTGTCTTGCTAAAATTTTGAACAAAAATTAACTAAATTGAGAAGGAGGATTATAAACCATGCCAATGCCATGTCATCTTTCAGTAACAGGGAAAAATCAGGGAAAAATGGAAGGTTCTTGCGACATTAAGGGTCGTGAAGGAACGATAATGGTATATGAACTGGACCATACTGTTGAAATTCCACGCGATCCAGGAACGGGCCTTCCCACGGGAAAAAGGATACACGGACCGTTGACTATTACGGCTGAGGTCGACAAAAGTACACCCAAGCTTTATCAGGCACTGACCAGTGGAGAGCAGTTGAGTGAAGTTCTAATGGATTTTTATCGCATCAGCCCGACAGGTACGGAGGAAAAATATTTCACCGTCAAGCTTGAAGATGCGATTGTCGTCGCCATGGACCTTACCTTTCCCATAACATTTGCTTCCGAGTCCGAGCCATACAAGCATATGGTAAAGATATCCTTTACATATGGGAAGATAATCTGGACGTGGCAGCCTGACGGCATCGAAGCGGAAGATTCGTGGAAGGCGCCAAAGGAATAGAAATAGTTGTCAGTAAACAGTAATCAGTGGTCAGTATAAAATAATTGCTGACCACTGATTACTGTAGTTTACCTAACCGCAAAGACGCGAAGTACGCAAAGAAAAACTTGAAATAATAAAAGAGAAAAGCTTTTTATCACCAAGCCCAATCCTTATTATTTATTCATGAGTTTCAACTTGTGAACAAAGGGATTTAAAACTTTGCGTTCTTTGCGCCTTTGAGGTGGATTGAATCATGCGTGATGAAAGGCTCTTAGAGCGAATCTACTTGCTGGAAAAAGACCCTGACCGGCGGGAAGGCCACGATCCGACCCGCCAGATCAATTCAATTCTAAGTCACCTGCAACGGGTCCTCAATACCAAGCAGGGCAGCGTACTCATTGCCGATGATTACGGGATTCCGGATTTTACAAATTTGCCTGGTGCTTTTTCCACCGGATCGACCCATGAAGTGGAACGTATTATTAAAAACGTTATCGAAAAATATGAGCCCCGCTTGACTAAAGTACGCGCCAGTTTTATACCTCAAGAAGAAAACATGCTGGCCCTGCGTTTTGAGGTAGATGCCAGATTGGCAACAAGGGAGAATATCCCTGTTACCTTTGAAACGGTAGTTGATGCCGGTGGAAAGATAAATATCAAGGAGTAAAACAACTATTCAGCCGAGCTTTATGCTCCTATGCGGGGCTAAAGAAGATATTTTGTAAAACTATATTTTCGGTTATTGCGAGGTGCCGCGGTAATCTCCTATAACTACGGTGAGTTAAAGCGTATACGTCAGGTGGATCGCAATGACAAGGCGGTATCATACAGGCTTTCAGTCATTAATACTGAACGTTTGAAATTTTAACCTTTCAACTCGGAAACTCGAACTGTCCTTATGTTTGACCGTTATTATCAACAGCAACTCTTAGATCTCAGGGAACTGGCCAAGGAATTTTCCAAGGCCCATCCAGCCCTGGCTCCTATGCTCAGCGGGAAGACGTCCGACCCTGATGTGGAAAGACTCATGGAGGGAGTAGCCTTTCTGGCAGGGATGCTGCGGCGGAAGCTGGATGATGAATTTCCGGAAATTGTCCATGGTTTAATCCAGCTTATCTTTCCTCATTATATGCGTCCCATTCCATCCACTACGATTATTTCATTCAGACCAAAACCGGGGCTGAAAGAGGCAATTAAAGTTCCATCGGGAGTCGAAATTGGCTCTATCCCGGTGGATGGGACATCATGTATCTTTAAAACTTGTTCGGACCTTGAGATTTACCCCCTGAATCTCATGGATGCTAAACTTCTGGAAAGTCCCGGGAGCCCGGCGCAAATCAGCCTCACCCTTGAATTGAAGGACATGAGTCTGTCAAGTTGGAAAACTGAGAAATTAAGTTTTTATCTCGGCGGGAACTATCCTGATGCGGCAAATCTTTACTTCTTGCTAAGCCGTTGCGTTAAAAAGATCCTCATAAGGCCGATAGAAGGGGGAACTTCCTTAGAACTTCCCCCGGATGCAATTGTTCCGGCGGGTTTTTCTTCGAAAGAAGCCCTCTGGCCCTATCCCAGCCAATCTTTTCCGGGTTACCGGATCCTGCAAGAGTATTTTATCTTACCGGAAAAGTTCCTCTTCTTTGACCTTGTTGGTATAGATAAGTGGAGAGATAGAGGGGACGGTTCAGCCTTTGAGATATCGTTTGAGCTGGGGAATGTTCCAATCGCGGTACCCAAAGTCAAGCCGGAAAATTTTGTGCTCTTTGTTTCTCCTGCTGTCAATGTTTTTACCCATGAGGCCGACCCCGTCGTCGTTGATCACCATCAAACAGAACATAGGATTCGGCCTACCGGTGGGAGCTATCAGGTTTACTCCATAGACAGTGTGACAGGGTTTGTGCAGGGAAGTGTTGAACAACGTGAGTACGTTCCGTTTGCCTTATTTGGTCAGAAGGAAGATGAGATGCCTGTTTATAATGTTACCTGGAAAAAATCTCTCATTGATCAATCATCGGATGTCTTTTTGAGTTTGACTTACCCTCCCTCAGCCGAACTTGCTGTCTCAGAGATACTATCCATTTCTCTTACATGCACAAATGCTTCCCTTCCGGAGAACCTGCAACTTGGAGACATCTCCCAACCTACCCCGACTTCACCAGAGCTTATGGAATTCAAAAACATACTTCCCCCTACAACTCCGATCCAGCCCCTTATAGGGAGCAATATGCTATGGCAATTTTTATCGCACCTCTCACTGAACTATTTGTCTCTTGCACATGCCGATAATATAAAGGAGCTTCTTAACCTCTATATTTTTTCGGAGGGCCGCGACAGGTCTAAGATTGCCGCTAATAGCAAGCGTGTTGAAGGAATTCTTGGCATTCAAGTAACGCCAGTTGATCGATTGGTAGCGGGATATATGATGCGTGGCCAGAGAATTACGATCAAGCTTCGGAAGGACAGTTTTGCGTCACTTGGAGATATGTTCCTTTTCGGATCAGTCCTCGATTATTTTTTAGGTGTTTACAGTAGCATGAACTGCTTTACCCAGGTTTTAGTTGAAGAAAGCATTACAGGAGAAACATATTCATGGCCACCAAGGATCGGCGACAGGCCCTTATCATAAAAGACGAGCTGTTGAAAAACAGTAACCGCTTTTCTTTTATACAGGCGTTACGGTTGCTCAATTATTTGATCCGGAAAGATGATCTGAAGGGAGAGGTTATCGGTCGATCGATCATAGCCAGGCCGAAATTATCTCTCGATTTCCCCGGAACCGATATTGTTTCCATAGAAGAAATCCCCGGAGAGAACCCTCTTTTTCTACTGACAGTAACCTTTTTAGGTCTGTATGGAGTCTCCTCTCCACTCCCGACTTTCTATACCGAAGATCTCATGGACGAGGAGTCCATGGACGTGTCGGTTACGCGTGATTTCCTGGATATAATCAACGCCCCCTTTTACAAACTATTCTATGAATGCTGGAGTAAATACAGGCAAGTCATTAAGATCGTTGATGAGCAGGATCCTGCATACCTGGAAAGGCTTTTCTGTTTTTTAGGTCTTGGGATAGAAAAACACAGACAGGAAGTCCCGAACGCACAGGCTCTTATTCCATACATTGGACTGTTTACACAGTTCCCCCGTTCTGCACAGGGGCTCAAAACCCTCTTGTCTGACGTTCTAAAAGAACCCGATCTTGAAATTGTTCAATGTGTTCCACGGACGGCTTCTATCCCCGAAGACCAGCGCATATTACTCGGTGCTTCCACGGCAAACCTGGGAATAAATAGTTATCTCGGTCAGGAGATAGATGATCGCATGGGTGCATTTCGCATAAAAATTGGCCCTGTTGATGCCGATGCCTTTCACGAGTTTTTTCCGAATGCCCGTAAATTTGATACGATGGCTCAGCTTATCCACCTATACCTCGACAAACCGTTGAAATGGGAGAATGAAGTGGTTCTCAGCGCTCAAGAAGTCAGGACGGTCCGTTTGGGAGAACCACGCTGGTCCCAACTGGGTTGGAACACCTGGACATTTTCAGGTAAAAATTACAGCCATGACGTGAGTGCGAGGTTCGAAGAGTAACAGAAAAGATTTTCAAGTTGACAGTTTCGTAAAAAGTCTTTTTTGGGCACCTGAACTGAACAGCGAGTGGATTCACCACATAACAGATAACACACGGTAATGGTTTTTACGAGTTCGTCAAAGTTGCAGGTTTGCTTATAAACTTTGCTTTTGTTCGAACTTCAATCTCTTTCTTAGAAAGGAGTGTTTCTCATGGTTACTGTAGATATAAAATCCCTCTTGATTCATCTAAACCCGTTTTGTACAAATGTTCTTCAATCGGCGGCAGGCCTCTGTGTT
>CAZYTP010000061.1:0-15561 GCA_964650385.1 uncultured Syntrophales bacterium | reverse complement strand
AGCGCATCCCGCAAGGGGGCGCAATATAAAACAAACATATTCCTTGCCGGGAAGCGGCCCCGCCCCTTGGGCGGGGAACTTCACTTTTTGCTAAAACATCTACATTTTTATGCCCTCGTAAACAATTTTTTGCGAATTTGTATATATTAACTTATTTCAATATCTGTATTTAAGCCATTTTTTATTTAACAGATGTCGTCATTTTCATTCTGATCCTGTTTACCGCAAGATGTGCCTTCCTCACGGGTTCGGGTAGTTTATAGCCGGTACAGCTTGAGAGAATTATCTCGACTGATCTCTGCAGTCCGATTTTGTGTCCCTGAGAAATAAATACCGGTTTTACATTCTTCTTGGTGCGCAGGACGGTACCGACAACCCTGTCCTCCAGAATGAGATAAGAATAACCCCCTCTCTCATTCCTTACGTTACTGTATTGTCCGACCAGCCTTGTTTTTGCACAGCCTATCGCCGGTATATCGAGTAGCAACCCCATATGAGAAGCAAGCCCCAGACCCCTCGGGTGGGCTATTCCCTGTCCATCAAATATTGCAACATCGGGAACATTACGTAATTTTTCAAAGGCCTTCAAAAGTGGAGGGCCTTCTCTGAATGTCAAGAGGCCGGGGATATAGGGGAAAGTAACTCTTTGTGTAAATGATGTTTCTTCAATAACCTCCATTGACGGAAACTCAAAGAGTACCACGGCAGCAAAGAAAATATTATCCCCTCTCGAATAGGAAATATCTGCCCCGGCAATTGTCCTGATTTTATCAGGCATATTTTTGTCATCGAGGATCAGCTTTTCTCTCAAAGTTTGCTGGATATTAATTGCTTCTCTGTAGGTTACATTCCAGCTATGCAGGTTATTTGTTTTCATTTGTAGGGTCAAAAATGGGGTGACAGGATTTCCCTTGCTTTATCTATATCCCTTTTAATCTGTTCGGCAAGTCTTTCAGGACCATCAAACTTCATTTCGTCCCGTATCCTGTCAACAAAAAAAACATCCAGGTTTTTTCCGAGTATATTTTCCTCAAAATCGAGGATATGGGCTTCTATGGAAAGTTTGTCATTTGAAAAGGTAGGGTTAAATCCTATATTTAAGACGGCCGGATGTGTTTTACCTTCTATTTCTGCAATGATTGCGTATACACCTCTGCGGGGAACCAACACCTTATCAGGCTCTATATTTGCTGTGGGAAACCCAATATCGGTGCCCCGCTGGTGTCCCTTTATAACCGTGCCGCCAAGATTGTAAGGCCTTCCGAGGAATCTCGCGGCCAGCTTAATATTGCCGTCGAGGATCGCATTCCGCGTGTTTGTACTGCTGATTATAGTATCATTGACTTTTATTGCATTAATGACAGTTACCTTAAAGCCCAGCTTTTTGCCGAGGGATTTGAGGTACTCTTCATTTCCCCCTTTATTCCTTCCAAAGACATAATCGTGCCCGATAAATATCTTTTTTATATGAAGTCTATCCCAGAGGATATTCTTTACGAATTGCTCGGCTGTTACCGCGGCAAACTCCATGGAAAATTCAATCAGGAGGACGGCATCTATTCCCTGATCTTCTATAAGTTTGAGTTTCTCATCCAGAGAGGTTATTAAGAAAAACGGCCTCCTTTCCGGACGAAGGACCTTTTTAGGATGGGGATTAAATGTTATTACAACTGACTTTCTGTTTTCATTATGTGCTTCTTTTGTAACTCTTTTAAATATGTTTTGATGGGCGAGGTGTATACCGTCAAAATTACCTATGGTAACAATAGAATTAGTAAATTCCCCGGTTATTTCGTTTATGTTTTTAATTATCTTCATTTAGTAACCTTTGTGGGGTCAAGTCTTTATGATGCATTTTTCAACTGTGATTACCGATACGATAATTTCGCTACAATAACACTAATGTAAATAAATTCAAGTTTATTTGCCCTTGAAATTTGCTAAAAAACAATGTAACTTAAGTAAAATTCTAAGAGTGCCGAAGTGGCGGAATTGGTAGACGCGCTAGGTTCAGGGTCTAGTGGGCGCATGCCTGTCCCGGTTCAAGTCCGGGCTTCGGCACCAGTAATTTTTATTTTCAAGAGGATTGACCATGGGAGATATATCAGATGCCACTAAGGGTTTTGTTGATTTGCGGCGACATATGTGGATGGCCGGTGTTGAGGTAGATCTGCGCAGGCTGATGTGGCAAATAGCGGTGACAGGCAAATACATTTCTGCCAAGATTGATGAATCAAACCGAAAACTTGCCGGCTTTCAAAACATTTATGGCGAGGAGCAGCTTGCCTTAGATAGAAGTGCTGATGATATACTCCACAGTCAGCTTAAATTTTCAGGATTTGTGCGTGAGTATGCCTCGGAAGAGCAGGACTCTGTGGTACAGATAGGAAAGGGTCATGAAAAATATTTTGTGACGGCAGATCCCCTGGACGGATCTTCTCTTGTGGATACTAATCTGTCCATAGGAACAATTATCGGCATTTATGATGGACCTGTTTTAGGCGAAGGTAATATTGTGGCTGCAATGTACATCACTTATGGTCCCCTTATTACAATGATTTATTCTGCAGGTAAAGGCGCTCATGAATTTGTTTTGAATAAAGAGGGGGAATATGTTTTAGCAGAAGAGAATATTATCTTAAAAGAAAGAGGATCTATTTATAGTATAGGGGGTTTACGAAGGGACTGGACTCCCGAACATCTGAAATTTGTTGAATATCTGGAAAGTGAGGGATACAAACTCCGTTATAGCGGTGGTTTTGTGCCCGACTTCAATCAGATTTTAATTAAAAAGGGAGGACTTTTTACTTATCCTGCCCTAAAGGGAAGTTCAAAGGGAAAATTACGGCTGATTTTTGAGCTTCAGCCTATGGCATTTATCGTAACTCAGGCAGGAGGAATGGCCACAAACGGGGAAGAAGATATTCTGTCAATGAAACCGAAAAGTCTGGATCAGCGGTCACCCATTTACATCGGAAGCCGTTTCGAAGTCGAAAAAGCAAAGGAATTCTTAAAATGAGTTAAAAACTTTATCCAAGGTCGGCCGATAAGAGGTGATGACGATGATTTATGAAAATATTGACCAGTTGAAGAAGGGGATAGAAGGAGTATTAAAAATTGAGGGAAATGATGTAGGGGTACTGCATGAATCAGATCTTCGAGTGAAATTGATTGACAACCTTATCTTTTCCGCAGTGTTCAGCCCTTCTGAAAAAGTCGTAGAAGCAGCCAGTTGGCTGATCAGGCGGGCCGGGGTTGCCCTGGGCGTTATCTCTGCATCCATTCAATCTCTGTATGAGGCCATGGGTAGAAAAGAAGTGGCGGGTTTCACGGTTCCAGCGATTAATTTAAGGGGGATAACCTATGATTCTGCCCAGGCTATTTTACGCTCCGCAGTCAAGGGTAATATAGGACCGATTATCTTTGAAATTGCCCGTTCAGAGATCGAATATACTGACCAGCGGCCGAAGGAATACACAACCGTGGTTACTGCCGCTGCCATTAAGACAGGGTTTCGAGGGCCACTGTTTATGCAGGGTGACCATTTCCAGGTCAATTTAAAGAAATTCACCCAAGATCCTGCCAGAGAAATTGAGGCGGTCAAAGACATAGTAAAGGAAGGGATTGAAGGTGGATTTTATAATATCGATATCGATACCTCCACATTGGTGGATTTGAGCAAGCCCACTATCAAGGAACAGCAGGAAAAAAATTATACCATTGCGGCCGATATGACCGCCATGATCCGGGATATAGAACCTGAGGGAATCACAATTTCCGTTGGTGGTGAGATCGGGGAGATAGGCACTAAAAACAGTACAGTTGAAGAACTGCAGGCTTTCATGGACGGTTATCTGGAAGAATTGAGTAAAAGAGGAGAAGGGCTTAAAGGAATCAGTAAGATTAGCGTACAGACCGGAGCCACGCACGGCGGGGTTCCACTCCCGGACGGTACTGTAGCCAAGGTGAAAATTGATTTTGATACCCTGGAAAAACTTTCTGATGCGGCCAGATCCATCTACGGACTTTCCGGTGCTGTTCAACACGGGGCTTCTACTCTCCCTGATGAGGCATTTGATAAATTTCTCCAGGCAGGAGCCTCTGAGGTTCATCTGGCAACAGGATTCCAGAATATAATTTATGACAGCCAAAGCTTTCCCGCAGAGTTGAAAGGAAAAATCTATAATTACATAAAGACAGACCTGATTGGAGAGTGGAAGGAAAAAGATACTGAAGAGCAGTTTATTTATAAAACCAGGAAGAAAGGATTTGGTCCTTTTAAAAAGGAAATGTGGAGCCTGCCCCCGGAGATACGGAAGGCAATCGGAGATGAACTGAAAAATAAATTTTCTTTTCTGTTCAATAAATTGAATGTGTTGAACACGAAAGACGTAGTTGATAATTATGTAAAACCGGTAGATGTAGCTTTAAAGATTCCAGATTCTTTAAAATAAGACAGATACAAACACACTTACTTTTCTTTCATTGCCCAGACCCCATTTCAGTTTCTATCGGTTGAGTTTCTTTTAAAACCATGCACCGCTCAAGGTACAACCTGCATAGGCTCTCATTTACGGTTTCAGTGGATAAGGTTTCCATTGTCCTGAATAAAAGATTACACCAGGTTTTCCCCGCGTAGACGGTTGATAATTTCTGTTACTGATCGGCTACGATCCATGGTATAAAAGTGCAATCCTGCAACCCCGTTTTTCAGTAGTTCCCGGCATTGTTGAACCGCAAAATCAATTCCATAATTTTCAACAGCATTTTTTTCATCTGCCGACAATTTTTGCAGACTAATACGTATTTCATCGGTAATACTGGTTCCACAAAGTTTGGCCAGCATTTCAGTCATTTTAATACTGTATATCGGCATGATGCCAGGGATAATAGGAACAGAAATGCCGGCTGCCCTGCACTTTTTGATATACTCAAAAAAATAGCCGTTGTCATAAAAATACTGGGCAACAACATATCGGGCACCGTTATTTACTTTGATTTTCAGATATTCAATATCTTTATCAAGACTTTCTGCCTGGATATGTCCTTCAGGATAACCCGCGCATCCAAGATCGAAATCATAACGTTCATTGATAAAAGACAGCATATCCGATGCGTATTGAAAACTGTCAGGATGGGGGGTAAATTGGTTGATATTGGCGGGCTCATCGCCGCGGATAACAAAAATTGTTTCAACGCCCAGATCCCGATATTTATCCAGAACCTCTGTTATTTCTTCCGGTCCTAAACCATAACCGGCCATATAGGCAACAGTCGGCAACTTTTTGTCGGCAACTAATTTTTTAACTGTTTGGAATGAACCATCTCTGGTTGAACCGCCGGCTCCAAAGGTAACTGACATATAATGAGGTTCTAATGTTGCGATAGCATCTATAACTTTTTCAAAATTTTTTGCGGTTTTTTCGTCTCTCGGCGGAAAAAACTCGAAAGAGATAACAGGTTTTTTACTTGTCTCATACAAATTTGCAACTCGCATAACTATTTCCTCCAATTTGAAAAAACTTACAATAAGGGTGGGTTACACCCCGGCGTGAAAATTTGCCACTATTTGATTTTCGCTCCCGTCTTAGCATCACCGTCAAAAGACAAAATAGTCAGGCCATCGTCGGTGTCCGCTGCCAGAAGCATGCCGCGGGATTCCACACCCATCAGCTTCACCGGTTTCAAGTTTGTTATTACTGCTATCTTTTTCCCTATCAGCTCTTCCGGTTTGTAGTCTTTGGCAATGCCGGCAACGACGATTCTCTCTTCACCGATATCTACCTTTAGTTTAAGCAATTTATCCGATTTGGGGATTGCCTCCGCCTCGACTATCCGCGCAACCTTTATGTCTACTTTCTGGAAGTCTTCATAACTTATTTCCGGCATCGTTTCTTTGTCTTTCAATATTTCTTCTCCATCCTTGTATTCAACCCTTGGGAAGAGGGCGGGACCGCGGGTCAGAGAATTTCCGCTTTTTAGCCCTCCCCAGTTGCGAATGCTGTTGAGATCCGGGGCCTGGTTATCTTCTATCCCGAGATGGCGCATTATCTTCTCTGAGGTGTCGGGCATAAAGGGATAGATAAAAACGGCAATTACGCGCAGGGATTCCAAAAGGTTATAGATAACTGTCTCCAGTCTCTCACGAGCGTCAGGATCTTTGGCGAGCAGCCAGGGCTCGCTTGTCACTATATATTTGTTTGTCGTGTTAATAAAATTCCAGATAGAGATCAATGCCTTATGGAAGGCCAGTTCACAAAACGATGATTCTATTGCGGGCAGGATCTTTCCTGCTGTTTCGATGAGGGAGGTATCTTCTTCTGAGAAGGTATGAGGTTTTGGCACTTTCCCATCGCAGTATTTTACAGCCATTGCAAGTGTCCTGCTGACCAGGTTCCCTAGGTCGTTTGCAAGATCTGAGTTGAGTCTCTGAACAAAATTTTCCTCACTGAAATTTGAATCAAGGCCGAAGACCATGTCCCTGAGTAAAAAGTACCTGAACGCATCCAGACCGTACTTATCCTTCAGTTCCATGGGGCTTACCACGGTTCCCCTGCTTTTCGACATTTTGCCCGCATCGATATTCCAGTAGCCGTGCACGTTCAAATGTTTATAGGATTCTATGCCCGCCGCTTTTAACATTGTCGGCCAATAAATGCCGTGCGGTTTCAGGATATCCTTGGCTATCAGGTGCTCTGAGACATGCCAGAAAGTCTTGAAATTCTCTCCATCAGGATAGTCCAGACCGCTGATGTAATTTATCAGGGCGTCAAACCAGACATAAGTCACGTAATCTTCATCAAAGGGAAGGGTTATGCCCCAGGTAAGCCGCGTTTTAGGTCTTGATATGCACAGATCCCCCAGTGGTTCCCTCAGAAAGGCAAGGACCTCATTTTTATATCTTTCCGGTCTTATAAAATCCGGATTATCCTTTATATGTTGAATCAGCCAGTCCTGATATTTGCTCATCTTGAAGAAGTAGTTGCTTTCTTCCCTGTATTCCGGAATCGTCTGATGATCGGGACATTTACCCTCCACCAGCTCTGAATCCTTGTAGAATTGTTCACAGCCGACACAGTAATGCCCCTCATATTTTCCGAAATAAATATCTCCGGCATCGTAGACCTTCTGCAAGATTGATCTGACCGTATGAATGTGATTTTCATCTGTTGTTCTGATGAAATAATCATTGGTTATTGCCAGCTGTGGCCAGAGCGTACTGAATTGGGCGCTGATTTTATCTGCGTATTCCTTAGGGGTTTCCCTGGCATACTTTGCAGCCTCGGCGATCTTGTCCCCATGTTCATCGGTACCGGTCAAAAAAAATGTCCTGTAACCGGACATGCGATAAAACCTTGCCATAACATCGGCGACTATCGTGGTGTAAGCATGACCGATATGCGGTGAGGCGTTTACGTAGTATATCGGAGTTGTAACATAAAAAGTTTTTTCCATAACACATT
Organism: uncultured Syntrophales bacterium; assembly: GCA_964650385.1. GTDB lineage: Bacteria > Desulfobacterota > Syntrophia > Syntrophales > JADFWA01 > JAUSPI01. The sequence continues at coordinate 8,098 of CAZYTP010000061.1, read as the reverse complement.
CCTTTATTGGAGATCTTCTATGTCGACGTCTATTTCTCTTCCATCTTCCAGCTCAACGGAGATGTTCCCTTTAAAAACATTCTGTCTTATTACCTTACCCTGTCCCTCAGGAGTAACGACTTTCTTTCCACATTTTGGGACTGATTTTTTCATATCGAGATAAGTGTCGTATTCAAATGCAAGACAACACATAAGTCTTCCGCAAAGCCCTGAAATCTTCTCAGGATTCAGCGACATATTCTGTTCTTTTGCCATCTTTATTGATACACGGTCAAAATTATGGAGAAACCTGGCACAGCAAATCTCCCTGCCACATGCTCCGATACCGCCGAGTATACGCGTTCCATTTCTTATTCCGATTTGCCTTAACTCAATCCTTGTCCGGAATTTTTGGACAAGATTCTTTACAAGTTCCCTGAAATCGACTCTGCTTTCCGCAGTAAAATAGAATATGGTTTTACTTTTATCGAGGAGGCACTCAACATTAATCAGCTTCATTGGAAGATTTTTTTCTCTTATCGTTGCAAGGCAAAACCCGAAGGCCTCTTTTTCAAACTGCTCATTTTCCTCTCTTATTTTTAAATCCTCTTCAGTGATTTTACGTATAACGTTTTTAAGATTTTCCGGCAATTTATCCGCGTGAGTGGGCGTGACGTCTGACACGACAATCCCTATTGTCAAACCGTTATCTGTATCGACAACAACTCTGTCATGCTTCTTTAATTGAAGATTTTCTGCATTGAAGCTGTATCTCTTTCCTTCTTCTTTAAACTTTATGCCGACAATGTTTTTCAACAGTTCCCTTTCTGAATGCGCAAGTTGCTAAAGTACAGGAGGCACTAAGACACTAAAGTACAAAGTTTAGAGACGTTTGCAAAACCTGCAAACGCCTCTGAATCCACCGGGGATGGATTTCACAACGTGTAAATCTTGATGTATAAGACTTTTTCAAAGGTTTTGCTTATTTACCATGACTGCTCATGCCCGGGCAGTTATAATTTCTGCAAGTTTAAATAGCATCCACTCTAAAGTCAACTCTTTATTGGCATTCTGCTCTATAGCCCTATGAGCATGAGTTATCGTTTTTATGCTTTTTAAAATATCCGATCCAGCCATCTTTTTCCCAAAGCTTTTTATTATTTCAATGCAATCTTGATGGATAAGGGTTTCCGTTTCACCCGTTTCCTTGTATACAAGTATGTCTCTATACCAGGATTTCAATATTTCAAGCTTCTCTGTAATTCCCTTCCTGTTTTTTCCGAAGCTCTCCATGAAAGATATAAGCTTTAGTGAATCTTCTATATTACCGGTGGAGATGTTTTCGATTATCTCATTTTTGAATGTCAAGTATGAATCCTTATTCATTTCCAGGGCCTTTCCTATACTTCCACCGGATGACGAAGCAAGTAAAAGGGCAGATTCCCTGTCGAGAGCCAGTTTTTCTTCCAGAAATGAGGCAACCGTCTCCCTTTGTATCGGATTGAATCTGAGCTGCTGGCATCGGGAGAGTACGGTCGCTGGGAGCAGGTAGTGGCGGGCCGTAATCAATATCAAGATATTTGAGGGAGATGGTTCCTCAAGCGTTTTAAGAAGAGAGTTGGCAGAAACGCTGTTCATTCTGTCAGCGTCGACTATTATGAAGACCCGTTTGCTCCCTTCAAGTGGCCTGAATTTTATCTGGTTTTGGAGATCTCTTATGGCAGCTATCTTTATGAAATTTCCTTCGGGTTTGATGGTTATGACGTCGGGATGATTTTTGTGGTCTATTTTAAGGCAGGATGAGCACCTGTCGCATGAATCGGGTTCCCCTTCCAAACAGTTCAAGGCTTTAGCAAAAATCTCCGCGGTCGTTTTTTTTCCTACGCCCTTTACTCCGTAAAAAAGGTAAGAATGGGGGACGCGCCCGCTTTCAATGGCGCTTTTAAGGATGGCTATCTGTTTATCCTGACCATAAATATCTTTGAAGGACATGCATTTACCCGCGTCCATCTATCAGGGCTGATATATGGGAACAGACCTCTCGATGCACTTCGTCGATGCTCTTTGTGCCGTCTATTATTCTGAATCTTTCAGGTTCATTTCTGGCGAGGGAAAGATATCCCTCCCTGACTTTCTCGTGAAAATTTAGCGCTTCCCTCTCAAAGCGGTCCTCCCTGGAGACGCCTTCAAGGCGGGATATCCTTTTCATGGCTCTTTTAAGCCCGACCTCTACAGGGGTATCGAAGAGGAGTGTCATGTCCGGCTTAAGTCGGCCGGTTGAAGTTTCATTTATCTTCTGTATGAAAGGTACATCCAACCCTCGCCCAAATCCCTGGTAAGCGATGGTGGCATCGGAGAAACGATCACACAAAACAATTTTTTTCTCTTTAAGGGTGGGTAGAATAACATCTCTTACATGTTGAGCCCTGGCCGCAGAAAACAGGAAAACCTCCGATTCCGCACATATTGCAAAAGAAGATTCATTTAAAAGGATTTTCCTGATCTCCAGGCCGAGAGGGATTCCACCTGGCTCTTCGGTTATGATAAAGGGAATATTTTTGCTACTCAGATATTCCCCTCCCATTTTGATCTGGGTGGTCTTCCCACAGCCCTCGATTCCTTCAAAAGTTATAAAAAATCCCATACAGAAACCTTGTAAAAGTTCATAGAAATCAGCCTTACGCCAGTCTTTTCCGGGGATTTATCGTAAACCGTATCTATTGCTTTTTAATTGATAGCCTGAATCTTTCCAGATCAGTTCATTGGCCTTAGTGAACTGTAATATGTCTGCTATTTTTCCTCTTCGGGTACAATTGCCTCCACAGGGCATAGATCAGCACAGGCACCGCATTCGGTACAGAGATCCGGGTTAATTATATATTTATCCTCTCCCTCACTAATCGCTTCTACAGGACATTCCTCCTCACAGGCACCACAAGCGATACATTCGTCAGTAATCACATAAGCCATCTTTTTTATCCTCCACTTTTATTCATTTATGCCAGGCGATCCCTCGTTCTGGCATGATTTTCTGTTTATCGTTGGTGTTAATGAGGCATATGATTGAGCATGTCTTTTATAAGGCCGACTGCCACATCGGAAAGATCGGGTTTTATAAGCCAGTAATCTTCTGCCACATGATGGCCTGCCTTCCAGATTATATCCCCTGTAACTGCCTCCACCAACTTTAGCCCCAGGCCAACCTTGGCAACCTTATCTTCACCTTCCACCGTGTAGTGCCAGTAGTTTACATTAACGATAAGGAAGGCATCGATGTCGTATACTTCACCGATCTTCATACTCAGGTCAGCATCGGAAAAATTAACGGTTTTAAGTTTGGCGATATAATCAGAAACAGTTTTCCGCAGCTCATCATCTGATTGCATCCGGTTATTAATCGCTTCAGATGTCACAACGTCGGAAAACCATCCCGTATTAACCAGGGCACCGGCAATAATCTGATCAATAACACCCCTTGCTTCTTCGAAGGGTCCGACGTCAACGGGAAGCACACCTATTTTTTTTGGATGGAAATCCTTTGCGTTAGGAGCAACCTGGGAATAACGGATGCCGCCGCAACCAAAGAGAATCATGACAGACAAGATCAAAAAAGAACGTATCAGTGTTTTTCTGACCATAAATTTATTTCCCTCCTTCGTTTTACTGAAAAGCCGGCAGCTCAGAGACGAACGCTTACACGAAAACGAGCCACAGAAAAGTCATCAAGCCGGCGATTATATAATTTGTTTCCAGGAGACCTTCCAGAACAACACCCGAAAACGTCGCTCTTCTATCACAAAGTTTGAAACAAATCCACATATAAAACACACAGGCCAGGAGGGCAAAACTCAAAGAGGAAGTCCATCCTGCGGGACTTGCAATTATAAGGATTGCGGCTGTAATGACCGAGATACCCTTTAAAAGCTTTTGTGTGTTTTCCTCTCCTATTACGACAGGGATCGTCTCCCTCCCGATAAGCCTGTCACTCTGAATGTCGATCGTGTCGGACAGGGCCGATCTAACGAAGACCACGGCAAAGGTGAAGAGAAAAGCCAGTATCATTGAGAGGGTTATACTCATACTTATTTCTACCTGTGGGAGCACTGCTACTACGATTGCCCATGCCGTGGCCACAGAAACATTTTTAGAGCCTGGCAGGTCTCTCAATCTCCTGAAACGCCAGTTTCGCGGCAATATCTTAGCGTTGTAAAGGACGCCGAAAGAGGAAATCGAAAGCAGAAGTAAAAATGGGGCGACACCGACAACAAAGGAGAGGGTCAGGGCGGCAAGCAGGGATAGAATTGCAATGGTAGCGTACATCGTATCGTGTTTCAGATAGGAATCTTCCCTGAATGAGCTTATTATGCCGATGTGTTTCCTGTCGGTGAATCTATTGACCGCATGCATCGAATAGACATAAAAGGATGCCGTCAGTATATTCAGAATATTGACGTGTAATCCCTGTAGGAGAATGCTCGCCAGAGACAAACATCCGGCGCCCACGGCGGAATAGCTGTCCGTAATAACGGCGAATGTCCAGAATTTCAGTAACCTGCCTGCTTTCCCCTTTTTCTTCTCTTCCTGAAAACTTGTAATGTAATCGACGACCTCTTCGATTGTCCAGTTTGGTGTCGATGCCCCGGCAGAGATGCCGATTTCATTGTACCTGTCTATGTTTATATTCTTCAGTTCATCTGCCGTTTCAATGTGAAATGTGGGAGTCCCCTGCAGTTCCGACATAGTGGCCAATCTCTTGGTGTTAGCGCTATTCTTTCCCCCCACAACAAGCATAGCATCCATTTCGGAGGACAATTTCTCAACCTCGGCCTGTCTCTTTTCAGTGGAATCACATATGGTATCAAAGACCTTAACCTGTGGGAATCGTTGTCTAACCCTGTCAATTATATACCCGTATTCCTTCGTGCTCTGAGTTGTCTGAGCGACAACGCAGATCTTCTCAAGCTCGGGGAGGGTATCAACCTCATCCCTGTTTTCTATTACGATCCCCTTTCCGTCAGAGTACCCGAGCAGACCGTCAACTTCGGGATGTCCATTGTCTCCCACAATCAGAACAGCATAACCCAGGGATGCATGTTTTTTGATTATCGCCTGTACGCGTGCCACCTTGGGGCAGGTGACATCAACTATCTTTACATTCTTTTCTTTAATCTTTTTTCTTTCGAGGGGCGATATCCCGTGAGCCCTGATTATAATTGTTCCTTCTTCGATTTCATCGACATTATCTACCGGAAGTATTCCCCTCTTTTTAAGAATTTCAACTGTTTGTGGATTATGTATGAGGGGGCCGTAGGTATAGATCTTTCCGGTATCTTTACGCTGGGCAACGTCGAGAACCATATCGACCGCTCTCTTCACTCCCATGCAAAACCCCGCTGTCTTGGCCAGGTTTACGCCCATCTTTTCGCTTTACCCTTTGACGTATATAAAAAATTCTTTATTGCCGGCAGGGCCTAAAAGGGAAGACTCACATGTTCCCAGTACGTCGAGCCCCAATTCCTGGCAAAACTCATCAATTTCATCGACAACTCTTTTATGTATATCGGGGTCTTTTACCACACCCTTTTTTCCTACCTCTCCCCTCCCTGCCTCAAATTGCGGTTTGATGAGGGCAAGAATGATGGCGTCTTTCTTTATAAGTTTGATCGCGGCCGGAATAACCAGCTTGAGGGAAATGAAGGAGGCATCTATGGTTGCTATATCTATCTCGTCGTCTATCCCGTCGCCGGAAAAATAGCGTATATTTGTCTTTTCGAAGACAACTACCCTTTCATCGTTTCTCAGCTTCCAGGCAAGCTGACCGTACCCTACATCAACTGCATATACCTTTCTCGCCCCTTTCTGAAGCAGGCAGTCCGTAAAACCGCCTGTTGAGGCTCCTATATCGAGGGCTGCAAAACCTGCTACATCAATGCCGAATTCGGTTAGCGCTCCTTTGAGTTTCAAGCCTCCCCTGCTGACATACGGGTTACCTTCCCCTTTTATTCTTATCGCGGCATTTATGGGAACGAGGGTGCTCGCTTTGTCAATCCTGTTTTCCCCGACGATGACGGTACCGGACAGGATAAGCGCCTTGGCCCTTTCACGTGTCGGGGAAATTTCTCTCTCAACGAGAAGTCTGTCTAATCTGATCTTGGAGGTCTTAGGGTTCATTTACCCATCATCTTACGGACAGTGTTCGTGATACCGTCCTCGTCAATACCGTACATGCTTCTCAATTCTGTCTGAGTCGCGTGTTCCGCAAACTCATCCTTGATTCCAAGTCTTTTTACGGTAACACCATATATCTCCGCTCTTTCAAAGAGCTCAAGGACAGCGCTTCCGAAGCCCCCCATCAAGACATTTTCCTCTACAGTAATGACCTTCTTTATAGATTGAGCGACATTGCACAACAGTTTTTCGTCAAGGGGCTTTACAAAACGACTATTGATGACCATTGCACTTATCCCTTCGCCTTTTAGATTTTTAGCGGCGGCAACGGCAGAACATACGGTAGACCCTATAGCTACGATTGCGATGTCGCTTCCCTCAAGCATAACCTCGCCCTTTCCGATCTCAAGAGACCTCGGCGTATCGTCAATGGAAACACCGACCCCCTTTCCCCTGGGATATCTTACCGATACAGGGCATCCGCACTCGACGGCGGTCTTTAGCATGTGCTGGAATTCATTTTCATCTTTTGGGGCCATAACGACAATATTGGGGATCGATCTGAGATAGGAATAATCGAACAGCCCGTGATGTGTGGGACCGTCTTTTCCGACGAATCCCCCCCGATCGAGGGCAAGAACCACCGGTAGTTTCTGGGCACAGATATCATGGAGTACCTGGTCATAGGCCCTCTGCATGAAGGTCGAATAGATCGTTACCACCGGTATAAACCCCTCGGTGGCGAGACCGGCGGCAAATGTAGTTCCATGCTGTTCCGCTATACCGACGTCATAAAACCTGTCAGGCATCTCCTCTGAAAATTGCTCAAGTCCCGTCCCGTGGGTCATGGCAGCCGTTATTGCCACGATTCTTGAATCATCACGGGCCAATTTTACCATCGTTTTTCCGAAGATTTCCGTATAAGACGGGTCGGAACTACTGTCCGCGAGGGTTTTTCCGGTAGTTATGTCGAAAGGACCGATACCGTGAAATCTCGCCGGGTCCTCTTCCGCGAACTTGTATCCCTTACCTTTTTTAGTGATAACGTGAACAAGAACAGGCCTGTTGAGCTTCTTTACGTTTTCCAGATTTTTTATCAGGTGATCAAGGTTGTGCCCTTCAAGGGGGCCTACGTACTGGAAGCCGAGTTCCTCGAAGATGACACCGGGGACGAAGAATGCCTTGAGCGATTCTTCTGCCTGTTTTGTGAACTTCAGCATCTTATCCCCGATACCGGGTATCGTCTTCAGAAAGCCCTTGATATCTGTTCTCAGTTTCGTGATGCGCTGTCCGGTCATGACACGGTTCAAATAAGACGACATGGCGCCCACATTCGGAGAAATGGACATTTCGTTGTCATTGAGTATAATTAAAAGATCCTTATCGCTGCCTCCTGTCCAGTTCAATCCCTCAAAGGCCATCCCGGCAGTCATTGAACCATCGCCGATTACGGCAATCACCTTGAAGTTCTCATTTTTAAGACATCTGCCCCCGGCGATACCGGCGGCCGCGGATATAGATGTACTGCTGTGACCGACATTGAAGACGTCATAGTCGCTTTCTTCCCTTCTGGGAAAACCGCTCAACCCCCCTTTTTGACGGAGGGTGTGAAAGCGGTCTTTCCTGCCGGTAATTATCTTATGGGCATAGGACTGGTGCCCGACATCCCATATAAGCTTATCCTTAGGGGTATCAAAGACATAGTGGATCGCAAGCGTCAGTTCCACGACACCGAGAGACGAGGCTAAGTGCCCGCCGCTTTTGGAAACCGTTTCGATAATTTTTTCTCTGATTTCCCCTGCCAGGACGTTTAATTCCGCAAGTTCAAGCTTTTTGATATCTTCAGGAAAATTAATTTTCTCTAATATGCTCTCTTTACTGTTCACTCTGTTAATCCCCAGGTTTTAAAGTTTCATGCTTCAGACTCTTTTGTTTTATGAGCTTCTTTCAA
>CAZYTP010000060.1:0-16095 GCA_964650385.1 uncultured Syntrophales bacterium | reverse complement strand
CAAAAATTCCCATTGCGGCGTCACCTGGGCATGTTGCCAGGCATGATTACGAATACAAGCGTTGCGGTGTCTGTAATATTTTCATGGCCAGTGAGCCTTTAGCCGGGAAACGTATCGTAAAGATCACCGAAAGAAAAACAAAAAATGACTGGGCTTACTTTCTTGAAGATATAGCAGCAAGTTATCATGGAGCCGATAAAATAACTTTAGTCATGGACAACCTGAATACTCACACTCCAGGGGCATTCTATGAAACCTTTAACCCCGACAAAGCAAAATCGTTATGGGACAAATTTGAATTCATATACACTCCAAAACATGGGAGTTGGTTGAATATGGCTGAAATCGAACTGAACGTTCTCCTTGGACAATGCCTCAACAGGAGGATTGACAATATTGAAAAAGTCATGAGCGAAGCCGCTGCATGGCAGAGCCATAGAAATAACAAAAATGCAAAAGTCAATTGGCAATTTACCACTGATGACGCCAGGATTAAGTTATCACGTCTCTATCCGTCAATTGAGACTTGACATGACACTAGCCTCGGCAGTACCGGCGCCATAAAGGCTATATCTAAAAAAGCCATTGACATCGGGATCTCAAGCAAAGTCTTGAACAACGAAGAAAGCAAGTTCGGATTGTCCGTCATCGAATATGCACGAAGTCCGCTTATTTTTGTTGCCAACAGAAATGTGTCTGTGTCAAACATAATTTCTGATGACATTGTTAAAATCTATAATGGCGGCAAGACATTCTGGCCCGATGGGCAGCGTGTTCGCACGCCCCTGCGTCAGAGCAATGAAGTCGATTTCTGGATTGTAAAAATGATATCGCCTGAGATCAGCAAAGCGATCAACGTTGCCATGTCCCGCCATGGGATGATGACGGCCCTGACCGATCAGGATAACGCCGATATGATAGAAAGGACTCCCGGCGCGTTCGGAATTTCCACTCTGACGCAGGTCATTTCCGAGAAGCGGAACTTGAAGGTACTGTCTTACAATGGCGTAGCGCCGAGTGTTAAAAACCTCGCCTCCGGCTCCTATCCCTTGTCGAGACTCTTTTTTACGGTAACACAAAAAAACATGTCTGCGCCAGCGCGAAAATTCCTCGCTTTTATGCGATCCACGCAAGGCAAGAAGATATTGGAAGAAAACGGGAACTTCGTCACTATCAGGTGAACGGGAAAGCAACCCATGACGATTAAAAAAACATAACCAGGATCATTACCTGGCTTATTGCGGTAGTGACCGGAATGGTCGTGATCATTTTCCCCCTCGGCTTTCCCCTTTTTTCCTTTCAAAACACGGTGGGAACTCTTGAGGCTGAAGCGGAAATCAATGCAGATATTTTTACACATATCATCAGTTCAAATCCTGATTTCTGGGAATTCGAGGGTATCAGGCTTACGGAATACCTCATTCGTCGTCCGAAGGAGGGGGTTGCGGAACTGAGGCGTCTCGTCAATACAAAAAACGAAATCGTCTCTGAAAGTGTAGACGACCTGCAAACACCCCTCATCATGCGTTCCTCCGAAATTATGGACTCGGGAATCAGTGTGGGAAGAATTGAAATATACCGCTCCCTGCGGCCTCTATTGGGACAAGCCGGTGTGGTCTTTTTATTGGTATTGCCCATGGGGCTGGGAGTATTCTATGTGTTACGCATCTTGCCCATCAGGGCCATATTCCTGGCGGAAACGGCACTCATCAAGACCAATGAAGACCTGGAGACGACCAACAAACTGCTGCACGAGGAAATCCTCAAGAGCCAAAAGGTCGAGGCAGAACTTTACAAACTCAATGAAGCGCTGGAAACACGGGTTATTGAGAGGACCGCGCACCTTGAGGCCGCCAATAGAAATCTCGAAACCCATATAGCTGAGCGCAAGGAGGCGAAGAAAGCTTTAATCGAGAGCGAAAAGAAATACCGGCTCCTCGCAGAAAAGATGACTGATCTTGTATGGACTCTGGACATAAATTTGCGCATGATCTATGTCATCCCGTCAATTGAAAAGATGCTTGGATTTAGTCCGGAAGAACGGGTGGTTCAGGATCTCCAAGAACAATTGACCCCTCCGTCAATGTCCATTGTGCGGGAACTTCTGGCAAGGGAGTTTGCACTCGAACAACAAGGTCAAGGGGACCCTGAAAGGATCATCAACCTTGAAGTTGAGTGTTATCATAAGGATGGCTCTACCCGTTGGATCGATAACATCATAAGCGGGATTCGAGATGATCAAGGAGTCCTGATCGGGTTTCATGGAGTGTCCAGGGACATCACCAACCGCAGGCAGATGGAGGAGGAACTGCGGAAAAGCGAAAAAAGATACAGGGAGTTGGTCGATTTTCTGCCCATATCTCTGTTTGAAATGGATATGGAGGGCAAAATTACATCCGGCAATCTCACCATCTTTAAAATCTTTGGATATACGCAAGATGATATCGAAAAAGGGGTAGATGCGGCCCAGGCGATTATACCCGAACAAGTGGAACAGCTTAAAGTTAACATTCAGAGGGTGTTGAATGGAGAAAAGATAGGTGGTTCTGAATACATGGGAGTCAGAAAAGACGGCAGCACATTTCCGTTGATAGCCTTTTCGAGCCCCATTATCCATGAGGGTGCTCCCGTGGGGCTGAGTGGGGCCATCATCGATCTCACGGACCGGAAGCGGATAGAAGAATCCCTTGAGAGGAGCAATCTAAGTTTGGCCGAGGCCCAGCGGATCGCGCACATCGGAAACTGGGAATGGACTATCGAAAGGAATGATATGTACTGGTCCGACGAGATTTACCAAATCGTGGGGACTACGCCTCAGATGTTCGACGGAATTTACGAAGTCTTCTCCGAGCTGGTTTTTCCCGAGGAAAGGGAGATAGTAAAAAGAGCCATTGAAAAAGCCATGAGCGAGGGGAAAACAAGCGAAATAGAACATCGCATAGTCCGACGCGACGGTGTGGTGCGTGACGTCCGTCAACTGGTGGAACCCACTATTGATGACGCCGGTAAGATCGTCAGGGTAATTGGGATCGTACAGGACGTAACCGAGAAGAATCAGGCGGAAAGAGACCTGCAAGACGCAAGAGACCAGTTGCTCCAGGCGGAAAAGCTCGCTGCTATTGGTCGATTATCCGCCGGGGTCGCCCACGAGATCCTCAATCCCGTGAACATTATCTCCATGGCATTGCAGATATTGCAGACTATGGAAAGCCTGCCGCCTGAAGTGCTGGAAGAATTAAAGATCTGCATGTCTCAAATCCGCCGCATCGCCACGATTGCTGAAAATCTCAAGCAGTTTTCACGTATCTCCCAAAAAAAGAGGAACATGGCCGATATCAACGGCGTCATCGCCCATGTTCTGACTTTATACGCAACGCAATTGAAAATAGATGAAATAGAAACAAAGGTGCAATACCAGCCCGATTTGCCGGTAATTGCCATGGATCAAGAGCGAACATATGTCTAAAATCTTTGATCCGTTTTTTACCACCAATAGACAGGAGAAAGGAACGGGACTGGGGTTTTCCATATCGTATGGCATCGTCCATGATCATGGCGGCAGAATCTGGGCGGAGAACAATGAGTGGGGAGGCGCTTCTTTTTACGTCAGCCTTCCCGTCAAAACAGGTATTAAAGAAAATTAATACTGAAAGGAGGGGTTATTCCTATGGAAAGAATACTCATTGTTGATGATGAATTTCACATCGTGAGACTGTTGCAGAAGTACCTGGTGTCGAAAGAATATGAAGTATATACTGCGACGAGTGGTCTGGAGGCCATTCAAAAGGTAAACGATGTGAGGCCTCATATCGTATTGCTTGATATCATCATGCCGGGCATGGGCGGCATTGATACCCTGAAGGAAATCAAAAAAATAGATTCTAAAATCGTGGTTATTATGGTCACAGCCGTCATCGACGAAGAGCTGGCCAAAAGAGCAATTCAATTGGGTGCGGATGAGTATATTACCAAGCCATTTGATCTCCATTACATTGAAACGTGCCTGATGGTTAAATTGGTCCAGCTTCTGGGTTAATGATAACGGGGGTTACGATATGTCTGTAAAAATTTCTTGTTATAGACGATGAAGAATGTTTTTGCCGCACCTTGAAGAAATCGCTTGAGTTGAGAAGCACCTTTCATGTGCTGACAGCAACGCGCGGAGACGATGGGATGCGGCTGGCGAAGATGCAGAAGCCGGATCTTCATCTTGCTCGATGTTATGATGCCCGATATGGCCGGCTCCCGTGTGGCGGAGGAATTATCGGAGGATCCCGCTACCATCATCACACAGGAAGAAATCAACTTCATCGCCAAGCCCGTTATGATTGACACCCGCCGGGTAAAGTTGTTGACACAGGCAAAAAAATGTATATATTAGTCTGGTGGAAAGTTGATACCTATGTACTTTAATGCTTCACAGATAGTCCTAACAAACAGGACGTTTGATCATGCCGAAAAGCTGGCCACGACGTATTTCCGTCTGAGCCACAGGGCACTCAAGGCTCACAGGTATGAGGTCAAGACCTTGGAACACCTTGAAAAACATGAAATTAATGATACGGCATTTGCCCATCTTTGCAGTTACCACGGTCAGAAGGATGGGGATATAAGCAGCCCTGAGAAATTCCAGTTTTTCAGAGTCTGCCTGCAGGATAACAGGATTCTCGATGCTGTTGAAAGAGCCCATTCTTTTATCAAACTGGTTCCACTCATGTTGTATATAGCTACCCATGAACTTGTTCATGTAATACGGTTCAACAATGGGTGCAGTAATTTTGATGCGCCACTGGAAGAGAAGATTAAAGAAGAAGAGAACGTTCATTATATTACCCGTACTCTACTTAAGTCGATTGCCGATCCTGATCTGCGTCTTGTTATTGATTGTTTTCGTGATCAGTACAATATAGGGGATATATCCAATTGACTGGAAGCGCACCCGCAAGTCCCGCCTTGTAGGCGGGGTAAGGGGCGCAATATAAAATAAACATATTCCTTACCGGGAGTCCCCGCCGCCCTGTGGGCGGGGACTTCACATTTGAGTGCCGATAAATATGAAGCTCGTATGGAGGTTTTTATAGAATGCCGATTTACGAATATCAATGTAAAAAATGTGGCAAGAATTTTGATGTATTTCAGAAAATGACAGACCCGGAGGTTACGGCCTGTACATCCTGTCATGGTCCCGTTAAAAAGTTAGTCTCCCTTTCCACGTTTCACCTGAAGGGTTCGGGTTGGTATGTAACTGATTACGGTGGAAAGAAAGCACCGTCCAGTGACAGTAGTAAAGATGAAACTCAAACTTCTTCTACACCAAGTAAACCCGATACAGCAAAACCAGCTTCCAAAACGGATAGTAAGAACTGAAGTCCTTTTATACAATACTCTAAAAGAGGTGGCCCAGATGTAGTGGAGACCACCTCTTTTAATTTGTTCTCCTGAATTGCAAACAATCTATATGTCAAGGTTCGATACTTTCAGCGCGTTTTCGTATATAAAGTTTCTCCTTGGCTCCACCTGGTCACCCATGAGCGTCGTAAATATTTCATCTGCAACGACCGCATCCTCCACTTTCACCTGAAGGAGTGTTCTCTTCTCCGGGTCCATAGTCGTCGCCCACAGCTGTTCGGGATTCATCTCTCCCAATCCCTTATAGCGCTGAATAGACATCCCCTTTTTTCCGCTGTTTAATACACATTCTACGAGAGCAGTCATGCTGTCAAGCTGTGGATGTGTTTTATCGTCGGCTTCTTTGTCTGCCACTATATACGGTGCTTCCCCCAGATAGTTCAACTGGTTTAGAAGTTCCCTTGCCCTGGCAAATTTAGGTACATTAAAGATATCTCTATCATGATATACTTTTAAGGAACGGCCGTTTTCCGCTATACTAAAAAAGATTTTATATCCACCATGCTCTTCATCTGCCTCAGTCCAGTAATCCGTTACCCTATCTTCCATCGCCATTTTGATCCTCTTTCCAACATTAAGAAGAATCTTTTCATCTCTGAAAACGTCTTCGTTAAACGCCGGATCTCCTGCCAGTAACCTGACGATATCTTTATTTTTTCCCTCATTTTCAAACTTGCTCAATATAGCATCCAGTCTTATTCCTTTCTTGATCAGACCGCATAGACGACTCCCCGTCACACTGCTTCCATTGCCCAGTATAACCTGTACTTTGTTGACACCGTTATCGAGAATGTAGTTCTCCATTTCCTCGTCGGTATTAATATACTTTTCTTGACTTTTGGCAGAAATCCTAAAGAGCGGAGGCTGCGCTATATATAAATGCCCTCTTTCTACCAGCCCTTTCATATGCCTGAAAAAGAATGTTAAGAGAAGAGTCCTGATATGAGACCCGTCGACATCGGCATCGGTCATAATAATAACTTTATGATACCGGAGCTTGCTAATGTCGTAGTCTTCTTCTCCGATGCCTATCCCGAGGGCCGTAATGATTGTTCTAATTTCCTCGTTGTTGAGCATCTTGTCAAACCGTGCCTTTTCAATATTTAACAGTTTTCCTCTCAGAGGCAGTATCGCCTGATTTTTCCTGTCTCGACCCTGCTTCGCCGATCCGCCAGCCGAGTCTCCCTCCACAAGATAAATTTCACTCCCTGCAGGATCTTTCTCCTGGCAGTCTGCCAGTTTTCCAGGGAGCGAACTTACTTCAAGTGCTGTCTTCCTCCGGGTAAGCTCCCTCGCTTTCCGAGCCGCTTCCCTGGCCCTTGAAGCCTCGACTGCCTTATTTATAATCTGTTTCGCAACAACCGGATTTTCTTCCAGGTAATGTCCCATCTTCTCATAGACAATACCTTCCACCAAACCCTTGACTTCACTATTGCCCAGTTTCGTTTTTGTCTGCCCTTCAAACTGGGGCTGACCTAACTTTACGCTAATGACACACGCAAGTCCTTCACGAATATCCTCCCCTTTTAAAGAGTCTTTTCCAGGCTTTAAAAGGTTATTACTGATTGCATAATTATTCATCACCCTGGTAAGGGCAGACCGGAACCCGATCAAATGTGTTCCGCCTTCCGTCGTATTTATACTATTTGCAAAAGAAAAGATGTTCTCTGCATAGGTGTCATTATACTGTATAGCAACCTCAACCTCGCAGTCCTCTTTAGAACCGCTTATAAAGATAGACTTTTTATGAAGGGTCTTTTTATTTCTGTTGATGTATTCGACAAAAGAAACAATCCCGCCTTTATAAAAAAACTCCGCTTTTCTATCAGTTCTTTCATCCGTAATGTTGATCTTGACACCTTTGTTTAAAAATGCCAATTCCCGCAATCTGTTTGTAAGAACCTCAAAACTGAACTCTATATCTTCGAATATTTCCATATCGGGTTGGAAGGTGATCTTGGTACCCCTTCTTTTTGTTTGACCGACTTCCTGTAGAGAACTTATCGGTACACCCTGTTTATACGACTGTCTATACACCTTGCCGTCCCGCCGCACCTCCAGCTCAAGATAATATGACAGGGCATTTACGACAGAAACCCCCACACCATGAAGCCCACCTGATATCTTATAATTCTCGTTGGAAAATTTTGCACCTGAGTGTAGCTTTGTCAGTACAACTTCCGCTGCCGAGACATGCTCGGTCTTATGCATATCAACAGGAATTCCCCGACCATTATCGTCTACCGTGACACTGTTATCTACTCTAATCTTGACATCAATTTTATCACAAAAGCCGGCGGATGCCTCATCGATACTGTTGTCGACGACCTCATAAATCAGATGGTGAAGACCACCCTTTCCGGTACTGCCTATATACATGGCGGGCCTCTTTCTTACGGCTTCAAGGCCCTCCAGCACTTTTATACTATCTGCACGATAACTCGTTTCTGTCATTCTTACTCTAAAACTCCCCTCATTACACTTTACATCTTAAGTGGCATAACGACACAGAGATAACGATCATTTCCCACTTCACTAATCACCCCCGGTCTGAGTCCAGACCTCATATCAAACAATATACTGTCCCCGCTTATTACTTGAACCGCATCTATTAAGTAATTAACATTGTAGACCGTTTCAGTATCTTCACCTTTATACAAAATATCTATTTCCTCATTTGCCTCTCCAACATCGGGATTTGTTGAATTGAGAATCATCTTATTTTCCATAATCTTGATCTTTACACCGCTGTATTTTTCGCTCGATATCACACTCATTCGTTTTAGTGAGTGTGAAAATTGTTCCCTGTCCAACTGAACCGACATTCCCTTATCGGTCGGCATCACTTTTTTATACTCTGGATACTCTGAATCCACCAGGCTAATCCTTAAAATTGTATCATCTTTTTTAAAAACACATTTTCCTTTTTTAACTCCAACTTCTATATATTCACTTTCATCATCAACTAACTTTTTAACCTCACTAATTCCTTTCCTGGGTATAATAACTCCACCACTAATATCTATAAATTCACCATCTTCTTCATCAAAATTTACAAGAGACAATCTGTGCCCATCAGTCGCAACCATTCTCATCCAATACCCCTTATCCTTCTTTTCCGTTTCTAAAAAGGCACCATTTAAATGGCTCCTCATCTCCTCTTTCGACATCGCAAAAAAAGTCTTATCTATCATTTCACCTATCATATTACTCTTCACTTTAAAGAAAGTTATCTCTTCATCACCCAACACATCTGCCTCTGGAAAATCATCCCCCGAAATACCGGGAATATTATACATAATCTTTCCACACGTTATATTTACCCAATTATTTTCTCCCTTTTTAAAACTTATAATATCCCCCTGAATTTCTCTTATCATTTCAAATGTTTTTCTTGCTGAAAGCGTTATAACACCATCAGATATAATCTCCGCATCATAGTACGAAACCAATCCTATTTCCCTGTCCGTAGCAGCTACTTTTATTCTATTCCCTTCCGTTTTTATCAGGATATTATTTAAAATGGGTGTCGTCGTTTTTCTTTCCACAATACCAAGAGTTTTTTGTATTCCCTCTAAAAGTAATGACCTTTTGATATTAAATTGCATTTCATCACCTATCTTTCTCTCATTAGTTTTAATGTTTTTTAACTAATATACTAAAATATAGTAATAGTAGTAAGAACAGTTGATATGTGGATAACTGTTCTTATTGAATTATTACAAGTAGTTTTATGATATAGTCTCTGTTAGTGAAATATTTAGATATGTTGCTAAGTTTTATATAAACGCATTAGGTTTTGACTCGCAATAAATCTTCTATTTCCGCTATCAGGTTTCTTGTCTTAATATCATTTTCCATGAGTTTCTTTATCTTATTGTTAGCGTATATGACTGTCGAGTGATCCTTACCGCCTATTTCTGATCCTATCTCCGGATATGATAGATTGGTTATCTTTCTCGACAGATACATTACAATTTGTCTTGGTAGAATGAAGGCTTTATTTCTCTTTTGGGATTTAATATCAGATCTTGTGACGTTAAATTTGTTGGCAGCTGCTCGAATAATCTCATCAATGGTAATTTCTTTGGCAGCCTCATGCCCAAGAAGTTTTTCAAGTACTCCTTTTGTCGTATCTATATCTATTTTTTCCCCCGTAAGGGACGTGTATGCACCTATTCTTATCAGGTATCCTTCAAGTTCTCTTATGTTTGACTCCACCTTTGAGGCGATATAAAGGGCAACATTATCGGGGATTGCGATATTAATTTCCTGTGCCTTCTTTTTGATAATTGCAACCTTTGTTTCTGTTTCCGGTGGTTGAATGTCTGCGATGAGACCCCATTCAAACCTTGAGCGCAATCTTTTCTCGAGATTTGGAATATCTTTTGGGAACTTATCGCTTGTGACAACAATTTGTTTAGCAGAGTCATGTAATCTGTTGAATGTGTGGAAAAATTCTTCCTGTGTCCTCTCTTTTCCCGCGATGAACTGAATATCATCGATGAGGAGAGAATCTATGTTTCTGAATTTTTCACGGAAGCTCTGCATCTTATCGTACCGTATGGCGTTGATAAGTTCATTCATAAACTCCTCGGCTGAAAGGTACAGTACGTTCATGTCGTGGTATAGAGAGAGGGTGTGGAGACCGATGGCGTTGAGGAGATGTGTCTTTCCCAGTCCGACGCCGCCATATATAAATAGAGGATTGTAATTCTTTGCCGGCTGCTCGGCAACCGCTATAGATGCGGCATGTGCAAACTGATTGCTTGAACCGACGACAAATCTCTCAAAGTTGTAGTGGGAATTGAGTGAGGGGAAAACTCTTTTTATACTCACAGCAGGCTTCGTTTTATGTGTTGTTTTGTGACGCCCTTCAACGGCCGTGTCAGTTTTTTCGTTCCTTACGGTAAAATTTATATTTACGTCGATTCCCATTACCCCGGAGAGTGAGTCCCTCATAACAGGGAGATAATTTTCGGTTAACCAGTCATTAAAAAACTTATTCGGCACAGAAAGAGCTACATTATTCCCCTTGATAGAGGTAATCCTTATCGGACTTATCCAGGTCTCAAAATTTTGCTTACTAACTTTTTCTTGGATAAATTTACAACTTTTTTCCCAGAGTATATCCACGGCCCATTAACCTTATTAACAAATTTACCAACAGCTGTTGATAAGTTCCATCTTGACAGATAGAGTAAAGACATAAATAATCAACAAGTGTTATGTTTATAATAATAACAAACACTTATTGGTTCACCGTCGTCTACAAAGCCAATACTTACCGACATCTGATTATAGAGTATATAATATGAAAATTGCAAAAACACAAAAGATATTTTTGTGTTTATTTGTCTACAGCCTCTCTTATGACTTGTACCAATCTGTTCAGCTCTTCCGGATTCGAAAACTTGATTTCGATAGTGCCGGCTTTCTTCGATTGCCGGATCTTAATGGCTGTCATCAGTGTAGACGACAGCTCCCTTTCCAGATCAATGATATATTGATCCTTCCGGAGCAACATTTTTTCTTTCGGAACAGTCTTTAGGCTCTTTATTATAAGTTCCGTTTCTCGAACACTTAACCCCTTCTTGAGAATGGCCCCGAGGACCCGGACCTGTTCCTCGGCGGTACTGAGGGATAGAAGAGCCCTTGCATGGCCGGCGGATACATCCTTTTTGGTGAGGGCATCCTTGACCTCTGAAGGCAGTTTAAGCAATCTGACGGAATTGGCGATGGTCGATCTATCCCTGCCGACTCTCGATGATATTTCCTCTTGTGAGAGGGAAAAAGTGTTCATAAGGGTTTGAAAGGCCTCTGCTTCTTCGATCGGGTTCAGCTCCTCGCGCTGTAGGTTTTCTATAATTGAAATTTCAGCCATTTCACGGTCTTCAGCTTCCCTGATAATTACCGGAACATCCTTCAGACCGGCTTCCTGAGCGGCTCTCCAGCGGCGTTCTCCCACAATTATTTCGTAGCCGGTGTCTGATTTTCTGACGACTATTGGTTGAATAATCCCATTTTTTTTGATGGAGGAGACGAGTTCTTTATGTTTTTTTCCGCCAAACTCTTTCCGTGCCTGAAATCTGTTAGGAAAAAGCTCTTCAATTCCGCATATTACGAACCGCGGCTTATCGTTTAAGTCGTCAAGAAGGTCTGGAAACATCGCCCCCAGTCCCTTTCCCAGCGAATTTTTTGGTGGCATTTATATCCTCCCATTGGACAGCATTTCTTTAGCAAGTTCCATGTAGGAAATCGCACCACGCGACCTGATATCATAGAGAATTATCGGCAGTCCGTGGCTCGGACTTTCAGAGAGCCTCACATTTCTTGGGATGACCGTTTTAAAGACCCTTTGACCGAAATGTTTTCTAACGTCTTCGGCAACCCTGTGAGAAAGTCTGTTTCTTGTGTCGAACATGGTCAAGAGTATTCCGCGGAGAGAAAGAGATGGATTAAGTCTTGCTTTAATGAGCTTTACCGTTTGCAGTAAATATCCGAGGCCCTCCATCGCGAAGTATTCGCACTGGAGAGGGATGATGAGATTGTCGGAAGCAACAAGGGCGTTGATTGTCAAAAAACCGAGAGAAGGAGGACAGTCTATAATAATAAACTCGTAGGGAGCATCCATTTTTTGTAAAAGACCTTTAAGCCTTTTTTCCCTGTCCGGGAGAGAAACAAATTCTACCTCTACACCGATGAGGTCCTGGTTGGAGGAAATGATATCAAGAGTGGGAATCTGTGTGTTGACAATGACATCCTTCAGGGGAACATTGCCTGTCAGTGAGTGGTAGAGGTTCTTTTCGGCTATCAATGATTTCTCTATACCTATGCCGTTTGATGCGTTTCCCTGGGGGTCACAATCTATGAGAAGAGTTCTCTTTTCCGTTGCTGCTAACGATGCTGACAGGTTGATTGCCGTTGTCGTTTTACCGACACCGCCTTTTTGATTGGCTATACATATAATTTTACGCATTATTTATCGAAACATTATTGAATTTTTAAGGTAAGGAAAGAGATGCTGAAAGCTACCATAAAAAAGAATTTTTTTGAAGGAATATTTTAGTTTAGGACCTTTTTATAGACAACGATATTTCTGCGATCTCCTGTAACAGGCAGCTCGATTTTGTAGCATCCGACATGTTTAAGTCCCACTTGTGTGGAGACCTCTTTTGCTTGCCCGAGTTCCTCATCGATGTTTATTCCCTTCATGGCGATTAGGATTCCATCTGGGGAAATGAAATACTCACCTATTGTGAGAAATTGCGGTAGCTTGAAGGAAGCCCTGGATATTATGACATCGAAGATGCCACGGTATGCTTCGTCCTTCATCAGTAGTTCAGCCCTCCTGTTAATGACGGTAGTGTTATGAAGCTGAAGCTTACGAACAATATTTTTGAGAAATGAAACTTTTTTACGGGAAGAGTCGAGAAGAGTTACCCTCAGCCGGTCTTCTGCTATCTTCAGAGGGATTCCGGGAAAACCGGCGCCTGTACCGATGTCCAAAAGAGAACAGTTCTTATTCTTTACAAATTTTAGAGGGGTAAGTGAGTCGATGAAGTGCTTTATCGGTATATCAAGCTCAGACTTGACAGAAACAAGATTAATTTTTGCGTTCCAGAAAAGAAGCTCCCTGTAGTATTCCTCAAAGAGAGCGATGTGCCTTTTTCCGAGTTTCACGCCTATTGCATGTGAGGCCTCGGTTAGTGTTCTGGAAATAATAGAGTCCATTTTTCTAAAGCCCGAAAGGGTAAATTTTTATATGAAGACTTCCTTTTCATACCATCTTTTTTCGGTGCGTGTAAATGCTAATCAAAGCTGCTTCGATAAAATAGAGAAGAACATTGCTTTTACTGGTAAAAATATTATAATTAAAAAAGTTTGTCAGGAGAGGTGTCATAAGAAATGCCGATATATGAGTTTTACTGTGAGAAGTGCAACACGATATATAACTTTTTTTCGCGGTCCGTAAATACCGAGAAGATTCCACTTTGTCCGCATTGTGAAACAATTAAGTTAAAGCGTCAGATGTCCATTTTTTCCACAGTTTCCGGGGGTAAAGACGAGGGAGATGATGATATGCCGTCGATTGATGAGGCAAAAATGGAGAAGGCGATGGCGATGCTTGCCGGCGAGGCGGACAAAATAGACGAAGATGACCCGCGCCAGGCTGCAATGCTGATGAGGAAACTTTCGGATACTGCCGGTCTGGAGCTGGGCTCCGGTATGGAAGAGGCTTTGGGCCGTATGGAAGCTGGTGAAGATCCGGAGAAGATTGAAGAAGAGATGGGAGAACTTCTGGAGGGAGAAGAAGCCCCCTTTATTTTGAATAGCAAGATAAAGGGGACAAACAAGCGGTTAAAACCTCAAGTGGACGAGAAGCTCTACGACCTTTGAAGAATGCATACAACGGTAAAAACGGAAAACATTACAATTGTTTTAAATAAGCCCAAGTATCCCGGCAATATTGGTTCTGTGGCAAGATGTGCAAAAAATACGGGGATTGAGAAACTCTTTATCGTTGGCCACAGTGATCCCGACATAGAAGAAATAGAAAAAATGGCAACCCATGTTGCCTCCGATACGATCGAAAACATAAAGTATTTCAAAGACCTCAACGAGGCCCTCACCGGTTTTACCTATATTGTCGGAACCACATCCAGATTGGGAAGTGTACGGGGGCCTGTAGTTTATCCACGGGAGATGGCTGAACAGATTACGGACATTTCCCAGAACAATCAGGTCGCCATTCTCTTTGGGCCGGAAGATACGGGGCTGACCAATGATGAGCTGAATTACTGTCATCTTCTGGTGACCATTCCCACCTCCAGCGAGTTTAAATCGATCAATCTTTCCCATGCGGTGATGATCCTCTGCTATGAGATATTTACGGCGTCCACGCCGACTCCCGAAAAATTTACACCGAAGATGGCCACGTCATTCGAGCTTGAAGGAATGTACGACCATCTGAAGAAGATGCTGGTAAAAATAGCTTTTATCAACCTGGAAAACCCCGATTACTGGATGACAAATATACGTCGTTTCCTTTCAAGGACAAAACTTTTTTCAAAAGAGGTGCAGATTATCCGGGGGGTCTGCCGGAGAATTGAAAGAAGTATCGAGAACAAAAAGACTTGACTTTGTCCGGCCGGAAACTTATTAAAAACTGACCGCTAAAGGATACGGGATGAAAACATACCACAAAATAATAATTGGCGATTCCAGGCAAATGGGGGAAATTCTCGATGAATCCGTTCATCTTGTTATCACCTCTCCTCCATATTGGCAGTTAAAGGATTACGGAAACGGGAAGCAGATAGGTTACAACGACTCTTATGAAGAGTATATTAACAACCTCAACTTAGCATGGAATGAATGTTACAGGGTTTTACATAAAGGTTGCCGTTTGTGTATTAATATTGGCGATCAGTTTGCTCGTTCGGTTTATTCTTGTAATGATTTTAGTAAAGGATAAGAGATATGCAACGATACACATGTAAACATTGCCAGGGTACCATTGAAATAGCAATACTTGAGGAGACAGAAAAAGCAACAGAGCCAATAGTAGAGTTTTGTCCTTTCTGTGGTGCGTCATATTGTCATCCACGAGGAAACGAAATATCCGAAAATTTTTAAACTACAATAACATTATAGATGGACCGTCCCTTCAAGACACATAGAAATGTTGTCTCTCGTTGCTACATAGAGCCTGCATACTTAATTTTTCAGGTCATAATTTTTTTGACACACCCCTAGAAATCTCAGCGTTTTTCTGCTAGGTTATTCATCACTTATTACTTCTTAATATTTTCTCATGAAAGTTGCCGTGAAAATCGGTTGGAAAGGCGTAAAAACGGATTGGATCGGAGGACAAGTTGAGTCTTTATTTCCCACTGTGGCGGTTAATACATGAACAGGTACCATGTTTTTTTTACAACTCAGCATACTGAAAGCTGTCTCGAGCAATGTTGCTTTGGTTCATCGGTTTCAAACTCACTTGCAAACGTCAAATCTGGTGATACAGCTTTTTTGTTTGACGGTCTCAAGTGGGCGATATTTGGTCCCTTTGAGATTGTTTCTGATCAGCAATGTATAGATGAAAGACCCATCTACGGTATGGATAAACGAGGGAATATACGTTACAAAAACAGGGTTTGGTTCAAGAAAGAAAATGCGAGGGAAACTCTTTTGTCTGAACTTTATTCAATAGAAAGAGATCCATTGAAGCTTTCATTTCTTTTAAATCGATATATCCTAGCTACCCTCATTGCAAATAAACAAGTTAATGCAACAACTCTTACCCAAACTGAAGGCAAATATCTTGTGAAAAAATGTCTTATGCTTGGAAACCGTATATGCTCTGTCCATTCAAAGATTCCTCCTAACATTGAACCTGTCTTTCCAACATCATTTCTTCGTCGTTCAAGTAGTGAGGCAGGGATAGAAGTACTTATTATTAATAAAAGATGCCAGGGATACCTCCTTGAATTCCTCAATTCCTTTTCGAAACATGCGGTTTGTTTTAATCAATTTATATTGGGCTTCCAGCGCCAGGCGGATTTATTAATTGATGCACAAGATAGATTGGCACTTATCGAGATAAAAAAGGCCCAAAATGTTAGGAATCCATTCGAACAGCTCATTGAGTACTGTCGTTATTGTGTTAGTTCTTTCCGTTTGTAT
>CAZYTP010000059.1:10681-16222 GCA_964650385.1 uncultured Syntrophales bacterium | reverse complement strand
CAATTTGAGCAATCTAATTGCGCCTAACTTTTCATCTCACTGCGGGGTTCGCTGCAGCTCAGCAGGAGCGCCTTTTAGGCGCGATCTGCTGCAGCCGCTTGTTCGCCTCGGCGGTTGCGCTCCTCGGGCCGCACGTTCCACACTACGAGGATCGACTATTGTTTGGTGTCCCGTGCTTCCCGACAGAATACTTGTCCAAGATCAATCTCCTCAAGAGCGCGATATCGGCGTCAGTGACTCTCTTGCAGCCATGAGTGGGATGAATTATGTGCCGAAGTTCCTGCGGAACAACAGGCGATCGATTCCCAAAATAGTAGAACTTTCGAGACACGAGAACCAGAGCATCTGCAGCAATCCCGACTCCGGCCAAATAACTGGCGAGCTTCGGATTGGCTTCTTTGAAGATTGCATACGGCGGATTGTCGTCAACTTGCATTGCATAGATCAAGGAATCTTTTCGCCCAGTTCCGACGCCGCCAAGCCCGACTATCCAGCTACCCTTTCGCGCCCACCTCTCAACTGTAGTGCTCTTGCAGCCACAAACTGTACAGACGCCATTGCTTATATGAGGTGCGAATCCGAGATCATGATCAACTCGGTAAACGTAGTGCGGAGAAGTCATTCCATTGCCTCAAAGCGAACCAATTAGTATATAGTTTTAGTATAACTTTCCGAAAATAAAAAACTTGATGAATATTGTTTTGATTTATTATAGCTTTACAGCTATATAACTTTAAATACGCATATTTTGCAGCAAGATTGGCAATTTCACGAAACAAAGAGCTCTGTTCAGGATGAGATACCGGCATTAAATACTAAAAAGGGGAATATTTCAATAAAAAACCCCGGCTTAAAATTAATCAGCGCCGACTGGAGACCCGTCTATAAAAATTTAGAATCGGAAATTAAGTTACGGCACTATTAAGGAATTATTGTGGCACATTGACGTAAGAACGACAATGATTTATACTCATACAGTTAAAAGCTTGACGATAAAAGAGGCTAAAAGCCCGCTCGATTTTTTACCGACCCATTAAACATAGAGGTAAAAACCATGAAACAGTTTTTTAATCTTTACAATCATGGATTCGTAAAAGTTGCCGTCTGCATACCGGAGTTGCGGGTTGCCGATACGGTCTTTAATGCTGAGAGTACGGTCAAGCTGGCAAAAGAGGCCACAGCGAACAACGCCATCTTTGCCCTCTTCCCGGAACTCGGAATCTCGGCCTATTCCAACGAAGACCTCTTTCACCAGGATGCCCTTCTGCAGAGTGTACTGGACTCACTCTATTATATAATCGACGCCACCAGAAATTTAGATCTCATCATGGTCGTGGGAGCGCCTCTTCAGGTCGATTCCTTCCTCTTTAACTGCGGGATTGTTCTCTACCGTGGAAATATCCTCGGAGTCGCGATTAAATCCTATCTCCCCAATTACCGGGAATTTTACGAAGGCCGTCAGTTCAGCCCCGCTGAGGAAGCGCTTTCTGAAACAATCGATCTCTGCGGACAGAAGAACATTCCCTTCGGAGCAAATATCATATTTGATGTGGAAAATATCAAACATTTCAAATTCTATATAGAGATATGCGAAGATATATGGGTCCCTGTACCACCATCCGGATTTGCGGCGATGGCGGGAGCAACTGTAGTCGGGAATCTCTCTGCTTCCAATGTTATTATAGGAAAATCGGAATACCGCCACAGCCTTGCTTCAAGCCAGTCGGCACGATGCTTGTCGGCATATCTTTATTCGGCAGCCGGCTCAGGGGAATCAACCACAGATCTCGCATGGGATGGCCATGCCATGGCCTATGAGAATGGCGACCTGCTGTCAGAGTCTAAACGATTTTCTAAAGACCCTCAAATCATCTATGCAGATTTAGATCTGGACCGTCTTGCCCAAGACAGAATGCGCATGACAAGCTTTGGCCAGAACGCCCGGACACACAAAGATATACTCGCAGGATTCCGTAAAGTCTCTTTTTCACTGAAGACCCCCGGCGGTCGGATTCTGCTGACAAGGGAATATCCCAGATTTCCCTACGTTCCCGCAGATCCTGCTAAACGTGACCAGCTCTGCTTTGAGGCATACAATATACAGGTCCAGGGCCTTGTCAAAAGATTGAAGTCCTCAGGTATTCAGAATGTTGTTATCGGAATATCTGGCGGGCTCGATTCCACGCATGCGCTCATCGTGGCGGCACGGACCATGGATCTCCTCAATCTACCGCGATCCAACATCAAGGCTTATACAATGCCCGGTTTTGCAACTACGGATAAAACTTACACCAATGCGGTGAAGTTAATGAAGGCTCTCGGTGTGGAGGCAAATGAGATTGACATTAAAAACAGCTGTATGCAGATGTTCAAGGATATCGGTCATCCCTATGCGGAAGGAAATGACGTTTATGATGTTACTTTCGAGAATGTTCAGGCCGGAGAACGCACCTCCCATCTGTTTCGCATTGCCAACCTGAGAGATGCACTGGTCATTGGAACGGGAGACCTCAGCGAACTGGCACTCGGATGGTGTACCTACGGGGTTGGTGATCATATGTCCCACTACAACGTGAACACCAGCGTCCCCAAGACCCTGATACAATACCTGATCCGCTGGGTGGCAAATACTATTCAGCTCAATCAGGAAACATCGGACATCCTTTTTGATATTCTTGAAACGGAAATCAGCCCGGAATTGATTCCCGGCAAAGACGGAGAACAGCCGACACAAAAGACTGAATCAGAAATAGGCCCATATGAGCTGCAGGACTTTAATAATTTTTATACTACTCGATTCGGGTATCTCCCCACAAAAATCGCCTTTTTGGCATACGGCGCCTGGAGAAATAAAGAAAAGTGGGCATGGCCCGATGTACCGGAACACAGGAGAAATGAGTACACGCTGGGAGAAATCAAGCACTGGCTTAAGGTTTACCTTTTCAGATTTTTTAAGATTAGCCAGTTCAAGCGCTCCTGCGTACCCAACGGTCCCAAGGTTAGTTCTGGCGGTTCCCTCTCTCCGAGAGGTGATTACAGGGCTCCGAGTGACAGCGAAGCCACAGTGTGGATGGAAAATGCGGAAAAAATACCTGAGGGGGATGACTGAGTAGCATGAAAAAAGAAACATACAGAGATTTCGATGCCACGGAACTTTACTGTCCAAATTGCAAAAAAGCGGTTCCTGTCAGGAAAAAACTGCTGTTAGTCCTTCTCGGTGGAGAAAAATACGACTATACCTGCATTTACTGCGGGACATCTCTGGGGGATAAGATGGTTACTGCGAAAGATAATCTGAAGATAATCTGAAGATGATCATTAAATGAAGACAATAATCTTATAAAGCTAAAGATTATTCAAGATTTCAAAAATCTCCTGCCCCAAGGTTTCCGCCTTTCTGGAAGAAAGATTCGGGATGGTCCCGAGTGATTTAACAGAGCCTTTTTCTATTTTAGACAAATCAAGTATATTCTGATCAGATAAAAGCATAAAGCGTGCGATATTCGTCTCCTTTGCCTTTTTGAAACGCCAGCGATATAGAGTCTGTAGACGTCTTAGTTGATATCTGTTCAGATCCTTGGCCCCCTTAATTTTTAGGTGCCCGTTAAAATCAAGGGTTTTTTCGTGCCATTTAACGGCCGTCATTTTCTCAAAGGATTCCGACGCTGCTTTTTCCAGCCCCTTCTGTTCGATTTCATCTTTAAGCCGAACACATAAATCTGTCAGGTACTGGGTATCTCGAACCGCATAGTTTATCTGTTCATCTGTTAGTGGTCGGTTTCCCCATCGTGACCGTTGCATTTTCTTTGTTTTATTCAATTCGACTCCAAGATACTGAGATATAATGGAGTTGAGGGAAAGGTGCTGGCATCCAAGAATCGCAGCTGCTATATGGGTGTCAAAAATATTCTTGAATTCAAATCCATAATCCCGTTTTAAAATGCGAATGTCATTATCGCCGGCGTGTATTATCTTGACAATATTCGGATCAGAGAATGTGCTTCCTAAAAAAGAAAGATCCAACGTGATTAGTGGATCAAAAAGGTAGGTACTGTTTGCAGCTTTTATCTGGATTAAACAGAGTTTTTCCCGGAAGTATCGAAATGAATCATATTCTGTATCTACGCAAATAGCAGAAGACCTTTCAATACTTTTTTTTGCCTTATCAACTTTTGAGCGACTATCGACCCAAGTCCAACTATCCGTCATTATTACTATTATATTCCTTTCTTTTAGTACACATCTAAAACCCTTTCTTTAGTGAAACTGCCTGCAAGGCGGGGTCCCGGTCATAACCTTAAAGCTTTGAAAAATATGTTTTCTAAAACTCTGTAAGACTTTAGGGTAACTCCACAAAGATTTCAAACTTTACGCCCCTTGTTGTAAAAGTGCCGATACCTGGTATTTCTGTTTCTTCTTTTCCATTCACCGTTTGCTATAGCATGATTATGCGTTTTTTTCTACAATAGAAGCTAATTATAGTAAGTAGCGGAAAATCCACTCGTCATGTGCTTTTATTTATACAAACGAGTTTAGAATATGGTATTTGAAATAGCTGATTTTAATTGACATTTTTTTTAGCCTTGGGTATTGTGCCATAAAAGGAGACTTATCCGATGACAATTAAAGAGGTCCTGTATACTAAAGAGGAGATTGACAAAAGGGTAACGGAGCTGGCGGATACCATTTCCCGTGACTATAAGGGAAAAGAAATAATAGTAATCGGTGTCCTCAAGGGTGCCTTTATTTTTATGGCGGATCTGATAAGGTGTCTCAACGTACCATGTATTGTGGATTTCATCAGAGTAGCCAGTTACGGCTCCGGGACGGTAAGCTCGGGGGAAATAGAAATAAAAAAAGATATTGAAACAAACATAGAGGGAAAAGATGTCCTCATAATAGAAGACATCATAGATACAGGTCTTACTATGTCTTTTTTAATGGACAAATTGAAAGAAAGGAATCCCCATTCTCTGAAAGTCTGTGTTTTTTTAGACAAAAAACACCGAAGAGAGATTGAATTCAACGCAGACTATGTAGGTTTTACTATGGATGAAGGGTTTGTCGTGGGATATGGCCTCGACTGTAACGAAATGGACCGTTTTTTGGCGAATGTATGCGTAATTAAAGAATAATTACCCAGAGGAACAATCATGATAATTGAGTGTGAAAAGTGTGGAACAAAATTCAGGTTTGATGAATCGTTAATTGTTGGAGAGGGAGCGCGGGTCAGATGCAGTCGCTGCAAACATGTGTTTTTCCAGGAAAATCCCTCAAGGAAAAGCGTTGCCCCTCCGGTTGAAATTATGGAGGAAAAAGAATCCTCCCTTGCTGAAATTGAAGAAGAAACAGCCGGGCAGGAATTCGAAAAGGAATTCCCGGACTTTGATGATTCGTTGGAAGAAAAAGAACCCGATGATATCGAAATAGAGGAGACGCCTGAGGAGGAACCCGAAAAGGAATTCCCGGACTTTGATGATGCGTCGGAAGAAAAAGAACCCGTTGATACCGAAATTGAGGAGACGGCTGAGGAGGAACCCG
>CAZYTP010000059.1:0-10581 GCA_964650385.1 uncultured Syntrophales bacterium | reverse complement strand
AGAACCCGTTGATACCGAAATTGAGGAGACGGCTGAGGAGGAACCCGAAAAGGAATTCCCGGACTCTGATGATGCGTTAGAAGAAAAAGAACCCGTTAATACCGAAATTGAGGAGACGGCTGAGGAGGAACCCGAAAAGGAAACCCCGGACTCTGATGATGCGTTGGAAGAAAAAGAACCCGTTGATACCGAAATGGAAGGTGACAAAGAGAGGGGGAAAACAAAGAAGCATTTGTGGACCCCGGGAAAGATATTTGCCTATATTGTCATCGTAATTCTGGTGCTGGGAGGTGTTTATATGTTTCTCTTTCCTCAGATGGGGAAAGAGGTGCTGCACAACCTTTTCAGCTACATGTCAACAGATCATCTGCAGAAAAAGGATACCGGTACCACTGTAAGGGAAGGGAGCGTTAATTTTACAAATGTCAAGGAGCGTCTTGTAAAAAACTTTATATTAGGAGATCTTCTTGTAATACAGGGTACTGTTGTTAACAAATATGAACATCCTATTTCCAAGGTAAAAGTGCGTGGAAAAATATTAAATTCGGCCCAAGAAGTTTTAGATGAGGTGGAATTCTACTGCGGCAATCTTCTTACCGATGAAGAATTGGGACATTTGACCGGGAAAGAGATCACAGAAGAGTTATCCAATGAGATCGGGAGTGATATTTCCAATGATAATATAGCCCCTGAGGGAGAAATTCCTTTTATGATAGTATTTACCAATCCTCCCAAAGAAGCCGTGGAGTTCATCGTTGAGCTTGCAAAAGATTCACGTTCTTATAAATAGTAGGGGGACTTTGAAAAAAGTCCGTCACCACTTTCACAGGAGTAGCTACCAGGGTGTTGTGCTCCATCCTTTGTCACTGCAGCATACTCCCATTTACTTGCATTCCTTGTAATTTATGTATCTTGCACTTGAAGCTCTGCACTCAGTCGCCCAATTTAGACCTCTTACGATTTAGTAAAGCCCCCGCCAGCAGGGCGGAGCTTCCCGGCAAGAAATATGTTTGTTTTACAACGCTCCCGGTCTAATTTATCTTTTTGAAACAGTAACCTGGCATTTCCGGAGGTTCGCTTGTTACCGACCAAAAAACTTAAAATTGCCCTCTTAATTTCGGTTTCAATATTCATTATGGGCACGCTGGGGTATCATTATATAGAGGGATGGAGTTTTGTAGAATCTCTTTATACAACTGTTATTACTCTCGCCACAGTAGGATATGGCGATTTTCATCCCCAGCAAACGATGGGCAGAATATTCACTATTGTTCTTATTATTTTTGGGGTAGGGGCTATGGCTTATACCATAGGCATGGCAACAGAAGTTATGGTCGAAGGTCAGATGAAAAAGGCAATGGGGAGGGGAAAATTGAAAAAAAAGGTAGAAAAATTAGCCGGTCATTATATTGTTTGTGGATACGGAAGAATTGGATGTATCATTTGCAAGGAGTTTGCCGCTGAAAATATCGATTTCGTTGTTATAGATGATGATCCGGAAACAATTCACGAAATCGAGGAAGAAGGATTTATCTACTATCATGGAAGTGCAACAGAAGATAAAACTCTTCTTGAAACTGGCATTAAAAAAGCAAAAGGTATCGTTTGTGCCCTTCCCAGCGATGCACAAAATCTCTATGTTATCCTGACGGCAAAAGAGTTTAATCCGGATATTTATACACTCTCCAGGGCCGAGGATGAAACCTCGGAACGCAGACTGATAAGGGCGGGGGCAAATCGGGCTATATCTCCCTATACTGTGGGAGGCATGAGGATGGCTATGGCTGCACTAAGGCCTGCAATTGTGGATTTCATAGAAATAACGACCAGAAGGCAAAGTCTTGAGCTCCGGATGGAAGAACTTTTTGTTTGTGATGCCTCACCTGTTCTTGACAAGTCACTGGAAGAATCGAAAATCAGGAAGCACTACGGGCTTATTATCGTGGCGATCAAGAAAGCATCCGGACAGATGATATTTAATCCCGACGCAAGTTATGTCATAGAAAAGGGAGACCAACTTATTACCCTGGGTGAAGATGCAAATTTGATTAAATTTTCCGAAGTGTGTTCTTTATAAGCGATGAAGGTATGATACCTTCTCGTAGAATGGTTGGTGGATCAGTTGTTACATCCACGAACGTTGATCCCAATCCGCCAGGCGTCTGACCACCGTCAATTACTGCGTCGATTTTATCCTTAAAACAATTAATTACTTCATCGGCTGAGGAACATTCCTCTGCACCGGAAAGGTTAGCACTGGTGGCAGTAATAGGGCCGGATAATGTCTTTGACAGATGAGAGGCAATTATATTACTGGAGAGACGTATGCCTATTTTACCCGTCCCTCCGGTCAACCTCGGGGATATATTGGAAGAAGCCTTAAATACAAGGGTGAGTCCTCCCGGCCAGAACTTTTCCATGAGTCTTCGGCTGACTTCAGGTACATCTTCTACAAATCTGGTTAAATCCTGCTTGTCTCCTATAATAATGGAAACAGGATCTTTGTAATCCCGTCCCTTGATATCATAGATTTTCTCAACAGCTTCAACATTTTCCGCATCTGCACCAAGTCCATAGAAAGTCTCAGTGGGATAAGCGATAACACCGCCTTTTTTTAAAATTTCTGCGGCTGCAACTATTAAGGATTTATCAGGATTTTCAGGGTGAATCTTCAGTATTGTCGGCATTTAGGTTTTCTTGCTTCTTTTTGATCTCTTCAGCCATATTGACGAAATAGTCCTTCAATTTTCTGAGGAGACCGTCATCTTGCAGGGCAAGTATTCTTATGGCCATAATGGCTGCATTTTTGGCACCAGCTTTTCCTATGGCCATTGTGGCAACCGGTATGCCTCCGGGCATCTGCACTGTTGAGAGAAGTGCGTCAAGCCCGTTGAGATTGGTAGCATCAATAGGGACTCCAATTACCGGAAGATGTGTTTGTGATGCGATAACCCCTGCCAGATGCGCCGCCGCTCCGGCGCCCACGATGACAACCTTGACTCCCCGTTCCGCGGCTTCCCTGGCAAATGTAGAAGTCCGTTCAGGTGAACGGTGGGCCGATGTAAGAAAAAGTTCGTGGGGAATATCAAATTCCTTGAGGACATTTATGGCTTCTTTCATAATGGGAAGATCGGAATCACTTCCCATGACAACGCTGACCACAGTGCCTGATTTTTTTTCCATAAATTATCCCTCGTTTTAGCTGACAGCTGAACGCTCACATATTTAGTGCCTGAAATGCCTTGTCCCGGTAAAAATCATGGCAATTCCGTGTTCATCAGCCGCTTTTATCGATTCCTCATCTCGTATTGATCCACCAGGTTGCACGATAGCCGTTACGCCAGCTTCAGCTGCCATATCAACGCCATCCCTGAAGGGGAAGAAGGCATCGGAAGCGAGAACTGTTCCCTTGGTGGGCAGAATTGCCTTCATTGAGGCAATCTTTACGGAATCGACACGGCTCATCTGCCCAGCTCCCACGCCTACCAGCTGATCTTTTTTAGCATACACTATGGCATTGGATTTCACATGCTTTACGACTCTCCAGGCGAAGTCGAGACCCTGATACTCTTCCTCGGTGGGCGCTCTTTTGGTAACAACCTTTGCCGATCTGATATCCGTCTCTTTGACATTTCTATCCTGGATGAGGACTCCTCCAACTACTCTTCTGAAATCATATCCTGCAGATTGTTTCCCACTTGAAGGTGAAATCTCCAGAACCCTCATATTCTTCTTTGTATTCAAGATTTCCAATGCATCCTTCTCAAAACCCGGTGCTATGATAACCTCCAGGAAAGTCTTTGCAATCTCTTCAGCGGTCTTTCTGTCTACCTTTCTATTAAAAGCAACAATGCCGCCAAAGGCAGACACGGGATCGGTCTCCATTGCTTTCCTGTAGGCTTCCAGCAGTTCACCGTCGGAAGTTGCCGCTCCACATGGATTTGAATGTTTCATAATAATAGCCGATGGCAAATTAAAATCGCCAACCATATTCCATGCCGCATCGCCGTCCATAATGTTATTATAGGATAGTTCTTTCCCCTGCAGTTGTTTGGCATTCGATATTGCTGAAAGGGATGTGTCTTCTTCCCTGTAAAAAGTGGCCTTCTGGTGGGGATTCTCTCCATAACGCAGATTTTGTGCCTTGGTAAATTGCATGGTGAAAGTATCAGGAAATTCCTCCTTTTCTCCTTCGGGGCTTATCCTGCCAAGGTAGTTTGAAATAGCGGCATCGTACCTGGCTGTTAGCTGGAAAGTCTTTACGGAAAGAGCAAAATTAGTAGCTTCAGATATCTTCCCCCCCGTTTTATCCATTTCCTTCAAAACTTTCGGGTAATCTTCGGGATCGGTAACGACAGTAACAAAACGGTAATTCTTGGCCGCCGCGCGGAGCATGGTAGGTCCACCTATGTCGATATTTTCCACGGCATCTTCCAGAGAGCAGTCCTCCTTTGCCACGGTATCCTCAAATTTATAAAGGTTTATAACCACCATATCTATGAAATCAATACCATGGTCTTTTGCTGCTTTTGTATGTTCCTCGTTGTCCCGCAGGGCCAGAAGACCTCCATGTATCTTTGGGTGAAGTGTCTTCAATCTTCCATCCATCATCTCGGGGAAACCGGTGTAGTCGGAAACATCCGTAACGTCTATTCCGCTTTTTCTTATCTGATCCGCCGTCCCGCCTGTTGAAAGTATCTCCACGCCGAATTCTGAAAGCTTCCTGGCAAATTCAACTATTCCCTTCTTGTCCGTTACACTAATAAGCACTCTCTTTATTTCGTTCTGCATAATTCCTTTTCCTGGTAAACCCGCTATTTATTTTATTTCCTGCATGTGCAGGATTCTTCTTTCTATCAGCGCTTTCGTACCGATATCAGGTCTGTGAGCCACAGGTCCCTTTATTGCCGACACAGCTTCTTCTGCGATCTGTTCTGCTCTATTCAGGTCCTCTGCTATCCCGACTACTCCGATCGCCCTTGATGTCGTCATATAGAGTCCATCGTCCCTTTTGTCAACGGATGAATAGTAGAGCTTCGCTTCTCCCACATCACCAATCTCGATCTTTGATGATGTTGTTTTTGCATCCGGGTAATCCTCCGGCAGGCCATAACCCTTGGGAACTACATACTTGCATACGGTCGCCTTTTTCTCAAATTCAATATGGAGTTTGTCAAGTGTTCCTTCAATAATTGCATTGCAGACATCTATAAAATCAGTCTTCAGAAGAGGCAGGGTGTTCATGGCTTCGGGGTCTCCAAACCGGGCATTGTATTCCAGCAATTCGACTCCGTTTTTTGTTATTATAAATCCACCGTACATCACTCCCTTATAATACTCGCCTGTTTCTTTGTAAATTGCCTCCGCTACTTTCTGTGTTATAGCCAGGCCCTCTGCTACGTCACTTGGGCTCATGAATGGCAGTGAATGGTCTTCGGAGGAATAGGAACCCATTCCTCCCGTATTCGGTCCCCTATCACCAACAAATCTTCTTTTATGATCCTGTACCGGAGGTGTTGTAACAACCGTCTTTCCATCGCATAAGCACTGAAGTGAAAATTCCTCTCCTTCAAGCTTCTCATCTATAATAACGCATGAATGTTGTGATAAAAGCCTCCTGCAGTATTCCAGAGCCTCCTCTTTCGTTTGAAAGTGATCCCCCTGTACCCAGACTCCCTTTCCGCCTGTTAGGCCGTCAGGTTTTATAACTGCTCCATCCAGTTCATTAAGGAAATCTTCTATACCGTCCATGGATGAAAATATTTCAAACTTCGGGTTTCCCGGTATATTATACTTTCGCAGCAGATCTCGTGTAAATGACTTTGACGTCTCAAGCCTGGCCAGACTTTTAGTTGGTCCCACACATCTAATACCTATTTCCTGCAGGGAATCGACAACACCGTTATTCAGGGAATCTTCCGGGCCGATGATCGCGAAATCGATATTACACTCTTTTGAAAACTTTTTTATCCCTTCCAAATCACCATAATCCCCGATCAAGACTTTATCGGAAAGTGAGGCTATGCCGGGATTGTTGGCTTTCATATATGAGAAAAGCCTGGAATGATGCTTCGACCGAAAGACAGTCTCCGCAATAACGTGTTCCCTTGCACCATTTCCAACTAAAAGTACATTAGACATAATGATACCTCCCTATTGAAACTCCCCGTAAGAAGTTGCGGAAAATGCGCTCGCTGTTCAGTTCAAAGCCAACATCGGTTATGTATCCCACCACTTTTGATCAACCACGTGTATTTTCAAAATACGCAAAACCCTTTTTCACCTTCCGGTGCTGATTGCGAAATATATAGGAAAAAGGTTTTTGAGTCAAATGGTCTTTATGTGATATTAGGAGCCTATCATGTTGACTTTTAGTGGAAATAAAGGTAGTTTGCAAATATATTATTTGCTATTCCCAACAGGCGTTTTGTTTTTTACAAACCGCAAACAACTGGTTAATTTTAATTTTTTAAGATAGCATAGAGCAATTGGATTCGTATATTACATTAAGGCTTGTTCTGTTAGCTTTTTTATTGATACTTTCCGGGTTTTTTTCCAGCTCCGAAACCTCGCTTTTTTCCCTTACTTCACTTCATCTCCACAAAATGAGAACAGAAAGATCTCAATTCTTGTCCTACGTTCAAAGGCTCTTGAAGTTTCCCAGGAGGCTGCTCATAACCATACTTGTAGGTAATGAATCCGTTAATGTTGCCATCTCAGTTATATCAGCAGCCATTTTTATCTACTTTATGGGCAAGGAAGGTAAGTGGCTGGCAATAGCTGTTGCCACTCCATTACTTCTGATCTTTGGAGAGGCCATTCCCAAGACTCTTGCCATAATTAATCCAATAGGGTTTTCATCTTATGTTTCACCACCCTTGACGGTCTTTTCCGGTATCGTACATCCGATTGTATGGGTATTGGAAAAGATTTCCGGCTTTTTCGTTAACCTTTTCAGGGTGAGAGATTCCAAAAGGGGTGATGTCTTGATGGAAGATGAATTCAGGACGCTGGTTGACGCTGGTCACGAAGAAGGAGCGCTTGAGGAACCCCAGAGGGATCTGATTAACAGGGTATTTGAACTTCGCGATACAAGTATTTCATACGTGATGACCCCCAGGGTGGATATGTTTTGTCTCCCTATCTCCATGGACATAAAAAGTATGGAAATGAAGATAATTGGCGCCAGGCATTCAAGAATACCGGTTTATGGTGACAACAGCGATGATATTCTCGGAATTTTATATGTCAAGGATCTTATGTCTATGATAGCGAGAAAGGAAATAGCGGTTAGTATTGAAGCATTATTAAGAAAACCATATTTTGTCCCGCTGGAAAAGACAGCCGATAGCCTACTTAGAGATTTTCAAGCAAGAAAGATACATATGGCGATAGTCGTAGATGAATATGGTGGTGTAGCGGGTGTTGTGACAATGGAGGATATCCTGGAAAACCTTTTCGGTGATATCTATGATGAATATGATGTAAGAGAGGATTTGTACCAAAGGGTGGATGATAAAACTCTTATGGTTTCCGGAATGATGTCGGTAGATGATCTTAACGATCTTATCGGTGCTTCCATTCCTTCTGAGGATTTCGATACGGTTGGCGGATTTGTTTTTCACCTATTCGGGAAGCTGCCTGTAAGGGGTGAGGAAATTCCCTTTAATGGTTTTACTTTCAGTGTGGAAAAAATGAGCAGGGCAAGAATATTAAAGATAAGAGTAGTAGAAAAAGAGGTTGAAGATGGAAAATAATCTCTTTTCTCTTTTTTTGATACTTTTATGTTTAGGTCTGGAAGGTTTATTTTCGGGAGGGGAATTATCTCTTGTGGCTTCTGATATAAACAGGATACGACAAAAGGCCAGGGCTGGTTCCAGATCGGCCATGCTTACCCTTAAGCTCCTGGATAAACCGGAGTGGTTTCTTGCTACGACTTTAACCGGAACCAATATATGTGTCGTTGCCAGTACGGTTGTCGCAACATCCATGTTCATATCAACCTTTGGCGCTGTCCGCGGTGAATTTATTTCTGTTATTATTATGATTCCTCTTATCCTTGTTATGGGTGAAATAATCCCTAAAAGTATATCTCGGCGGCATGCAGAATTTATCTCCCTCAGGGTTTCGTGGTTTATATGGATCGCTTCATGGGTGCTTTATCCGGTGGTGTTTATTATTTCAAGAATAGCCAGAGGTGCCGTCTATATCTTCACGGGAGGAAAGAAAAGTATCCGTTCCCCTTATATTACAAGGGATGGTTTGAAATTTCTTCTCAGAAAAGAAAGGGATGAGAGTGATATCGAGAGTTCAGAAAAGGAAATGATACGGCGGATACTCGGTTTCTCCGAGGTAACTGTCGGGCAGATTATGGTTCCCCTGTCCAATGCGGTTGTCTTGCAAGAAAGCTCTACTCTCGGGGAGGCTGCTGTTTTGACTGAAGAAAAAGGATTTTCCCGTATTCCCGTTTATCGTGACATGATATACAACATCACAGGCATACTTCATTGTTTTGACCTTTTGAAAACTCTGCACGGTCAGGCTGAACTGATCGAAAATGACAAGATAACGTCCTGTCTCAGACCGACGGTTTTTTATGTACCGGAAACGAAGTCGGCCGGTGAGCTTCTCTTTGAGCTGCAGAGGAGTGGCGAACATATGGCTATAGTTGTTGATGAATATGGCGGTGCCATTGGTATAGTGACTATCGAGGACATACTGGAAGAGATAGTGGGTGAAATTGAGGACGAGTACGATAAAGAGGAAAAGTTGTATAAAAAAGTCGGCCCCGGGAGATATCTCTTTGACGCCAGAATAAAGATAGACCGTCTTAGAGAAATCATCCTCATGAAGATTCCTGCGGGGGATTATGAAACTCTGGGAGGGTTCCTATTAAACAGGATGGGGAAAATTCCCAAGAGAAGTGAAACATTAAGATTTAATGATGTCCTTTTCGTTATTGAAGATACTGACATGAAATCCATAAAAGAGGTGCTGGTTATACTGCCGGATGTAGTTCCAGGCGCAAGACATTAGCAGGACAGTTAATAACAACATCCATATTCGTTCAGTTAAAAAGGTGATTTGATGATCAAAAGAAGGGGCGACAGATTTTCAACTATAATTCTTGCCGCCGGCAAGGGAACCCGTATGAAATCTTCACTGGTGAAAGTTCTTCACCCCATTTACGGAAAGCCGATGCTTTCCTACCCGGTTGCCGTAGCAAGATATGTAGGATCGGAAGGAATCGTTATTGTAGTCGGTCATCAGGCAGAATTAGTAAAAGAATCTGTTAAAGATAATGACGACCTTGTTTTCGTGTACCAGAGAGAGCAGCTGGGGACCGGCCATGCCGTGCTTCAAACCAAGGACAGATTCCTTGATTTTGAGGGAACTATCTTGATTCTATGTGGTGATGTACCTCTAATCACTCTACATACTGTAAGGTCACTGCTCGACTATCATTTTTCGTGTGATGCGGCGGTTACGGTTTTAACTACCGTACTCGAGACCGCGCACGGTTACGGACGGGTTGTAAAAAAAACGGAGGGTGATATCCTGAAAGTCGTGGAGGAGCGCGATGCAACATATGAGGAAAAGAAGATCCGAGAAATAAATACAGGCATCTACTGTATGGAAAGTGAATTTCTTTTTGAGGCCTTAGCAGATATTGACAACAAGAATGCACAGGGCGAATATTATCTGACAGATATTTTCAAGATCGCCAGCAGGAAGGAATACACTGCAAGGTCGTTTATCGCAAATGATCCTGTTGAAGTTATGGGGATAAATACTCCTGATGACCTGAAATTGGCAACCCGGGTTATCGAAGAACGAATGAGAAAGGGGTCAAATCTCTATTAAAGATTTGACCCCAAAAGAGTGAAGCATTCTATGCTATGAAAGCCTTATATTTTCGTAAAATCTTTTCTACAGCCTGAGCTAACTGTCTTTAGCGGCGTAAACATGAAACATAGCGGTGTTGCTCAAGATGAGGATTCCTCAATAAAAACACGCACAATCTCTGGTTCAGAAAGCAGAGAGTCCATCATCCCGTCTATTAAAAAGCTCTTCCTGCGGTCCGACTCCCACGCCTTCCAGGCTTCAATGGTTGTCCATGTGCTGATGATCATGAAGTGCAAGGGATTATCCGCTGCCCGGAGTGTCTCACCAGTAATGTAGCCGAGCCGCCGTATCGCATCTGATCTAACTTCCTGCATAAGGTGCCTGAGTTCATCCTCTTTTCCAGGCAAACAGTGTCTTTCAATCAATACTCTTATCATGTTTTTCACCTCCTCTTTAAAAGCAATTACATATTCGACATACTCCACAAATGTATACCGGTAAAACCCTGCTCGAATCTTGCCTGAATATATTATATACTTTACAGTCTATTTTTAACGATTACATCCACAACAGAAGGATCTGCCAGGGTGCTTGTATCCCCCAGAGCGGTTACGTCATCCGCCGCAACCCTCTTCAGAATCCTCCTCATAATCTTTCCACTTCGCGTCTTGGGAAGAGCATCCGCCCACTGTATCTTCTCAGGTGTGGCAATGGGACCAATCTCTTTCCTCACAT
>CAZYTP010000058.1:0-16913 GCA_964650385.1 uncultured Syntrophales bacterium | reverse complement strand
GTTTTTTCAATCATTTTCCCGCTAATTCAAACCTTAATATCGGATTTAGGGATGATGATTCGCAGGGAAAAGCAGAACAATAAAGTTGTATGTGAATTGTCACATTGTCCTGAATTTATTTCAGGATCGGATTTGAGGTCTCATCAGATCCGGAAAAGAGTTTCGAATAAGAGTTTTGAAACTATAACTGTTCGATGCTTAAAACATTTTTCCGATAGTTCTAAAGGTTTTGAAATAAGAATTCTATGTAGCTCAAAATATTTTTAGAAAATAAAACAAACCCCCCAAGTTACTTTTGCACTTTTGGCATGTATTTTGAATAATATTTGGTAAAAATTAAAAAGTTGAAGTGGAACAGGCAAAAATTCAGACAACAAGAAAGCAACTTCTTAAGGCCTCGAAGATAGAAGACATAGAAAGGCCGAGCATTGAAATTCCTCATCATATCAACTGCTTATTCCAACTAATTACCGGCGATATATGCCCATTACTAAAGAATAAACAACCAGGGCATCCGGATTACAAGCCACTTAAGTGATTTAAGCTCTCTGGGCAAAATGGCAGCGAAGTTGTCAAAAAATTGACGATTCTAAAGATTAATGATGTTTGTGCCGAAAAAGACACAAGAGGAACTATAGCCGGACATATTTACCGGCAGCAGGATCGCAAGATTGTTAAAGGAAAAGGAATGAGATGGCCCAATAATTATTACGAGAAAGTGATGATATGCAAAATTGGCTGTTAAATAACTTCGGTAGCTCAAAGATGTTTGGGAAGATTGATGAACTTTCTATAAAAAAGGCAAAAAAGAAGCTTTTTGCTTTCCGTAGATCCGGGCGTTTTGATTCCGAGATATCATCTCGCCTGTCGGCTATGGCGGAATCGTTGGAGTTAATATACGAGAATGTTGAACCCAGTTTTGTGCGGCTTGGCCAGGAACTTCAGTCTATCTGTTCCGAAGCCGTCGAGCTGACTGAACATACTCTTAATTCCACCAAGCTGGTTACAGGGGATTCTGAGAAAAGCGTTCTCGATAACGTTGGTACGCTTACTACTTATTCCCTTACGGAGCTTCAGAGTTGTCAGGCTGCAGTATCTGACAGGCTTGGCAATACGAACATTATTGCCGGACATCTCACCGATCTTAATAATATGTGTGCTGTAATTGATAAGATTGCCAGTGTTCTCGGGGCTGTGGCGACGTATATCGGGATTGAGAGTTCCTGCTCGACAGAAGCCAGGTCGATGTTCACCGATTTTGTTCAGGAGATTAAAGAGCTCGTGGGGAAAATGAACCTGATTTACCAGAGTATTGTTGACGATTCCAGAGTGGCGAGTATCAGTCAGATCTCTGCCTACAGAGAGATATCAGGAGGTTTGAGTCAATTAAGTGAACTGATTGATGCGGCGGAGGAGAACGTGCGGGATGCCGTCATTAAGACGGAAGAGATCATGAAGCTGTCGCTGGAGGCTCTGGATAAGGTTGGTAATCACTCTCAGGATATCTCACGTCAGGTGGGCGAGATTGTGGTGGCGATTCAGTTTCACGACATAACTCGTCAGAAAATCGAGCACATAGTAGAGAATCTTCAAGACTCCGGAAATACCTGCTCCGGGAATACATCCGGGGAAGCAAGGGCAGAAAAATTAAACAATGTTCATTCGGTTTTACGTATCCAGTCAGAGCAGTTGAGGCATATAATAACTGAAATTAATGCCGCTTATGAACAGTCTCTTAATGCCTTCGGGAAGATTGACGATCAGGTTAACCGGCTTGTGAACAGTGCCGCAGGTCTTTCACACAACAGTTCTAATGAAGGCCAGGGGGAGAACTCGTTTGCGGTACTCAATTCGGCTCTTCTGGATCTCCACCAGCTCCTCAGTCGTGGCCGTTGTCTTGAGGATAATTTGAAGAATGCGGCCCGTCAGGTATCTGAGACGTCAGCACAGGTTTCGTGCCACCTGGAGGGTATTCGTCACATTAACCGTGAAATGCGCATAAAGTCGCTCAATGCAATTATAAAGACGGCACATTTAGGTAAAGAGGGTGAAACGCTTGATGTTCTTGCCCAGGAGGTGAACAGACTGTCAATTCAATCAAACGAGTTTGTTGGTGATGTTTCGGGGGTTCTTGA
The DNA here is from genome assembly GCA_964650385.1 of uncultured Syntrophales bacterium. GTDB lineage: Bacteria > Desulfobacterota > Syntrophia > Syntrophales > JADFWA01 > JAUSPI01. Next base: position 14,778 of record CAZYTP010000058.1, on the reverse strand, counting down.
TTCAATCACTGCGTCGGCACGAAGATTGGGGGAAACAGAAGAAATACGTGTTGAGAATAGCGACGGGATATCCATCGGAGATGGCATTCAGGAAATTTCCAGCACATACGAACGGTTTGTAAAGGAATCTTCGGATGCGTTGCGACGGGCTGAGTCATTGCAGATCAAGATCTCACAGACCAGTTCGGAGCTGGTCTTTCTCACGGAGTTGGCCTGTCGGTTGACGGAAAACCTGACTGAACTGGAAAGTGTGGTAGAGGAGACGAGTTCATGGACTTCCCTGGGAAATAGGGGGGATAAAAGAGCAGCTAGCGAAATCGACCAGCTCACAACACGATATACGATGGAACAAGAACGAATCATCCACGAAGAGATTGCTGCTTTGCCGGACAGCAACATTCATCAAAATGAAACGGAAAACATCTATGAATCCTCCGGGATTAAGAAAGAGATTTATGGAGAAGATTATTCAGTCGAGCCTGAAAAGGCCGGTGGCGAAGATGCGCTGGACGACAATATTGAACTCTTTTGAGTTCAATGAGTCAACTATAAAATATAAGAACAAAACATGATAGGCGGGGAAAGGTGATGGCTTTTAAAATAGAAGAAAATGAAAATAAAGTCATTTTGAGGATCGAAGGCGCTATGACGGTATATGAGGTGGCGTCCATTCGAAGTGAACTGGCGGGCTGTCTTGAGAAATCTAAGGGATTGGTTCTCAAGCTTGATGAGGTGAGTGACTGTGACACTGCCGGTGTTCAGCTTTTGTGCTCGGCTTACAGGACGGCCAGAGACAAGGTCAGGACATTTTCCGTATCGGGGGCACCTGACGTTGTAAGGGATGCAATAGACCGTATTGGACTCGATCCGGAAGCATTTTTCACCACCGATGAGGAGGCGTGAAATGTCAAAGGTAATCATGACAGTCGATGATTCTATAAGTATAAGGCAGATGGTGAATTTTACGCTCAAGCAGGCGGGTTATGAAGTTATCGAGGCCGTTGATGGTCAGGATGCTCTGAAAAAAATCGTGGGCAGTCCCGTCGCCATGCTGATAACCGACCTTAACATGCCTAACATGAACGGTATTGAATTAATCATACAGGTACGAGCAAGGCCGGAATTCAAGTTTATTCCGGTCATCATGCTTACCACCGAATCCCAGGACGGGAAAAAACAGGAAGGCAAAGCCGCTGGTGCAACTGGTTGGATCGTAAAACCTTTTAAACCGGAACAACTTTTAATGGTTGTCAAGAAGGTTCTTAGATAAGTGTTTATCGGGAGTTAAGATGGACAGACATGTGCAGACGTTTTTACAGGAAGCGGACGAGCTGATTATTGAGCTGGAGAGCGTATTACTGGAGATGGAGGAATCACCGGACGACCTTGATCTTGTAAACCGGGCGTTTCGAGCAATTCATACGATAAAGGGTTCCAGTTCAATGTTTGGTCTCAATGATATTACTGACTTTACCCATCATGTGGAGACTGTTTTCGACCTTGTTCGGGAAGGTCGGATACCCGTTACCAAACAACTAACGGATCTAACCTTAAAATCATGCGATCAAATAAAACTTCTATTGAACGCTTCAGTAGGCGGTCCGGCGGCGGACGCCGAACAGATTAACCGAATTGTCGCCGGTCTCAACACCTTTTTGTCGGATAAAGATAGTGTCGATGACACTGTCGACGCAGACACTAAAGTACCTTCTCCCACAGTCAGGACGGGAGGAGAAAATATTACCTATCGCATGAGGTTTCGTCCCGATCCGGCTATTTTACGTTCGGGTATGGACCCGTCATTGCTTTTAGACGAGTTGTACCAGCTTGGTGAATGTACTATTGTGGCACAAATCGAGGACATTCCGGTGCTTGACGAACTGAACGCTGAACAGTGTTATCTCTTTTGGGACGTGATCCTGACAACAGACCGTGGCGTTGACGCCATCAAGGATGTTTTCATTTTCGTTGAGGACGAAAGTGAGATTTCCATTCGCGAAATTTCTGATGATTCGGAAGATATAAATGGGACTAAACGACGCTTGGGTGAGATCCTGGTTGATCGTGGAGACATCACCCGGACACAGGTCGATGAGACCCTGAGCCATCAGAAGAGAATAGGCGAAATGCTCGTTGAGTCAGGGGCGGTGTCTAAAGACAAGGTAGAGTCGGCCTTGAAGGAGCAACAGATTCTTGACAAGAAAACGTCTGCAGCGAGGGTCGCCAGCGTTCGTGTGCCGGCCGACAGGCTCGACAAGCTCATCAACCTTGTAGGAGAGCTGGTTATTACCCAGGCCCGGCTTACCCAGATTGCCACTACTGTGGATATAGCCGATCTGGTCAATCCCACTGAAGAGATTGAGCGGTTGACGGGTGAACTTCGCGACTGCGTGCTTAACATTCGCATGTTGCCGATCGGAACCACGTTCAGCAAGTTCAGGCGTCTTGTACGCGATTTGTCTGCTGAACTGGGTAAAGAGATAGACCTGGTTACCGAGGGGGGAGAAACCGAACTGGACAAGACCGTAATAGAGCGTTTGGACGATCCCCTTGTGCATCTTATACGAAACAGTATTGACCACGGCATTGAATCACCTGATGAACGCAGCGCCGCGGGCAAGCCCCGCAAGGGGAAAATCCTCCTGACTGCTACCCATGCTGGCGCCAGCGTGGTTATCACAATAGAGGATAACGGAAAGGGTCTCGATCCTGAGGTCATTAAGTCCAAGGCGACTGAGAAGGGATTAATCGAACCGGGGGCGGTGCTCGACGAATCCGAGATATTCAAGTTCATTTTTATGCCTGGTTTTTCCATGGCCAAGTGTGTAACCAATGTGTCCGGCCGTGGTGTGGGCATGGATGTGGTCAAACGCGAGATAGATGCCCTGCGCGGATCCATCGAAATATCCAGTAAAAAAGGACGTGGTACGACCATTGCCCTTACCCTGCCGTTGACCCTGGCCATTATAGACGGGCTGCTGGTGAAGGTGGAAGAGAGTCGTTTTGTTCTGCCGCTTGCCGTGGTGGAGGAATGCGTGACACTTTTGGAGATTGACATTGCGAATGCCCATAACCGTCATGTGATATCGGTGAGGGGTGAGTTGATTCCCTATGTGCGCCTGCGTGAGATATTTGTAATGTCTAACGGCAGGCCTTCTGTGGAGCAGATTGCCATTGTGCGGAACGACGGCATTCGTGTTGGTATTGTGGTGGACGAGATAATCGGTGACCACCAGACCGTAATCAAGTCCCTGGGCAGGGCATATCGTGATGTTGAGGGTGTCTCTGGGGCAACCATCATGGGAGACGGCAGCATCGCCCTCATCGTGGACGTTCCGAAGTTGATCCGATGTGCTGAAAGAGAAGAAACAGCAGAGTTTAGAGTCCAAATTTGAAGCTTTATATAATAAGAAAGGTGGTGGGGAAAATTGTGGACTGCAGAAGTTTGCATAAGGGACGATATTTCATAGATAGCTGAAACACTACTATCGAATTTCGATAACAAGGAGGATAGATTTTAAAATGAAATTAAACATGAAAATAAGTACAAAGATCATATTGTTAGTAGCCGTGTCCTTGCTCACTGTTTCGGCTGCTGTGGGTCTTTTGTCTATTTGGCAGTTAAATGGTAATGGGCAAAAAGCTGTTGTACAAATCGAAAAGATGAGCACAGATAATATACGTACAATGGAAGCAGGCGTCGAGAAATATCGTCAAGAGCTTATTTCCCAGAAGAAAGAATATCTCAAGTCTGAGGTACAGACAGCCATGTCTGTTCTCCAGAGGGCATATAATGACGCCCATAACCCTGAAAAGCTGAAAGAAGTGTATAAGGAACCTCTTTCAAATGCCGTCAATACAGCTTATTCTATTCTGAAGAGTATTGAAAAGGAACAGAATCTCAGTCTGCGACAAAAGCAGGCAAAGGCGGCTGATCTTATCAGAAAGCTTCGCTACGGTCCCGATGGTAAGGATTACTTCTGGATAAACGATTTGCATCCCAGGATGATCATGCACCCTTATAAGCCTGAAACGGAGGGTAATGATGTTTCGGGCAACAAAGACCCAAACGGCAAAAGGATTTTCGTTGAATTTGCCGAGGCCTGTCGTGAAAAAGGGGAGGGATTTGTTGATTACTATTGGCCGAAGTACGGTTCGGAGAAACCTGTGCAAAAGCTTTCATTTGTGAAATTATTCAAGCCATGGAACTGGGTTATAGGTACGGGAGTCTACATGGAGGTTGCCCAGGGAAAGTTGAAATCGGATGCAATAGCTATGATCCGGACCTTAAGATATGGCCCCGAGGCTAAAGATTATTTTTGGATAAACGATTTGCAACCCAAGATGATCATGCATCCTTATAAGCCTGAAATGGAGGGTAGTGATGTTTCGGGCAACAAAGACCCAAACGGCAAAAGGATTTTCGTTGAATTTGCCAGAGTCTGCCGTGAAAAAGGGGAGGGATTTGTTGATTACGATTGGCCGAAGTATGGTGCGGCCAAGCCTGTTCCCAAGCTTTCATTTGTTAAGTTCTTCGATGAGTGGGATTGGGTTATAGGCACAGGTCTTTACGTGGATGACATAGATACGCTGGTTGCGGTCAGGAAAGCGGAAATAAAAAAAGCGGCAAATGTGGCATCGGTTGAAATGAAAAAGCATGTTGATTCAACAAAAGCGGATATTCGACGGGTCTCGGGAATGATCGCCCTGGTATCCTTGATTCTGTTGGGAACAGTTTTGACTGCGACTTTTTTTATCAGTCGAACCAGTATCATCAAACCGATCAATGCTGTGGTAAACGACGTAAACATGCTGACAGAAAGCGCAGTTGAAGGGAGGCTTCATATGCGTGCGGATGACTCGAAGCATGAGGGTGACTTCAAAAAGATCATTCAGGGGTTAAACCGCACTCTGGATACGGTAATCGATCCACTGACACTCGCCGCCACATATGTTGAGCGTATCAGTAAAGGTGATATACCTGAAGAAATTACTGCCGAGTACAAGGGAGATTTCAACGAGATTAAGAACAGTCTGAACACGATGATCGATAAGATTACGCGTTTTGCGATTGATGTGCAAACAGCCGCTGAACAGGTTGCTGCGGGCAGCGAGGAGATGAGTTCCGCTTCCGAGCAGATGTCACAGGGTGCCACCGAGCAGTCGGCAAGTGTCGAGGAGGTTTCAAGTTCCATGGAAGAGATGAACAGTTCAGTGGCTGAGAACGCCGATAACGCCAGAGAAACTGCTGCGATTGCAGATAAGGCAGCCACCGATGCGGAGGAAGGTGGAAGGCGGGTAGCTGAAACTGTTAAAGCTATGAACAGTATTGCGGAAAAAATCGGCATTATTGAGGAGATTGCCCGACAGACCAATATGCTGGCGCTCAACGCCGCTATCGAGGCTGCTCGTGCCGGGGAGCATGGCAAAGGTTTTGCCGTTGTAGCCGCCGAAGTACGCAAGCTTGCTGAACGTAGCCAGACCGCCGCGAAAGAGATTGGTGATCTGTCCGGTACCAGCGTGGAGGTCGCCGAAAAGGCGGGCGAGCTTATAGCAGAGATTGTGCCTGGTATTCAGAAAACAGCTGAATTGCTACAGGAAATTAGCACTACCAGTGCTGAGCAGTCCAACGGTATTCAGCAAGTTACAGAGGCTGTCGTACAACTCGACCAGGTGATCCAGCAAAGTGCCGCCGCCACCGAAGAGATGGCTTCGACAACCGAAGAGCTTTCGGGTCAGGCGGAACTGCTCCGTATGACTGCGGCGTTTTTCAAGGTGAATGGAAATTCCGGACGTGAAGCGCAGGCACAGCTAAAAAGTAGTACCCCTCAACTTGAGGATGCGTCAGGTTCAAAGAAGAAGGGGAAGCGCGGAACCGCAGTACATGTCAAACAAAAGGCGCAAGCGTCAAAAGTGTCTGCAAAAGATAATGAGGGATCAGTTGGTAATGTAGCACCGAGTGTTATTCTGGACATGACCGATGACAGAGAATTCGATCGGTACTAAACCAGGGGAAAGGGGGAAGTATTATGAGTTCAGAAGAATTGAACCAGGTGACTCAGTATCTTACCTTTGTACTGGCCGATGAACAATTTGCGTTCCAGATTGCAAAGGTACGAGAGGTGCTGGATTACACTACCATTACCAAGATACCACGAATGCCTGACTTTCTTCGCGGGGTGATCAACCTGCGCGGTAACGTTGTCCCGGTAATCGACCTGCGTTTGAAACTCGGCATGTCCGCCATCAAAAAGACGGTGGATACCTGTATTGTGATTGTGGAGGTTGAGGCGGGGGGTGATCTTATGCAGATCGGCGCCCTTGCCGACTCGGTGCAGGAGGTGATTGACCTTGACCCGAGTCATATATCACCACCTCCGAAAATCGGAGCAAAAATCAATACCGATTTCATGCAGGGCATGGGTAAACAGAATGATGAAAAGTTCCTGATCATTCTTGATATCGACCGGGTACTTTCCGAAGCGGAACTGGCTGTAATGCAGAGCACTGCTGGAGCCTCAGCCCCGGTCATGGAAGAGGAACAGGATATTGAATCCGAGGAGGCATCACTGGATCTGGATATGGGGAAACCGGACAATGACCCCGATGCCCAGGAGGCAAGGGTATAGGTATATGCAGGGGAAGAGCTCCGATCTGAGTCGGGGACAAGCTTTATGCCCTCCTGCAATGATATGTTCAGCAATCATGTGGGTCTTTATGCTTGATTCAAAACGTTATGGGTAGGAGACTGAATATGTGCTCACAAAACGACGGTTCTGTAGCGCCAGCATTTCAAATTTGCAAAATGTCTGGCCGTGAGTTTAGCCGTTTCAGTGAATTTATCCATTCCCAATGCGGTATCAAGCTACCTCTTAGCAAGAAGGTCATGTTGACATCAAGGCTTAACAGGCGTTTACGTGCTCTCGGCATGACTTCATTTGAAGAATACTATAATTATATAATAAGCCCGGAAGGCCACTCTGAGGAACTTGCTCAGATGATTGATGTGGTCACAACAAACAAAACGGACTTTTTTCGGGAGTCGGTGCATTTTGACATACTGACGCAACAGATATTGCCAACACTTCTCCGGTCAGGCCGAGTCGGTTCAAAGAGGAAGCTGTATGTCTGGAGTGCTGGTTGCTCCAGCGGGGAAGAACCCTATACCCTGGCCATGGTTCTTTCGGAGTTTTTTGCAGGAAATGTGAAGGACAAATTTTCCATACTCGCAACGGACATATCCACAAAGGTGCTGGCAACTGCCAGACAGGGGATTTATGACAAAGACTTGATTGAACCGGTCCCTAATGTCTTGAAACACAAGTACCTGATGCGTGGCAAGAACTCCCATGCCGGTTTTTTTCGTGTTGTTCCGGAACTGCGCGGCTGTATTAACTTCCGTAAACTTAACCTAATGGACAGGGACTTTGGCATCAAGACGCCGATAGATATCATATTTTGTCGTAATGTAGTCATTTATTTTGATCGACAGACGCATATTAAATTATTTGATAAATTCTATAACCAACTTACCCCGGATGGGTATTTGTTTATCGGCCACTCTGAATCGTTACACGGCATTAACGGTCAATTCGATGCAGTCATCCCGACCGTCTATAAGAAAGTAAATACCCGGTCCCCTGGCGAGAGTCAGCAAAGGGCTTTCAAGGGGAGCCAGCTTTGATAACCATACGACTTTTTGAGGTAATTCTGGGGTGAGCAAGAAAATCAAAGTACTTATTGTCGATGATTCTGCCGTCGTGCGTAAATCTCTTACGGAAATTCTGGAGTCTGATCCCGCTATCGAGGTTATTGGCGTCGCCGCAGACCCCTACATTGCGGCCGACAAGATAAGGAAAGACGTGCCCGATGTCATAACCCTTGACGTGGAGATGCCACGGATGGATGGCATCACCTTTTTGCATAAGATCATGAGCCAGCACCCGCTTCCGGTGGTCATGTGTTCCAGCCTGACGGAAAAAGGGTGTGAAACCACACTCAGGGCATTGGAATATGGAGCACTGGATATTATTCAGAAGTCAAAGATGGGCGTAAAAAAGTTCCTGGAAGAATCGCGAATAACGATTTGTGATTCCGTCAAGGCCGCCGCCCGGGCGCGTGTTAAATCCATTACCACCAGACGAAACATGGTACTGACCAAACTGACTGCCGATGCTGTCATTGCCCCGCCGACCGGCAAGGCGATGCTCCGCACCACCGAGAAGATAATTGTTGTTGGGGCCTCTACCGGCGGCACCGAGGCGCTGCGTGTCTTTCTGGAGGCATTGCCCCGGGATTGTCCCGGCATTGTCATTGTCCAGCACATGCCGGAAAACTTTACAAAGGCATTTTCAAAGCGCCTTAATGATCTTTGTCGCATTGAAGTTAAAGAGGCGGCTGAAGGGGACAGTGTTCTGCGCGGCAGGGCATTGATAGCTCCCGGAAACCGGCACCTCATTTTACATAGAAGTGGCGCTCGATACTACGTTCAGTTAAAGGACGGCCCGCTGGTTGCCAGGCATCGCCCTTCGGTTGACGTGTTGTTCCGTTCGGCCGCAAGGTATGCCGGTTCCAATGCCGTCGCTGTTATCATGACGGGTATGGGTGACGATGGTGCCAGAGGTATGTCTGAAATGAAGGAAGCCGGTGCCCTGACCATTGCCCAGGACGAAGCAACATGCGTGGTTTTCGGTATGCCACAGGAGGCTATTAAGCTGGGAGTGGTGGACAAGGTTCTTCCTTTGGAGGCTATTGCCGACGCAATACGGTAGCGGTAAGTGTAAAATTTTCGATAAATATAAGGTTTACTACAGGTATTTTCAAAACTTACTCTTCGGACTCAAAAAGGCGAAAATACTAATTTTGCGCTTCGCCAGGATTTATTCGCAAAAAGTGTTGTAATGACCTGCTCAACGGAATTTTCATTCGGGCAACAGGCCGCCAGCACATGACCCTATAGCTATTCTTTCCAAATCAAGCTTTATTTATATTGACTATTTGTCATCATGTATGATAGTCGGTTTTTTTCGCTTGGATCCGGAATTGCTGGACTGAGACGAGAAGGTTAACAGGTAAGTTACAGTCGGAAATTCTGTTGCTGTGGTGATTTTCTATCCCCGGGTATCACAATAGGGGTTTGCTTCATTGCAATGATGGGAATAAAGACTTTTAAAGCCTTCCGGAAACAGTCTGGAAGGCTTTTTTAAGTTTTGGGGAAATGATAATGAAAGACAGCATTGCGATTCTTGGAATGGGAAGGGTAGGGACGGCAGTCGGATCTCTTCTTCGATCTGCAGGCTATAGAATTGTAGCGGTTGCAAGCAGGTCAGTGAACTCAGCGGAAAAAGGGGTTAAATATACGGGCGGGAAAGTTTATACCAATCTTGCCGGTGCGGCATCTCAGGCAGAATGTATTTTTATAACTACCGGTGATGATGCCATTGCTTCCGTTTGTGAGGAAATATCAAGCAAAGGGGGGGCAGGTGTCGGTAAAAAGGTTGTTCACATGAGCGGTGCAGGGAAACTCGATCTTCTGGAATCTGCTCGCAAAACCGGATCCCGCATAGCGAGCATGCACCCGATTCAGTCTTTTGCCAGCGTAGAAGGTGCTGTAAAAAATATTCCCGGGAGCACCTTTGGTGTTACGGCTGAAGAGGAAATCAGGGACTGGGCCGTTCAAATTATCAAGGATCTGGGTGGCGTACCTTTTTTCGTTTCAGATGCGGATAGGCCGCTTTATCACGCTGCTGCATGTATGGCATCAAACTATTTGGTTGTTCTGATGTACATGGTTGAAGAAATTTATAAGAATGTCGGTTTAAACCGGGAGAGCGCTATCAAGGCGTTCTGGCCGCTTGTCACCGGAACAATAAATAATATTGAAAACCGGGGAACAGTCCAATCGTTAACCGGACCGATATCGAGGGGCGACATTGAAACGGTAAAAAAACATATTGAGGCATTTCGTGGCAGATTTCCCGAATTTCTGGATATGTACAATATCATGGGGGTTTTTGCCTCAGATATCGGCCTTAAAAATAAAACTCTTACACATAGAAAGGCAGAAGAGATCAAATCACTGCTTCTCGGAGGAGGATCGGAGGATGAGTAAAGAAGGAAAAGTAAACAAAATAACAATTCCTGTAACTCTTGAAATGAAAAGAAGGGGTGAAAAAATCACCATGCTGACCGCTTATGATTATTGCACTGCCGCGCTTCTGGACGAAGCCGGTGTCGATATTATGCTGGTGGGGGATTCTCTTGGTATGGTGATCCTCGGGTATGACAGCACCCTGCCGGTTACTATGGAAGATATGATCCACCACATAAGACCGGTATCCCGTGCCGCGAAACGCGCCATGGTTATCGGGGATATGCCTTTTATGTCCTATCAGGTCTCCGTTGAAGAAGCTGTCCGCAATGCCGGTCGGTTCCTGCAGGAGGCTGATGCACATGGTGTAAAATTGGAAGGGGGGAGAGAAGTGGCCGAAACCGTCAGAAGAATAACATCGGCAGGAATTCCGGTTATGGGCCACGTGGGGCTTACACCTCAGTCTGTTCATAAATTCGGAGGTTACAAGGTACAGGGCAGGGGAGATATGGCAGCTAAAAAGATCATGGAAGATTCCAAAATACTTGAAGAGGCCGGAGCATTTTCCATTGTTCTGGAGTCTGTGCCTGCTGGTTTGGCCGAGGAGATCACAAAATCGCTTGAGATACCGACAATCGGTATAGGCGCCGGTGTTAACTGCGATGGACAGGTACTGGTAGTCAACGATATGCTTGGGATGTTTGAAAAGTTTACACCGAAATTTGTCAAGAAGTATGCCAATCTAAGTAATGTGATGAAAGAGGCCGTCAAACAATACCTGGATGAAGTGAAGGCAGAAGTCTTTCCCGGAGAGGAACATTCGTTCTTGTAAGTCGATAAAGCTCTTGTAAAAGGTAGTGCAATTCCCCCAAAAAAAACTTGACATGAATCTTTTTTTAGGGTAGCTAATCCATGTTAGAGTATTCTAACATCTGTTGGTTCCCCTAATTGTGTGAGAAAATTTGTGGTACTCTAACTGATCTTTAGAAAGCTTTGCATAATACCATATTGTCATTGCGAACGAATGAGAAGCAATCTCTAACTCATTGTAAATATAAGAGATTGCCACGTCGCTCCGCTCCTCGTAATGACCAGAACAATAATTATGTAAAACCAAGGTTCGGGAGTAATGGAATTATGGGCAAAAAAAAGTTGAGTTCAACAATGGAAGATTATCTGGAGGCCATTTTTAACCTGGAGAAGTCTAAAAAAGCTGTTCGCGTTAAAGATATAGCCAAAGAGATGAAAGTCAAGCTGCCAACGGTCACCAGTATGATGGGTACGCTTGCACAGAGGGGTCTGATCAATCATGAGAAATATGAATATGTGGAACTGACAACAAAGGGTAAACATATCGCAAAAGATGTGTACCGAAAACATGTAATTTTGCGTGATTTTTTAATTGATATATTAAACATAGATAAAAAAACGGCTGAAGAAGATGCCTGTAAAATGGAACACACTGTCAGTCCTGTCACGTTAGAAAGGGTTGTGAAGTTTATGGAATTCGTTGAGAATTGTCCGAGGGGTGGTTCTGAGTGGTTGCAGCGTTTCGATGATTATCAACAGCATGGTCGCGTTGATGATAAGTGCCTGGAGCAGATGAAGAATTTTGTAAAACAGTATAGTACAAGAATAGAAGAGTTGGAGAAAAAAGGGAATGCCGGTGATTTAACATGAAAACTAATATAATACCCTTAACCATGGTATTGTCCGGTAAAAAGGTGAAAATTGTTTCTCTTGCCGGTGGAAGAAGGATGCAGGAGCGCCTGATAAGTATGGGTTTTGGTCCAGGTTCAGAGATTGAGGTCATAAGACGTGGTGCTCCGGGACCTTTTATTGTGGCCATTGGAGAAGCACGTATGGCCATAGGAACAGGGATGGCACAGAAAATTATGGTTTCGGAAAATAGGGTATCATGATGGGAAGAAAGTGGTCTAAAATGTAATTTTTTTTGACAAGTAAGTTAGAATATTCTAACAATATATTACTATTCTAACTTTATCGATTTATTGAAATATGAGGAGGTTTATAACGTGGGTAAAATAATGATGCGAAAAATGAGGGATAACCAGTCCGGAATCATATCCGCTGTAAAGGTCGGAGGCGAGCTTGGCAGGCGCATCCGTGATATGGGCATTGTTCCGGGGACGGCCATTAAGATTCAGGGGCGGGCGCCCCTGTACGATCCCGTGGCTTTGAGAGTCATGGGTTTTACGCTGACCCTCCGAAACAATGAAGCTAATCATATAGAAGTGGAGGTAGAATAAAAGATGGAAGCAACAATAGCTCTGGCAGGAAATCCCAACTCCGGCAAAACAACCTTTTTCAATGAGCTTACCGGCGCTCGTCAGCATGTGGGCAATTATCCGGGGGTCACGGTGGAAAAGAAAGAAGGCTTACATGTTCATGATGGATGCCGTATGCATATAGTGGATCTTCCTGGGACATATTCCCTCACTGCGTATTCCCCGGAAGAAGTGGTTGCCAGAGATTTCCTGGTCAATGAAAAACCGGAGGTGGTCATTGATATAGTCGATGCATCAAATCTGGAGAGAAACCTTTACCTTGCGATTCAGTTTCTTGAAATGGGCGTCCCCATGTGCATCGCTCTGAACATGATTGACGTGGCCAGGAACAGGGGAATTAAAATTAATTCAGAAAAACTGTCCTCGCTGCTCGGGATTCCCATTATTCCCACGATTGCCAGAACCGGTGAGGGAAAGAAGAAACTATTAAGAGCGGCTGTAAAGATAGTTCAGGAAGCCAAAAAACAGGATCCTATTAAAATATCCTACGGGGATGATTTGGACAGGGCGCTCTTTGAAATGGAAAGGGAAATCAGTACCAGCGATTTTTTAACTGATACATACCGGCCCCGCTGGATTGCCTTGAAATATCTGGAAAGTGACAAACAGATTAAATCAAAGGGGCAGGAAAGTAATTCTTCTTTGTCTGCAAGGCTTGAAGAAATTGTAAAAAAAGTGTCGGTGCATTTACAGAGAACGCTGAACACCTATCCTGAAGCCATGATTGCGGATCAACGTTACGGCTATATCAATTCCATTATAAAACAAGGGGTTGTTCAGCGCCAACATGATCAAGACAGACTCTATATGTCTGACAGGATAGACAAAATTGTCACCAACCGGTTTCTCGGTCCCATCATTATGCTGGTGGTGCTTATGGGGCTGTATCATTTTACGTTTACCTACAGCGAAGTTCCCGTGGGCTGGCTCGAGAGCTTCTTTGGGTGGTTTGGTGATGCGGCATCTACACACCTGCCTGACGGTCTTTTAAAGTCTCTTGTTATTTCAGGTATCATTGATGGTGTGGGAGGTGTTCTGGGGTTTGTGCCGCTGATTATGTTCATGTTCTTCGGGATTGCACTGCTGGAGGATTCCGGGTACCTGGCCAGAGTCGCATTCATGCTGGACAGGATATTCAGAACCTTCGGTCTTCACGGCAGTTCCGTTATGGCCTTTATCGTATCAGGAGGTATTGCCGGGGGTTGCGCTGTGCCCGGCGTCATGGCGGCCAGGACCCTTAAATCGCCCCGGGAGCGTCTGGCGACATTGCTCACGGTTCCATTTATGAATTGCGGTGCAAAGCTGCCGGTATTTGCGCTTTTGATCGCGGCCTTCTTTCCGAAAAATGAGGCAATAATGATGCTGATCATTACACTCGTTGCCTGGTTGGGGGCACTGTTTGTTGCAAAATTGCTGAGACTCACGGTTATCAAGGGGGAGTCCGCTCCCTTTGTTATGGAACTTCCCCCGTACCGCTTTCCCACCTTCAAAGGGCTGGCCATACACACATGGGAAAGGACATGGCAGTATATCAAAAAGGCGGGAACGGTTATCCTCGGCATTTCAATCATTCTGTGGGCTATGATGACCTTTCCCGGGCTGCCGGATCCTAAAGTTCAGGAATTTGAACACCAGCGTGAAGCTGCGGAGGCGACGGTCAGCGCGACTGTTGTCCGGGAACTGGAAACAGCCGGTGAAGAGACAGGACTTTCTCAAGAAGCACGGAATTTGAAGAACCGACTGGTGTCCATTGATTTGCAGGAAGCGGAGGCAGGTTTAAGAAATTCCGTGGCCGGTCGTTTTGGAATAGCACTTGAGAGTGTTTCGAAGTGGGCGGGTTTTGACTGGCGTACCAATATTGCCCTTGTTGGTGGTTTTGCTGCAAAGGAAGTGGTCGTTTCGGCTCTGGGTACCGCTTATTCCCTGGGCGAGCTTGATCCTGAGGAAAGTGGCTCTCTTTCAGAAATCCTGGCCAGAACGCCGGGCTGGAGCCCGCTAGTCGCATTGAGCCTGATAATTTTTACTATATTCTATGCACCCTGCTTTGTTACGGTGGTCATGATTGTGAGGGAATCCGGTTCGTGGAAATGGGGTGCCTTTTCCATGGTGTTTAACACTGCTCTGGCTTTTGTATTAGCTACGCTTGTTTTCCAAATTGGTTCGGCCATAGGGATATTGGGGGGTTAAGTTTGATGCATTCGTAAAAAGTCATAATACCCGTCACTCCCGCGAAAGCGGGAGTCCATAATAGCTTGAAATTGCTGGATTCCCGCTTTCGCGGGAATGACAAAAATGATGTAATGCAGACTTTTTAAGAGTTCATCAAGTTTGGGCCTTTGTATATTAAATGTAAGTGTATTTATGGAGAATGTTAAAGAA
>CAZYTP010000057.1:0-17108 GCA_964650385.1 uncultured Syntrophales bacterium | reverse complement strand
CATCGAATTGAGGCAAGGATTATCAATCGTAAGCTGCACAAGTAGTATAAGCCTTTCTAATAAGCGTCATTCTGCAACTGCGCAGCAGAATGACGCTTATTAGAAACAAACGAACAGGAAAATTGGATAAATTCAAATTGCATACAGGGAATCAATATCACAACTCCATAGTCAATTCTCACACTGTAGACAGCTGCTATTGTCTTAACAGTTCTGGATATTCGGGAAACAGTACACACATTGTTGTTTCTTTCCTTCGGAAAATAGATATACTATTTCTTTAATTCCACTATCAAATATCAAAAAGTTTAGCCTATTGCTTGCAAACGTGGGGCAAAAAGGAGGAGTGAATATGAAAATAAAAAGCGTTTTGGTTTTGAGCATGCTTTTGCTTATCGGCGTGGCGTTTGGAATAACGCAGGCGGTGGCTGGTAAGCCGGGCCTTAAACCGATTGCAGAGTATGAGGGGGCCTCGCTTTACAAGGCCGGGAAATTTAACGTTGTCGAGCTTCACGGCAATTTTCGCCAGATGGGGAGGCAGTACGGGCATCTGCTGAAGGATGACCTCAAAAAGTTTTACAAGCTGGCTATTGTTGATGGCCTCGTAAAGGAAAAACACCTCGACTACAAAGTGGGGAAATATGTGGCAGCAGAGATCTTTTCAAGGTGTCCGCAGCGCTTTAGGGAGATTTTTTACGGGATTGCGGAAACATCCGGCATGGAGCTTGAAAAACTGCTTATCTTGAATGAGCTTGTCACCCTGGCTCATATTATGGGAGAAGATGTGCATTGTTCCTTTATCGCGACATGGGGTGATTACTCGGCGGACGGGACGATGATTACGGGACGACACTTCGATTATCCCGAGCTCTTCAACAAATTCGCTTTGTGACAGTGGCGATCTATAATCCCACTGACGGTAGTGTTCCGACCGCCACGGTGGGGTTCCTGGGCGGTGTTGAAGCCGTCACGGTGATGAACCGGAGTGGGCTTTTTGCAGAGGTTAATGACGGCACTCCATCGGGTGGAAACATAATCATGGAAAACAGTATCCTGAATTTTATACAGATCCTTGGTTTTCTCTTCAATTCGTACGATATGACCCAACTCGACGCGGCGATGTTTTCCTCTAAACCCCCGGTCGCTATTTTGCTCAATGTCGCGGACGAAAATGTGTCTTATTCGTACGAATGGGCCACATTCGGCATAAGGCGGAGGGGTCAGGATAAACCGGGGCTGCTGGTTTCAACCAATCATTTCGTGGATCCGTCCTGGGGGATCGCCCAACCTTCGGTAGACGTCTTTCAAACTTTTTCTCGCCGTGCCAATCTTCTTGCACTTGGCGAAAAATACAAGGGCGAGTTCAGCGTGAAGGTAATGATGAAGGTTCTTGATACGCCTTACGACAAAGGTGGCGCTCAAAGGTCACACAACATCTATGAAACAATCTTTGTACCAAAGGATCTTAAACTCTGGGTGAAAACGCCCCGCACATCGGACTGGGAGGCCGTCGACCTGGCACGCCACTTCGATAAGAAAGTTAAATATTGATAAGAGATTGCTTTTCCGGGAAGGGAGTTTAGGGAAACCAAATATTTGTCCCCTGAATATATATCCGCACTTTCAACCTGAAAGTATTGCAGCAATGCCTTGTCGAATATCACCACCAGTTATGATATTTTATGACATTCAAATCATACTTTAAGAGTTAACGAGTTGACCGATACAACTCTGTTATGAAATTTAGAAATTGTTGATTTGTTTACGTTTAAAGTGATATTATAAAGTCCATGGAGTAACCGTCTTATTTGATTTCGCTTATATAAAATTTAACAAAAAATGTAGTATCTATTCAATGCTTAACTCTGGCCTTAATAGAACCTTAGTCCCACAATAATCATAGCGAAGGACAGGACCACGGCGGAAGGCTTAGAGGTATAACTTCATAGTCTTGCTGCCGGCATAGCGGGCAAAAGCGAAAGGTGGTTTGAAAAATGTATGTTCCCCTACAGTATCAGGTTTCGGAGTATGACTGCGTACCCATTACCTTTGTCAATGCAATTACTTACCTCTTTGATCGCCAATCAATTCCCCCTCTTGTGATCCAGCGTATTAACATTTACAGTCTGGATACGGTTTCAAGAGGTGGAAAACTCGGAAGAGGGGGGACGAGTCCTTACGCTATTCGCCTTATCGGAAACTGGCTTAATTCCTATAAAACCAAAACTTTTTCAGTTTCAACCGAGTATCTATTGGAAGACCAGATCCATCTTCGAGAAGGAAGTCCCATCATATCCTGCCTCGAAGAAGGAGGCGTCGCCCTGTGTAATATCTACCTGGGGCACCGCGAGTGGCATTATATATTGGCCCTTAAGGTCGAGGAGGACTGGATGTACTTCTTCGACCCCTATTATAGACAATCTCTCAGGGGGTTGCGCGGTATCGTAAAAATTCTGAAAAGCGAAGACGGACGGGCTCCCAACCTGGCCATCCGGTGCGATTGGCTGGATTCTCAAAGAGAACAGCAGCGGTTCTGTTTCGGGGAAACACCCGACAGGGAATGTCTCCTCATGTGGGGACAGAGGTGAGGCTCCACGAGGGGTATGGTTTATATTATCAATTTCGCCATGCAAGAAGATCAAGACCCTTTTACATAATCAGCAACGATGATTTCAAGCCTGTCCGATTTTGTTGCCGGTTTTAAAACGGATTGAATTGAATCAATGTCCAGGGGCGACTTTATATGTCTTACATAAGACTGATATCCGGAAATTACATGATTAAAAACATTATCAGTAAGCGGTTGACCACCGGTGGTCATGGAGCAACCATTATGCAGTACCAAAACTTTAAGAGGAACATTGCGACTGACCGCCTCAATTAATCCCATGTGTCCGGCAGCGACAAAAGCATAATCTCCGGTTATCGCCCAAACGCCCCGCTTGTCTGCCAAATGTGCGCCTATTGCCAGTGGCAGACTTCCACCGTAGTAAGTGGTTGCGTCGATGCAGTTAAACGGTGGAAAAGCAAACAGCGATGAAACGCCGGTGTCACCGCTTACAAAACCCATTTCTTTCCTCAGTTGGCGGAAAACCTGAAATAGCGGCATATAATCGTGAATCATCTCTTGCCATTTAGGCGGAAGGTCGGCAGGGATCTGTAATGGAGCCGGCCGCTCCACCTTACTCCAGTCCCTCCCTGCCAGCTTTGCCTGCAAAATCCGAAATTGATAGCCTGCCAATGGCGGGCAAAGAACATGGCGTAAAGGATCCCGGTGATAGGAAACCTGCGGCACAGTTGAGCGAAGCGTAAGCTTTTTCACCTCTTCATCCAACTTGTCGGTATCAATTAATATCGCAACCGGCAATTGGAGTTGCTCGGACCAACGGAAGCAATCCAGGATATCCTGATAAATTGTCTCATCTTCAGGAATTTTGAAAGGGATTCCGGTTCCTTTAGCAAAATAGGCATAGTCGAAGATATTGTCGGAATGTCGGCCTTTTTTATCGTAGGTTATAATTACTACAAATCCGGCAGTCGTTCCAGCCGTCAAAGAATCAATCACACTGTTGGCTGCCTTTGCCAGCCCGTGGGATTTTATAATGATTGCCGACCGCTGACCGTTCAGACTGGCGCTGTAGGCAATCGTATAGGCCACTTCTTCGTTATAGGAATATGGAACGCTCTGGGGGATGATTTTGTTATATTCGTCAAAAATTTTTGCTGTTCCGGTAGCCGGTACACAAAGGACAGTATCAGCGCCGGCGTCATGAACGGCACTGGCAATGGATTGTTTCATGGGAATGGTCTCGACCGATTCGCTTATTGTCTCTCCCGAATCCGGGACTATTCCTTTAATCTGGCAACTGGACAAGGCTAACCCTGCCGTGGAAAGTCCTATTATCTGCAAAAATTTTCTGCGTGACATGTCGTAGTACCAAAGCATCACCGATCTCCGTAATATTTTCAAGCGGGGGAATCTGTCAGAAGAGTTATTTCTTTTTCAGCCAGGCCGCCAGGTTCACGTCGATGTGAAAAATCTGATAAAGAACAATCCCAAGAATGGTAGTTGCCGCCAGCGGGTTACTGAAAAGTGGCTGCAGGAACGAAGGCAACTGGGCAAAAAGTTCAGGTACGAAACCGGTGCTGAGTCCAAAAATGATAGCTATGCCGGCAACAGCTATCTTGCGCTGGTCCAGGGGCACTGAAAGCATCTCATTAACGCCGGTCAAAATCATGAAACAAATGGCAAAGATTATGGCCGCCCCCATAACCGATGAAGGAACCAGAGCAATAGCAGCCGCAACAACAGGGAAACAGCCGGCAAGAATATACATGACACCCATACAAACACCAATCCAACGACTCACGGCACGCGTTGCCGCGGCAAGCCCCACGTTACTAGAAGAAGTATCAACCGCAATGGCTCCTATCAAACCGGCCATCGCCGTACTTAATCCGTCGGCCATCAATCCGCCTGCAAGCGGTTTCATGTCAGGTTCCTCCAGATCCGGCCGCGTGATTTTCTGTGCCGCAAGCAGGTTGCCGAACGACTTGAGTGACCCGCAGATGGAAATGACCATAAACGGCAGAACAAGAGACCAGTCAAAGGCCAGACGAAACTGCGAAAGTCCGGTAAATGGAATAGCGAATACAGGAACTTCACTCATCATTTGGTATTGGACCGGATCAAAAGGAGAAATGAAAAGCGCCACTCCCCACCCGACAAAAACACCGATCAACAGACAATAAAGTTTCACTTGTCCCTTTCCCCAAACATTGCACCCCACTATCACCATTAGCGTCACGCACCCCACTACGATGTCCTGCCAGATAACCTCGTCACCGGCAGCAGGAGAACCGCAGAAGTTGGCAAAAGCCATCGGTATGATACTGACTCCTACCATCATGACCGTCATTCCCACAACAAGCGGCGGAAACAGGGAGCGCAATCGGGAAACGACCCTTGAGAGAAACATCTCAACAAAGCCGGCAAAAACCAGCATTCCCTGCATCAGCGGCAAACCGCCCTGGATAGCGGCAGTAAAGGATAACGCCAGGTAAGAAGGTCCGCCAATGTTCGGACAAAGATAGCCGGACCCGATCCAGCCTAATCGCAACGCCTGCATAATGGTACCTACCCCGGAGATTATCATGGTCAAACTGACCATACGAATGGCCATCTCAGTCGACCCGCCGATTTCCTTGACTAACAGCACGGGAAGCATGGCGCCGAGTATCAGTAACATTCCCTGTTGAAGGCTCAACAAGATAAGGTGAGGTACCGGCGGTACGTCATTTTGCCCGTAAATCAATTCAGTGTCCGGTTTTGATGATGCCATTGATGTCACTCCTTACTGTTGCCAGGCGCTACGCGGCGCATTGATCACCGTACCGACGATAACCGGCTTTCCATCCATCATGCAGCGCCGCGCATAAATAATTTTTTTCTGGTCGTTCATCGACAAGGGAGAGCGTGCATACAGCACAACCTGTGCCTCGGTCTCGGTCTTTAATTTCTGTAAAAGGTTTTTGAACGGATAATGACCGACTGCGTCTTTGAATTCCAGCAAGTTGCGCTCATAGAGTTTCTTAAAAACCGGGTCGATAATTGACTGTCCGTTTTCATGCAGCAGGAATACGGCAGTGTCGTAGAAAAAATACGGACCGGCCGGGGTAAGCAGTTCAACCAAGGCTCCCTTACCGTGCGTCTTCAACAGGTGCTCGGCATCTATGACGGCAATCCGGGCAAACTCCAGTTCAGAACCAATACCGTAATGACCTCCGCCAACATAACATTCAGTGCCGTCCGGCAACCTCGCCTCAAGATTGCATGAAGATTTCCATTCCAGAAACAGGCCATGCGGCCGATTCCAGTAGTAATGAATCCAACCATATCGGTTGCGCGGATTTTTTATTTCGCGGGAAATCAGTTTATGCAACGGTTTCCCAAGCTGATCGGTAAACTTGTCCAACCTTGTGCCAACCAGAGCGGGGTTCTCACCATGGTAAAGGCACAGTGCATCCGATAAGCGATAAACGTATAAATACAGGCCAAGCTGGTCGGACTTCATCTTATCCAGAAGCGGGAAGGCTTTGTCACCTTTTTCTTCCAGAAGAGTTTTGGCCTCGGTAACAGTCTTGACAAGTTCACGCGTGACACGAAATGTGTACTGGCGATACAACTCGTCATGCGTTTTCATGAGATAGAGCAGGCGTCCAATGATAACGCACAGGAACACCAATGCCAAGAGGGGTAGAATAAAGCGTTTCGCATCTTTTGATCGTCCGGGTTGTCCCTTCAATTTATTTCTCGGTTTCTCTTCCATTCTCGGTATCCTCTAAATCGCAGGTCTTTTCACACTAATGCTAACGCCGTTTATATTAATGACAGGGTTTTTGGTTATCGATGGGTTTTTATCTTAACAGAGACATATCGAAAAGCAAGTGTGTTTTTTCAGGATTTTACCGGGGAGATATGATTTTGGGAGGCTAACTCTCTTGGTCTACGAAAGGAATAATGGGTCGCAAATGTTAAATTACATACAGTGGCAAGCTACTATCTAACATCTTTGTCTCGAAGATATTGGTGACGTTTTTAAACAGATATATTAACTTTGGAAATTGATAACGGAGTTGAGATATTAATTCACTGTATGCAATTTATGGGACGGACTTATACCTTCCTCCGTTAGCTTATTTCTTCCTGAAAGAGTTAACCATTCCATTTTGATTTTTATAGTAGATTTCATATGGTAATCCTGATAAGAAGGTTTCCCTTGAATGACATCGTTAATATGTAAACGGATTAAATTATAAAGGTTTTTAGATGATGAAAGATGAAAACAAGACGAAAGAGCAATTCACAAAGGAACTGTCAAAAAAGCGCCTGCAAGTTGTTGAACTGGAAAAATCAGAAATCGAGATCAAGCGGGTGGAGAAGGCACTTCAAGAGAGCGAAACGAAGTATCGATTGCTCGTTGATAATTCATATGACTTGATCTGGACCTTAAATGCAGATGGCGTGTTCACTTTTCTCTCTCCCTCATGGATTAGAACACTTGGATATGAACCATCCTATATGATCGGCAAGCCATTCCAGTCTATTGTTCATCCTGATGAAGTTGCCATTTGCGAAGATTATTTTCATAAAGTAATCCAGATTAAAGAACAAATGCCAGGCCCGGAATACAGAGTAAAGCACGCTGATGGTACTTGGCGATGGCATGAAGCAAACGGCACCCCTGTTTTTGGTCCAGACGGTTCATTCAATTCTTTCGTCGGCGTTTCAAGAGACATTACGGAACATAAGCAGGCGGAGGAAGCGCTTCAGCAATCAGAACGCCGACTGAATGACATGATCGACTTTCTCCCCGATGCCACACTGGCCATTGATAACGAGAAGAAGATCATCGTCTGGAACAAAGCCATTGAGAGAATAACCGGTATTAAAGCAGAAGACATGATCGGTAAGGGCAATTATGAGTATACGATTCCTTTCTATGGGAAGAGGCGGCCCCAACTCATGGACCTTATTTGGGAGCCTGAGCATAGCATTCTCGAAAAGTACCCCCATGTAAATCGTGAGGGAGAATCCCTGTCTGCTGAGACATTCTGTGGCGCCCTCTATGACGGTCGGGGCGCCCATGTCTTTGCCAAGACATCTCCGCTTCATGACCGGAAAGGCAATGTAGTTGGAGCCATAGAGTCAATCCGCGACATCACCGAGCACAAGCAGGCGGAGGAGGCACTGAAAGCCAGTGAAAAACTTTATCGCAGTGTCATTGAAAATATTAACGACTCATTCTACCGAACCGATGCACAGGGCAACTTGATAATGATAAGCCCTTCAGCAAAGAAACTGCTCGGTTATGACTCGGTCGAAGAAATGATCGGGCTCAATATCGCCGAAGCTTTTTATTTTAATCCTGAAGACCGTAATATTTTTCTGTCGGCAATAAAAAACCAAGGGATTGTCATAGATTATGAGATAATATTAAAACGCCGTGACGGTACTCCTGTAACAGTGGCAACGAGCAGTCATCAATATTTTGATGAAGATGGAAACGTGCTCGGGATTGAGGGTGTTCTGCGTGATTTTACTGAACGAAAACAGGCAGAGGAAGCCCTTCGGGAATCGAAACAGCAGTTGTCTTATATTATTGATTTTTTGCCCGATGCAACTTTTGTTATAGATAAGGAGGGTAGGATTATAGCTTGGAACAGAGCAATGGAAGAAATGACGGGGATCAAGGCTTCCGATATGCTGGGGAAAAGTGATTATGAATATTCCTTGCCGTTTTACGGGATTCGCCGGCCTTTACTTATAGATCTGGCATTCATGTCCGGTGAAGACATTGGAAAGAACTATCATTCTGTAAAGAAAGAAGGGGACATTATTTTAGCCGAGACCGATTCACCCGTAAAGGGAGAAACCCGTTCCCTCTGGGGTATAGCCAGGCCTTTATACGACAGTGAGGGTAATATCGCAGGGGCCATTGAGTCTATCCGCGACATAACCGATCTGAAAAAACTCCAGACCCAAATCCGCCAAACCCAGAAGATGGAAGCCATCGGCACGCTTGCAGGCGGGATCGCCCATGATTTTAACAATATCCTGAGCGCCATCATGGGATACACCGACATGGCGCTCACAGACCATAAAATTGATAACCTCCTCCGGCGTTATCTTGAACAGGTTTACAAGGCCGGTGAGCGAGCACGGGACCTGGTAAAACAGATCCTCACCTTCAGCCGCCAGAGCGATGAAGGTCCTCGTCCCATGAGGGTCAGCCCGATTATCAAGGAAACGCTGAAGCTCCTCAGGGCGTCTTTGCCCTCGACAATACAGATTCGCCAGAGCATCAAGGCTGACCCGGATACAGTTCTTGCCGATCCCACACAGATTCATCAAATTCTGATGAATCTGTGTACCAACGCTGCCCACGCCATGCGTGGCGGGGACGGTGAATTGAAGATTAGCCTCAGCCCCGTGGAACTTGATGTTCGGGATGATTTGACCGCTCACAATGTCTTATCTCCCGGAATGTTCCTTAAGCTGACGGTTAGCGATACAGGCGTCGGCATAGCGCCTGAGGTCATGGACCGGATATTCGAGCCTTTCTTTACTACAAAGAAACCGGGGGAAGGAACAGGCATGGGGCTTTCTGTTGTATACGGCATTGTTAAAGGCTATAGCGGCGCAGTTACCGTAGACAGCGAGGTAGAAAAGGGGACTCAATTCCATGTGTATCTCCCCCTCCTGATAGAAGAAGAGACCGAAAGAAAAAGGGAGGAGACAGCGCATATCGCCGGAGGGAAAGAACGGATCCTTTTCGTGGACGATGAGGAAAACCTCGTTCAGCTTGGAACGGACATGCTAACAAGTATCGGGTATGAGGTCACCGGGAGAACAAGCAGCCTGGAAGCCCTGGAACTCTTCCGAAACAGACCTGACAGCTTTGACCTTGTGATTACCGACATGACTATGCCTAACATGATCGGCACCGATTTAGCACAGGAACTCATGCGTATCCGGCCTGCCATCCCGGTAATTCTCTGTACGGGATTCAGTGAGTTGATCACGCCGGACAGGACGAAGTCTCTCGGCATAAGGGATTTTATTATGAAGCCCATCATATTGAATCAGATTGCCGCATCCATCAGGCACGTGCTTGATCGAAAGGAATAGTTGAAGACAGGATATAATGGGAAAAATTTTAATCATTGATGACAATCAGTTCAATGTAGAAGCGTTGAGTGACATGGTCGTCAGTATGGGACATGAAGTTACCTGTGCCTACACGGCAGAAGAGGGCCTCAGGGCAGCCCAATCTCATAACTTCGATATCGTCTTTTTGGATGTGCAGCTTCCCGACGGTAATGGTCTGTTACTCTTGCCGAGCATTTATGCAACACCATCCGCCCCGGAGGTGATCATCATAACAGGGTTTGGAAGCCCTGATAGCGCTGAGCTTGCCATAAAAAACGGAGCCTGGGATTTTATTGAAAAACCGTTGGAAAGAAACTTGATAGAGCTCCCCCTGGTGCGGGCCCTCCAGTACAGAGAAGCAAAAGAACAGAAAAGAACACCCCTGATGCTGAAGCGGGAGGGCATTGTCGGCAGCAGTTCGATAATGGAAACATGTATGGAACTTATTGCCCAGGCAGCGGCTAGTGATGCCAATGTTCTCATCACCGGTGAAAGCGGAACAGGAAAAGAACTTTTCGCCCAGGCCATCCATAACAATAGTTCACGGCGAGTCATGCCCTTTGTGACCGTAGATTGTGCTTCCCTTCCTCCTTCTATCATCGAGAGCATCCTCTTTGGTCATGAAAAGGGTGCCTTTACTGGAGCTGACAGAATTCAGGAGGGTCTGATTAAACAGGCCGATGGCGGTACTCTCTTTCTCGACGAAGTGGGTGATCTTCCCTTTTCCGCTCAAAAGGCTTTCCTCCGAGTTCTGCAGGAGCATCGTTTCCGCCCCCTGGGCGCCAAACGGGAAGTCAAAAGCGAATTCAAGGTGATTGCCGCAACCAACCGTGACCTCGATAAGATGGTTCAGGAGGATAAATTCAGGGAAGACCTCCTCTTTCGCCTGCACGCTTTTACCATCGAACTACCACCGCTGAGAGAACGTCCCGGGGATATCAAAGAAATCATCTTTTACTATGTGAACAAAATATGTACGCGGCATGGCACAGAGTTAAAAGGCTTCTCCCCCGAATTCATGGAGGCCCTTTGTGCCTACGACTGGCCGGGGAACATCCGTGAACTGGTTAATGCCTTGGAAAGTGCCCTCGCAACGGCACTCCACGAAACAATACTGTATCCCAAACACCTGCCCACGCACATCCGTGTACACTTAATTCGAGACGCCGTCTCTAAAAAGGATGATATCACCATACCTCCCGTGAAAATGGCTACACTGAAGGAACGAAGGGAATCAGCCTTTGCCAGGGAAGAACGGCAGTATCTCCAGGAGCTGATGGCCATGACGGGAGGAAATATCAGGGATGCCTGTAAGATATCCGGCCTACGCCGGGCACGGCTGTACCAACTTATCAAAAAGCACGGTATTAAAATACCTGATTAAATGTAACCCATCACTGCCGAAAAGTTGTCTAAAAATAATAGACAAATTCCATTTTATTCAGACTGAATCTGGTCTTTTCAGACAAACCGTCATGTGCCTTTAATCCTCACTACCATCTAATTACCTGGAATAACAGAAGATGCAATAAGTAACAATTATGGCATGCTTGTTGTAATGTGTTTACGCAACTCATTCAAGAAACGTATCTGGGAGCATGGCATGGCATTGCTTATTTATTCAACAAGGACAGAGGGCGCAGAAGAACGACTCCTCAGAGTTATTGGATTACTGCACCCAGAGAACAAATTTGAGATCTGCCGATCAATCGGCGAGTTGTCAAAACGACTTCGGCAACCATCTTTCAACCCGACAATAGCCATTCTCCTCGCCTCTTCCAGGGAGGATTTTGAGGATATCCTTTCCATCCGGGACCTTTTGTGGGACACGAAAATCATCCTTATTGTACCCGACACGAGTCCGGATACAATTGCGAAAGGACATACTCTGAGGCCGAGATTCCTGAGTGATTGTAACAGTGATTTTCTTGATGTTACTGCTGTTCTCAGCCGGATGATCAGGAATCTAGGTCATGATAACAACACAGACACCCACACCTGAATGAGCAAGGAAAACGTGGTTATCATGTATAATACATTCCGGCATGGCCCGGGCTGATAACAATGTTGAGATATCCTTTGATATTAACAGGGATGAAGTTGATGTTTCAGAAAGAGGGAATGTAAATCGTTTACTCATAATACTTTTTAAGGAGAACAGAAATCATGAAAAAAAGGACACTTGGGTTTAAATTAGTTTTTGGAGGGATCATCGCCGTACTGATTCCGTTACTGGTTGTAGGACTTTTTGCTTCCATGAAGGCATCGGGTGCACTCGAAGCGGCTGCAAAGGACCGTGCAATCAAAAGTGCCAGCAAACTTGCTGACACGGTGCAGGAGGTACTTGCGGTCGAAATCAAGGTTGCTACTGAAATTGCCATGAGCAGTGACGCCGTAAGCGCTGCCACCAGTGCCAATGTTGAGGCAATGAACAGGAAACTTGCAGACGCTATGGGAAAAATAGGGAAAGACTATGAGGCGATCATGATAACCGATGCAAGCGGAGTCGTTGTCTCCGATGGCAACAATGGTGATTACAAAGGGTTCTCTCTTGCAGACCGGGGTTATTTCCAGAAGGCGAAGGGTGGAACAGCGAACGTGGGTGCCGTCGTCAAATCGAAAAAAACAGGGAATCCCATTGCTACTGTCTGCGCGCCAGTTACAGAAGATGGAAAATTTGTCGGCACGGCTGTTATTGCCCTAAAAATTGATTATCTTGCAGAGAAAGTGGCGGCGAAAATGGGGCAGACAGGATACGGCTTTATGATAGACCGAACAGGACTCATTATTGCGCATCCCGACACGGCCAAGATCCTCTCACTGAATATTACGACAGTAAATGGTATGGAAGATATCGCTGAAAATATGACCGCTAAAAAGACGGGGAGTCAAAATTATGTCTTTAAGGGAACAAAAAAAATCGCGGGCTTTGCCCCTGTGGAACTAACCGGGTGGAGTGTCTGTATAACACAGGATGAGAGTGAGTTTCTGGCGGCAGCCCATTCGATCCGCAACTTCATCCTCATCGCCATCATTATTTTTCTCGCTTTGACCATTGTTGCCGTAACGTTTTTTGCCAGAAGCATTTCCTTGCCAATCAAGGGCACCGTTGACCAGATGACTGAAGCGGCAAATCAGGTTTCCACGGCATCGAGCCAGGTTGCCGCTGCCAGCCAGTCTCTCGCAGAGGGGGCGTCCGAACAGGCCTCAGCCCTTGAGGAAACTTCATCTTCCCTTGAGGAGATGTCTTCCATGACAAAGCAGAACGCGGAGAATGCCGGCCAGGCAGACAGCCTCATGAAGCAGGCAAATCAGGTCGTCCAGAAGGCGAATGAGTCCATGGAAGGCCTGACCAGATCAATGAGAGAAATAACTGCCGCCAGCGAGGAGACATCAAAAATCATCAAGACCATCGATGAAATCGCCTTCCAGACAAATCTTCTTGCGTTAAATGCTGCGGTAGAGGCTGCTAGGGCAGGAGAGGCAGGAGCCGGGTTTGCGGTGGTTGCCGAAGAAGTGAGAAATCTGGCCATGCGAGCGGCCGATGCTGCAAAGAACACAGCAAACTTAATTGAAGGTACGGTTAAAAAGATAAACGATGGTTCTGATCTGGTGATAAAGACGAATGAGGCATTCGCCGAAGTCGCCGGCAGCTCCTCCAAGGTAGGTGAACTGGTCGGTGAAATTGCGGCGGCATCGCAGGAACAGGCCCAAGGGATCGACCAGATCAACAAGGCTGTTGGGGAGATGGACAAGGTGACGCAGCAGACGGCAGCCAATGCAGAAGAATCCGCTTCCGCATCCGAAGAGATGAATGCTCAAGCGGAAGAGATGAAACGTATATCCTTGACACTGGTCAACATTATTGGCGGAAGTTCAAACGGCGCCGGGAATGGTAATCGGGCGGACATCCATGTAAAAAAGGGAATACGCGGGGCTTTGGCAGCAGTCACTGCCATGAGAGGAACAGGCAAAGATGTTGTACCCTATAAAAATATAGGGAGAGAAATCCGACCTGACCAGATGATTCCCATGGAGGAAGGTCAATTTAGGGACTTTTGATGACAACCAATTAAAATCCTTGTTAACGATCAAGGGGGACCGGATCTTATGGATACTCATTTCCGTGGAAACCAGAGGGTGATTGTGAATAGTGATTTCAGAAATATGATTTAAGAGAGTCTCTTCACTCTTATATTCTCAGCAATGGCTAAACAGTAAAGTAATGGAGGGTACGAAACAATGGAAGCATTCGTAAAAACAATTGACAGTGGGGTAAAAGTCATGGCTGACCGTGAGGGAAAGTACCTGACATTTGCTCTGGCGGCGGAAGAATATGGAATTGGTATCCGGAAGGTCAAGGAGATCATTGGACTGATGGCGATCACCATGATTCCTCAGACACCGGCGTATGTTAAGGGAGTTATTAATCTTCGTGGTAAGGTCATCCCCGTGTTAGACCTTAGGCTCAAGTTCGGTATTGAGGAAATGGACTACACTGATCGGACCTGTATCATCGTCATGGAGGTCATGACGAATAACGGCAAAGTCCTCCTTACCGGGATCGTGGTGGACGCGGTATCGGAGGTATTAAACGTCAAAGCTGCCGATATTGAAGACACGCCAACTTTCGGAGCTACTATGAATATGGATTACATCCTTGGTATGGCAAAAGCAGGAGATGCGGTGAAGATTCTTCTGGACATCGATAAGGTGATCAGTGCTGAAGAAATGGCCATTGTACAGGAGGCAGCGTAAAGCAATTTCTTGCCATCCTATGGCTTTGCTCTTTCATAATAGAGGAATGACATCATTGAGCAAAAATATGATGATAGGAATATTGCCTTTATAATAGCGAGACAAATAGATGGCTGTAGTAACGGGGAAGGGTTGGTTCAATCCCCCCATTCCGACCCTTTCCCGTTACAGATGGCCTGGGTTTTTAGGACAGAAACATGATTGGGCGATATACCGATTATTCTTGTCCTGCCGGATCGGAAAAGCGACATAATTGCCTTGGGATACAAGCTACGTCCGAGATTCATTACCCTTTGGAGATTCCTGAAAGTGGAATTTTCAACAGATACTAATTTTTGCCAATATATATTGTTATAATTTCCGGTATATTCATTCCTGATCTTTCAGGCTTGCTCGTTTAATAGCATCTGTTCCGAACTTGTCGGTTATACTGTCGATTGCCTGATCAAGTTTTTCCCAGTTGGAGCTTTTTGTGTCATCGTGCTCAAAAATGTCAATCTGTATCGGTTCAGCTTTGAGAACAAGGTTCGACGCTCCAACACCAATTAGCCTTACCTTCTTGGGCATCCTGTAGTTCTCAAGTAATTGAAAGGCTTCCCTGATAATAACTTCAGAAGATTGTGTCGGGTTTTTAATGGTAACGCTTCTTGTAATCTGTTTAAAATCTGAGTGTTTTATCTTAATGCTGATAGTTTTTGCCTTTACTTCCAATTTCCTAAGTTCTCTTCCGATTTTTTCCGCCTGTTTCAAGATATATTTCTTGAGCACCTGTTTATCGTCTGTATCTTCGAGAAGAGTTTCTTCGGTACTTACAGATTTTGTCTCAGCAGTAGGTGTTACGACTGATCTGTCAATACCGTCGGCAAGTTCCATTAGCCTGTGGCCAAATTTACCGAACTTTTTTATAAGTATTTCTTCGGGGTATTTTTTCACATCGCCGAGGGTCTTGATCCCCAGCAGTTTGAGTTTACCATAAGTATTCTTCCCAACACCAGGTACCTTATGAATCGGGAGGGTTTTTATAAACTGTTCGACGTTCTCCGGCACAATGATTGTCAATCCATCGGGCTTATCCATATCCGATGCAATTTTTGCCAGAAACTTGTTCGGTGCAACTCCCAGTGAACAGGTCAGGTTCAATGTCTCTTTTATTCTTTTCTTGATACCGAGGGCAATTCCCCTTGCCCCTCCAAAAAGTCTTTCACAGCCGGTAATATCAACATAGGCCTCGTCAATCGAACTCGGTTCAACAAGTGGAGAGAATTCGCAAAGGACGGACATGATCTTTGCTGACAATTCTTTGTAGCGGCCCATCCTGGGCGGAAGAAATACAGCTTCGGGACATTTCTGCCGCGCTTGAAACACCGGCATAGCAGAATGGACTCCAAACTTTCTGGCCTCGTAATTTGCAGCAGATACAACACTGCGTTCGGGTTGTCCTGCTACAATCACACACTTACCCTTCAGCTGAGGATTATCCAGCTCTTCCACAGAGGCGTAGAAGGCATCCATATCTATGTGTAGAATCATGTGACTGGTAAAACCTCTTATAAGGATTTTATGTCCCCGTTTTTTTTCGGACCAGTACGGCAATTATAAAACCTTTTCTCGTTATGATCTATGCAATTTTTCGGGCATGGTTAACAAGACGATCCTTGGCTGGTTACCTTTTTTATAAGATGAAGGCGGTGGGGATTGAGCTTAAATTTATGTTTTTCAGCGCGGATAACCTACATCGATAATTCATTGAGGTAAGCAACTCCCTTAACCTGAAAATTTGACTGCGAAGTTATGAGATGCGATCCATACATGGAGAGAAGCTAACTGATTTAAGATTAAATCGACTGGCAAGCTGCTTGCACTTTTGGATTTCGTATTGTTGATCAAGGTATATAACGGCTATCTGAACTCAGTTCAGTGAAGAAAATTATTGTTGTCTTTACCTACAAGTCCTCAGAATAGTTTCAGTAAAAAATCGACTATTACTACTTGAAAGTTTCAGTGTAAGATTTTTTGACAAAATATCATAATGGAGTTAATGGCTTAACGTATTCTATTGATCTTCAACATATCATATGAGCTCTTGAATAGATATAATCCCTCTCTGACTGACAATAGCCAAAGAGGGATACTTTAAACCCTTGGAATTGAAAGCCTATCAAAAATAGTATTTTATCCCCAGTCCGACAAGGTACGAATCCAAGTCCATGGTTCCGGCGAACTTCACCCCTGGAACACTGGCTTCCATGTCCGCCTCATTCCACACATATTTTAGATCTATGTTTAGTGCGATATCGCGGCTTTTCGTGATGAAAAACTCCGACCCAATATTGACGTGATATCCCCAACTATTCTCAAGACTTACAGCGACGTTAGCGTTCCAGAATGCATTGTCCTTATCGTAATCATTAAAATAATATCCAAACCCAGCTCCTATGTAGGGGCTAAATAACCCCACTGGGAGATGATACCTGACAGTCAAAAGCACAGGAGTCTGTTCTATATCGCCAGCCTTATATGTTACCCCAGATACAGTAAAATCGCTCTGCGACGAATTCATCCGATCAGTGCTTAGCTCTACTGATAGGTTCAAGTAAGCCGCTGACGCGGCAGAATTGACGCCTTCAACCCCATCTTT
>CAZYTP010000056.1:0-17755 GCA_964650385.1 uncultured Syntrophales bacterium | reverse complement strand
ACGTATGATTTTGTGTACGTGGACGAGGAAGGCTTCACGAAATATGAACCGAAGTCGTTTGCGGATTTGCTGGCTGGTTTTCGAGAATACAAAGAGAAAACATAACACATTCTGATGTAAGGGTTCGCTCCCAGCGGCTTTTGTCCCTTCCGGCCCCTGCGCAGAACGTGTGTGCTGGGCATGGAATAGAACTAACGAGGTGGACGTTTCTGTGCCAAGTATTTGCAGGAACCAAAGGATAGGAGAAGACAAGGCTGTCGTCGCAAGGCTCCTTCTTGTTCCGCTAATGATTACACAAAGGAATCCGCCACTTTTCTTTCACTCTTGATTTTGTTGATTTCAGGAAGACACAAATACCACGTCGCCTTGAAAAAATCACGCTCAAAAAATTGCACATTTCCTTCCGTATTCAATAACTTGGCTCGATCAGCCAAACCCTCGCTTTGTATTTGAAGTCTACAGCATACTGATTCTATAGCTTTTTATCGCTTTCAGGAAGTTATAACCAAACAGGAAAATGGGATAAATTGAATCTCCCCGTAACAAATTGCGGGCATTACGCTCGCTGTTCAGTTCATATATCGGAAAAATGGTAAGGGGTAGGCTCTTTACTTATCTTTTAGTTCCTGGTTTTTTACGGCCGTCTTGTACTCTTTCTCAAGACATGTATAGACATCATTTGTGATATTTTTAGATACTTCTGCCATTGCACGACTCATCGCCTCGGCAAGGGAATGCGGGTTTTTCTTCTCACAAGCCTTGCTTGAAGCGTAATGCTTTTGGAATAACACACGTTTGCTGATATCCGGCTCATTTTCCGCCATCAGGGTGATACTGACGGAAAGGACGGCTTCCCATAAATCATTACCGTCACGTTCAAAGAACTCATCAACAGTACCTTCAATAAAATGGGAAGCGGGAACCCTGCTGTTTAAGGCAAAGACCCCTTTAAACAGTGAGGATTGCTTTAGATCTCTTGCCAGAAAATAAGTAACAAAATCACCCGGATTTGCCCGCCATCTGTGGTATATGTATGTATTCCTTTTGAGTTTTTTCTCCTGGTAGACGATTCTACTCGAGTTGTATGCAGGTGCTACGGTAACCCTTTCAAGCCGCAATACAAAAGGCAGTGGTTTTAAGTCTGTGTACTCCGGTGAACTATACTCCAGCGTATAAAAGTCAATCTTACGACTCGGCTGTTTTAAGCCCACACACCCTCCAATCATAAGAACCACTATGACAAAAAGAGCCGTTGTTTTTCTTCCGGTATTCATGGAATATCTCCACATTTGTTGTGCCACATTGCTTTTGTTATTTGTAAGGTGCTCCGCTTCAGTCAATATCGGGTTCAATCACTTTTGACGGTAGCGGTTCTCCAAAAAACAGTTGTGACGGTTGATCCGCAAGTAATTCGATTAATCTGTTCACGTTCTCGCCTGCCTTTTCATTATCAGCAAGAATCCTGTCCAGACGGGAAATTGCTTTTGCGGTTTTTTCTGTCAGGACAAATAAACTTTCGCTTTCCTTGTCAAGAGACCCCATGAACTTGCGCCACTTTTGTGTGTCAAGGATCACCTTGGCCCTGTTGATGGTAGAACGAAAATCGGATGATGATTCTTTAATTTGGGCATCATCAACAGCACGGTTTATTTTATCGAGAGTTAATTTAAATTTATCGGATATACCGGTAATATCCAGTTCTTTAAACCGGTTCAGTACATCATCAATTCCTTCCATGAGCTGTTTTATCCCGGATGGCCTTGTAGCGATGACCGGATATTTAGCAGTAAAGGCAATAGCAGGAGACAGGTCGGATTCATCACCTTTTTTTCTTTCAAGTTCAACAAACATGATTCCGGTAATACCGACTGATTTGAGCTGGGCTGTCATATCTTTTTCATTGAATTTTGAAGCGATTTCAATTTTCAAAACTACCTGGATAAGATTGGCATCCGGTGCAACACGGATACTTTGAACCCGACCGATGGAAACCCCCCTGTATTTAACAGGAGAATCTTTGTCAAGGCCCTGGACCGACTCATCAAAATAGGCAACATAGTTTATTCCTTCTTCGAATCGTTGATACACCCCGAGCCAAACAATGGCAACCGCGGACAGGGCAAGCCCAATCAAGACAAATAATCCCACAAAAAATTTTGTTTTAATCGATGTCATTGGTTAATGATGCCCCATATTAATGCAATAGTTTAAACTGAATGAACTGCTGTTATCCATTGTGCGCCTGTAACTGGGGGCGCGCCTGCCGGTTGAAGAATTGTTTGACAAACGGATCCTTACTGTTGTTTCTCAGAAATTCGGGATCTCCCTCGGCTATGATCCCTTTTTTGCGTTTATCGAGCATGATTAACCGTTTTGCAACTTTATAGATGCTATCAAGTTGATGGGTTATGATAATCATTGTCGTTCCGATACTTCTATTAATGTGCAAAATCAGTTCATCAATCTCCGCTGCAGTAACGGGATCAAGACCGGCCGATGGTTCATCAAGAAATAGAATTTTAGGGTTAAGAACCAAAGCTCTTGCGAGGCCAGCCCTTTTCTTCATTCCTTCGCTGAGTTCAGAGGGCATATAGTCTGCATATCCATCAAGATCGACAAGGCAGAGTTTCATCCTGACAAGAGTATTTATGACTCTCTGGGAAAGATTGGAATATTTTGTGATTGGAAGTGCAATGTTGTCGGCTATGGACATGGACCCGATCAATGCACTACCCTGAAATAGAACCCCAATCTTTCTCAAAGCTTTTTGATATTCTTTATCACTGCATGATGTGATATCAGTCCCATCGATCAGAACCTTACCTGAAAAGGGGTTATTCAAACCAATCATATGCCTGAGCAGCGTAGTTTTCCCGCATCCGCTACCGCCAAGGATAACAAAAATCTCCCCTTTATAAACATCAAAACTAATATCATCAAGGATAAGATCGTCTACGTATCGAGCTGTAAGGTTTTGTACACTAATAACCGTTTTTTTTTCCATAAAATGATGTCGACTACCAGTAACTGCGAATGATTGCAAAAAACGAATCAAAAAGAATGATTAAAAATATGCTGCTAACAACAGCCGAGGTTGTGGCATTACCCACAGATGCCGCACCTCCCCTGGTCTGAAAACCTTTCAAACACGCGATCCCGGCAATAAGCACGGCAAAAATCGAAGATTTAAACAGACCCCAGCCAACTTCAAAGAGTGTAAGGGTATTTATGGTCTGCTTGATATAGGAACTCAACGTCAGGTCCAGCATGAAGATTCCAACAACCGTCCCTCCTGCAATGGCGAAGGTATTTGCAAAGAGCGTCAAAAGAGGCACAACAATAACTAATGCGATAATTCTTGGAACAGCAAGAAAAAGGGTCGGATCGAATCCCATGGTAAAAAGGGCATCGATCTCTTCGGAGATTTTCATGGTTCCTATCTCGGCGGCATAAGCAGATCCGGACCGTCCCGCAATAATGATGGCGGTTATTATCGGTCCCAATTCTGAAACCATGGACAGGGCAACAAGGGAGGCAACGTAAATATTTGCTCCGAATTGTTGTAGCTGAATCGATGATAGAAACGCCATAATGAGTCCCAGGAGAAAACTGCTAAGGGCGATAATCGGAAGTGCATCAACGCCGGTTTTTTCCATATTTTTTATGACATCATTGATTCTCAGTAACCTGGGATTAAAACAGATACGAATCAGGGAAAGAGAAACAGACCCGACAAAAGAAATCATGAATCTTATGTTTGATAACTCCTTAATGATTGAATCGCCTGCGCGAACAAATATGTTAAACGACTTTTTGGATTTCGGGTCTGCAAGTTCTTTTTGTGAAACGGCGTTAACAGAGTCAAGCATCTCTTTTATCCTGGTATTTATATTGACGATACTAAATTTCCCTTTTGGGGCAACCAACTGTTTTATTTCAAAAAGGACAAGCGCACCAAAATCATCAAAATATGATACCTTTTCAAGATCTATCGTCAGCGAAACGGGGGGAGTTACTTTTATCGCCTTCTGAACTTCCGACAGGAAAGGAGAGGAGGTCTCAATATCCATTCTTCCTTTCAAACAGATGGTGATGTCCCCTTTATTTGTTTCTGTAATTTCGTATGATGAAGATGGGATATCGTCGGATTTAAATCCGGTCATAGAATTCACGTAGAGACCTCTCCCTAAAATTTTCCCCTGAAGGAACAAAATAGTTATCTGATATATGCGGTGCAAAAAAAGTGCCACGCCACATTAGTCGGTTCAATTCTCAACAACCCCGATTAATTATGTTTTATTGCCCATATGTCTGAGCGTGAACAGGTGAGCCTCCCCGCCCACAGGGCGGGGCTTTCCGGTAAGGAAGCAGGAACAGTAAGCTGTTGCGAACAATATATTTTTTTATTGCGCCCCCGGTCAAGTTTGAGATATTACAGGCAGAATGTGTCAAACTCTTGACGTCTAATCATCCTGACCCGAACATGCCCAAGTTTTGCTCATTCAATATAGCGTAGGAATGTAAGTTATATGGCTGAATGGAAGGTTAAGGGTAAAATATGACCAGTCATTTCACAAAACGGCAGAAAACCGCTTAGAATTTTGGAAACGTCATGACTTAACAAAAATAAGGGTTGTGCCGCCTAATTTTTACTTGTTTTCCGTCTACATTTTATATAAAATGTAGAGAATAGTTCGAATGTATTGGCCGAACCGCAAAAAGAAACGGTGTGCTCAGTAAGTCTCCTGTTCCCGGAATCTCCCACAGAATTTCTTGTAGTCCCCAGAATTTCAGTAATTACAAGCATTAAAACACAACAATTGATTAACAGCATGTATACACATGCCGTTCAAACCTTTCTATGGAGGTAAACATGTGGACAAGAAATGTTAGACTTTTCTTGTTGCTGCTTATTGTACTCTTTATGTCATTCAATGTATCCGCTAAAACAAAACTTGAGAAAGCAACATTTGCCGGAGGTTGTTTCTGGTGCATGGAACATCCTTTTGAAAAGTTAGATGGTATTGTAGAGGTTATATCAGGTTACACAGGCGGGCATAAAGATAACCCAACCTATAAAGAAGTTACGTCAGGATCAACCGGCCATGTAGAAGCGGTCCAGATCACATACGATCCGGCTACCATACGCTACTCCGACCTTCTCGATATTTTCTGGCGACAGATAGATCCGACCGATCCGGGCGGCCAGTTTGTCGATCGGGGTTCACAATACAGGACGGCCATTTTCTACCATAGCGATGAACAGAAACGTTTGGCGGAAATTTCGAAAGAAAAACTGGTCAAATCGGGCAGATACGACAGACAAATCGTTACAGAAATTATTAAAGCGGTAACGTTCTATAAAGCGGAAGATTATCATCAAGATTACTATAAACAGTGTCCATTACCGTATAAGTCTTACAGACAGGCTTCAGGTCGTGATCAATATATAGAGAAGGTATGGGGTAAAAAATTGGAGACCACATTTAAAAAACCGTCTGATGAGGAGTTAAAAAAAACATTAACCCCGCTGCAATATGAGGTTACTCAAAATGATGGTACAGAAAAGCCATTCGACAATGAATATTGGGACAACAAAAGGGAGGGGATTTATGTCGATGTTGTTTCCGGTGAACCTCTTTTCATCTCACTTGACAAATATGTCTCCGGAACGGGGTGGCCAAGCTTCACAAAACCGCTCGTTCCGGAAAATATCGTAGAACGTGAAGATAAAGGCCTCTTTAGTGTGAGAACAGAGGTGAGAAGCAAATATGCCGATTCTCACCTTGGGCACGTATTTACAGATGGCCCCCAGCCAACAGGACTCCGTTATTGTATGAACTCCGCTGCCCTGCGTTTCATTCCAAAAGAGGATTTGGAAAAAGAAGGATATGGAAAGTGGAAAAGGCTTTTTGACCGGTAGCGCACCCGCAAGCCCCGCTCTGGAGGCGGGGTAAGGGGCGCTGACTCCGATTATACAAGTATTAGATTAATAATAGGAGGATCAAATGGCTAAAGTACTATGCAGATTATGTTTACTGGTCCTGTTTCTTTTCATTTTTGGGGCGGTATTCCCGACACATGCCGATACCGGTGACTTAATTACAACTCTCACGAATAAACTCGGAGTTACCAAAAAACAGGCGACTGGTGGAACC
Source organism: uncultured Syntrophales bacterium (assembly GCA_964650385.1). Taxonomy (GTDB): domain Bacteria; phylum Desulfobacterota; class Syntrophia; order Syntrophales; family JADFWA01; genus JAUSPI01. The sequence continues at coordinate 11,597 of CAZYTP010000056.1, read as the reverse complement.
GGTGCTATTTTCAAATACGCTAAGTCCAAACTTAGCACCGATGATTTTTCAACGGTCGCACAGGCACTCCCCGGGACAAATTCCCTGATCTCGGCTGCTCCTAAAACGAGCGGTTCTGCTAACCTGCTCAGCGGGTTAAAATCCTTCACGGGGAGACAGTCTAAGTCGACAGATACCATAAGCAGCCTGGCCGGAAGCTTTTCTAAGCTCGGGATGAAACCCGATATGGCGGGTAAATTTATCCCCATAATTCTCGAATATGCACAGTCGAAAGGGGGTACGGCTGTGATGACCATACTCAAGGGAGTTCTGCTATAATATTATAGTGGTGTTTCGCTAAGAACTTGCTGCTCATTTAATGCCGGATAAGACCTTGAACACCAAAAAGGGAGGGGTCGGTGATGGTGAGATATCTTGTTAAACTTATAAGGGTAATGCATTCTGATACAGACCCACGTCAGATTTCTCTGGGTTTTAGCCTGGGGATGATACTGGGTCTCACACCACTTTCAAGCCCGCATAATGTATTCGTTCTTCTGGCCATTCTATTTTTTCGCGTCAATATCGCAGCCGCCATACTATCCTTCGGTGTTTTCGGCATTTTAGCTTTTTTACTCGATCCACTCTTTAATCTGATAGGTGTCTCTATTCTCACCCAGACAGACATACTCTTGGGATTCTGGACATCTCTTTACAATGCCCCTCTTTTCCCCTACACCCGCTTCAACAACAGCGTGGTGATGGGAAGTCTCATCTTTTCCCTGGTGGCTTTCTTCCCCGTTTACTGGGGAGGAAAGACCATGGTGATCAAGTACCGCGAAACGTTCATGGAGCGTTTCAATCAGTGGAAAATCACTCAACTTTTTAAGGCGTCCAGCCTTTACAGATGGTATGCACGTTACAGTGCCTTGAAGGGGTAAGACAATGAAAATGATCCGATGGTCGGGGCTTATCGCTTTTGTTGTTATTGTTGGTCTCATCACAACGTTTAATCTCTTTTTTCTGGACAGTATTGTCAAAGGGGCCCTGGAAAAACAAGCCAGTCTTATCGTAGGGGCACGTGTCGATATCGGCGATCTCGCATTTAAAATATTCGGGCTACATATCGATATACGAAACCTCCAGGTGACAAACCCGGACCAGCCCATGCGTAATACCTTTGAGACGGGAAACGTATCATTCGACCTGGCAGCAGGACCTTTGCTGAAAAAAAAGATCATTATAGAAAAAATGGGAATAACGGATCTTGCCTTCAACACTGCCCGCAAGACCTCCGGCGCATTGCCTGCCCGCCTTATTAAGAAGAAACGAGCGGCAGCGAAAAAACCTACCGATGCCACCACTCCCGCTGAAAAAGGCCAATTAGAAAAATGCGTGCTGCCGGATTTTGCCGCGCTTTCAGATTTAAAGAAACGCTCACACAAAGATCTTCTCGGCAATGCAAATCTTAAATCTTCTGCGTTCCTTTCTGATTACCGTAAAAAAATCTCACAGACGAGGCAGTCATGGGAGAAGAGACTCGATGCTCTACCCTCGAAAGAATCTCTCAATGCCGATCTAAAATCTCTTCAGGAACTTACTGATCAACGCCCAAAAGATATAACCCGGATACCCGCCTATCTTGAAAAGGTCAACGCACTGAGGCAAAGGGTAACAACCTCAAAAAATTCTCTCATTGCAGCCCGGAAAGATTTTCAGTCTGAAATAGGGGGTCTCAGGTCCTCCCTCTCTCGAAAGGAGATGGGAAAACTCAAAAACAAAGATCTTACAGATGTCATGGCGACATTGAATATTAAACCCCCTTCAACTGAGGATCTCGTTTGTGTCCTCATCGGGAAAAATATTGCCAAAAAAGTCAATTATGGGATTACGTGGTACCGGAAACTCAACGACTTTATGCCCGCCGGAAAGCCGAAAGCAGAAAAAGAGAAACCGCGTACTGTTCCTCGTATGAAAGGTGTAGACGTTCGCTTTCCCATTACCGGTAGATATCCAGATTTTCTCCTTGAAAAGGCGGTTTTCTCTGCCAAACCGGCATTACCGGCAGAACCGGGCAAGCTTGTCGTAACCGATCTCGCCGGGAAACTTGAAGGGCTAACCTCACAGCCGGCCATTTACGGAAAACCCGCTATTGTTAATTTAAAAGGCTCCCTTGCCGGCGGTAAAGCGAAAGAAGTTTCTCTTTCCGGAATATTGGACCACCGGGACACGCCAGCCAAAGATTCAGTCAAACTGAATATTGAAAAACTAAGACTGAGGCCGGAAGATTCGGTAATATCGGAAAAATCACCCCTTCAGCTTACATCGGCTTACCTTAATGTAAACTCCGACCTTCATGTCAGCGGAGAAAACCTCAATGGCCGCGTACGTATGACTATTCGGGATCCAGAAGTAACCGTTGCACCCGAAGCATCTGTTCTGGCAGGTCTTTTCAAAAATATAGGCCCTTTTGATATCGCCATTTCGATAGCCGGAACCCTTGACCAGCCTTCCATGACTATGTCCTCTTCCCTCACGAATACCTTAAAATCTCGGTTCCAGGGCATTATAAAAAAAGAGATGGGGGACGTGCAGAATAATCTGAAACAGGCTATCGCTTCCCGATTACAAAAAGACCTGAAAGAAGGCAAGAGCGATACCGATACCCTTGAAAAGTCGGTTATGGATAGCATAGGCGACCGTCTGAACATCACCAACCTGATCCTTAAAAAGAAACCCGGACCAAAAACACCTGGCGACAAGTCGACACCGGTTGATCTGCTCAAAAAGAGATTACCCTTCCCTTATTGAAGAAATCTCAAAGGTCCACCCAGATTAAAATACAATAAAGCTGCATGCAATTTTTAATTAAAAAATTTTGATCACGATATGATTTGGCTGTCTTTAGTCTTTGATTTGACGCCATTTATCAAGTACATAGCAGATAGCTATAGTTTAAGAATGAATATTTGATGTGCGATATGTAATTGCTGTCTTGAATTTACTGTTCTTGTGAGATTATTAAATTATCAATGAAATGATTTATTTAGGTTATAAGATTTTTAAGATATATTACTGATGAAAGTATAGAATGGACGAAAAGCAGGGCATTTTTCATACACTTTTTCAATATCTAAATTTATAGCAATCTCGGGATTGTGAATACTATTTATATATCTTGGTTTACAATTAGATCTGCGCGATTTTTTCTCAATATATTCTTTTGGACTGTTAACATTCTCTGGATTGGGTATCTGTTTTAGATTCATTCCTACAAATTTATTATTTAATACACTCACATCCGCTAAAAACCAAGCCTCAACTTCTTGTATGGGAATAACTATACATACAACCTTTTTATTCTCATGAATAATAGATATTTTTTCTTCAATTTCCTTATATAACTTATTATATTTTGCTGTATCATTGCAGTCTAAATCGTGACATATAATTATGTAAGTTATGCCCAATTCGACCCAATTAGTTGTAATAGCCCCGCATTTTCTCCGTAGTCTTCCGCAGCCACGTGCTCGATATTTCTTAAATTTAAATCTTCTTACATTTATCTTTTTTATAATAACCTTTAAAGTCTCGATATCAGAGGAATCTTCTGCTATAATATCTAGTTCAGTCATTCAATTCGTCCTCCAAACCACCCGATGTCGCATATTCACCTAGTGGACCCACTTCATCCAAGAATTTTTTAATACGGGACAATGATTGTTTGTTAATATATTTGATATTTGTAATGCCTTTATCGTAATATAAATACAGAAGTTGTTCTGGTTTTAGGTTGTTTAATATTTGCTCAGAGTGCGTTGATATTAGTATTTTTTTATTATTATCAGTATACTTTTCTAGGATAGCCAATAACTTTGACAACAAACCCCAGTGGATTGAACTTTCGGGTTCCTCAATCAACATTAAAGAAGCATTGTCATAAAGTAGATTGAATAAAAGGCGCACTATCCTTCTAGTTCCATCAGAGAGCCACATATAAGGTATCCATTGACCCCAAAGTTTGAAGTGAAAAAAGATTAAAATTTCCCCTGGCGGCAGTGGAAGCTCTCCTGTACCTGGGCTCAACTCAAGGCATTGTATATCTTCTATTAGTCCTATTGATTTTAATATAGATAAATATTCTTTGAAGTCTTCAGATCGATTCTTATAAAAATCATAGAATTGATAACTGAAATTAGTATCATCATCATCATATTTATTAGTATCTTTCCAATCGTCAAAATCCTTAACCCAAAAGTATTTAAGATTGGGTTGGTTTTGCACTCCATAATACTTAACATTAAACAAAAATTTGAATATTTCGAAAAGCTGACCACTATATTTTGATATATTTTTTATCGCACCTGATTTTTTTTCATCGCTTAAAAGTGTACTTAATATAAAATTTAACCCTGAGTCATCTGGTGATATAATGGTTGTTCCATCTATTCCATTAACATAAAGAGTGTTTTTAAGTTTCTTAGAAAATACATTTATCTTACAATTATCTATTTCTATATCTAATGAATCCTTAATATACTGCTTTTTTCTGCCATAAATTGTATATTTATAAGTACATTTAGCTTTTCTAATATTAAACTCAAATTGAGCAGAAAAACCTTTCTTAAGAAGAGGATTAGCCTCGTTTTGTGCGATACTTCGGAATAAACACCATTCGCTAGCTTTATCTATTCCGGTAAGAAGATTTGTTTTTCCCGCAGCATTTTTACCGACTATTGCCATTAGTGGATATTTCATTTCAATTTTAACATTATTGCATGTCTTAAAATTCTTTATTTGAATTTTCTTAAGCATTTTATCCCTTCATAAATCATAATTTTTTTTGTAGATAGTCGCCCTTCATCCTTCTTTTAAGGGAGACTTTAAGTATAAGTCAATCATTAAGTAAATATGTAGAATTCAGAATACAGTATGCATGTTGTGGTCTCTTTTCTTCGGGAAATAGGCACACTGTCCTCGGAATAGTTCAATAGTACTGAATAGTAAAGCCGATTGTTGAAAAATAAGGCAGCGCCCTTTTTTATTTCTTCTATACTAAAATCTCCATATCTTCATTTGAGAAACGGGGTGTTTTAATAGTCAGTCCATGATGCCCTCTTTCTTTGTGATAAAAGGGTTAATCTTGTTTGCTATAATTTAAGTGAATCCGATATTTACAATACTTAGTTGAAAATATTTGTCAAGGGTTTTCAATATTTGGGAGAATTCGGGGGACACAATACTAAATTATGCAGATATTGTTTTGAATTCTTCGCTAATAAAATTGAAGCTCCCCGATCTCGACTCCCAGCATGTCGGCGCCCTTTTGTATGATTGATCGGTCCACACCGGCAGCGGAATTCAAGGGACACGATACTCAATTTCTTGATATATCCCCGTACGATTTTATCTTTTTCTCGGTTATTTTTACATATTAAGGGGACACCTTACTTATCTTTCTTTTTAGGTCCAGGTTTTTGAGGGTTAAGCTATCGGCCCCAAAGTAGTTCCATTGTTCCAATAAAAGAATCAACGCCTAAAGGCCGCCCGTTTCGTTCATGTTTTCTAAACAACTCTATGCTAAAAATCAATTAAATGCCTTGGCTTTATCAAAAATTAAGTAAGGTGTCCCCGGAACCTCCACACCCCATTTCAGGGCACCTAAGAGTATAGATCGGTGACCTGATTCATCATAAGCACTTGGTGCCATTTTTCGAAAAATTGGCCACTCTGATTCTGGAACAAATATCTCTTTTAAGGCTGTACAATTTTTTCTAATGTCTTCAAAGTGATTTAGAATGCTACTCCAGTTATCATTAATGGCCGCTACAGTTTGGCAAGCGCATTTAATTTGCATAAAAACCCCATCGTAATTCAATCGAAGTTAACGACTTTCTCACCTGACGGTGTGCAGCGACAGCGGAACACCGGTCAGGTGCAGAGAAAGGTTAGCCTTTCTTTCATCAAGCCCCGGAAACCTCTTAATTGAAGGTTTCTCATCATACCTCTGAAGTTTAAAAAGATCGTACTGCTCAAAACATGTCTGATCAGCTCTTTTTGGGCGGAGGAGGTGGTGGTGGTGGCTTAACTTGTCTTGGCGGGGGCGGATTCACATTTGCCCCTTCATTGATACCTCTTCGGCTAGGCTGTTTTGGCGGTGGGGGATTTGACCCTTTTTTACTCATTTATCACCTCCCAAGTCTTTTTCATGAATTCAACCATCTTCACTTCTTTAACATCAACCATTATTGATTCTACCTCAGTAATTGGAATTTCCTCACTTTCTGTAAGCCATGAGGCTTGCACAAGGACAAAATGCCCTTTTTCCGGCTCTGATGGCCATTCCATTGGCCAACCATAAAGACGTCTTTCTCCGTCCAAATGAAGAACCACGTAAGTTACGTTCTTTAAAAAGGCTCCAAACCATTCTGAGGGATAGGAGGTTTGCCTAGTAATGCCCCATTTCCTCAAGTGTTTGTGTACCTTATCATTATTAGTGAAATAGGCGAAAATCATTCCGAGCAATATTGCGGAGACGATTGACCATATTAGGTCAGAATTTAAGCCCCATCCAAAAATTGGCCATTTTTCACCAACGAGCATAAGTGCTCTTTTGACGATGTAAACGAGGGCTTGGACAAAAATTGTAAAAATTAGCGCCTGTACAACTCTTTCAAATTGAGAGGGCTTTGGGAATGAGGTAAAACTATAAAATACCCAAGCAGCGACAAAACCAGGCAACAAAAATTGGAGAAATGTTATAAAATCCTTTGCAAAAGTTTCCATTTATCACCTTCCAGTGGGTCAGTTTTCATTTCTTGTGCTAACCATTGTTTATATAGTTTCTGTATAAAAACCAAACACAGTTAGTAGCGCTGTATAACTCTCCTGTACTTTTTATTAAATAGTTTATAACCCCATGTATTTAAAGGAATAATTAAACGACTATTCTTTATCAGAGGGTACTATACGGTTTCTGCATAATACCCCTCAGATGCATTTGCCATAAAAAACAAAAAACCCCGCCTCTATTCGAAAGAAACAGGGTTTTGTTGCGATTATTGCCATTTTCATGTCCTTCTTTTGTTTAGGAAGAAAAGACTATTTGTTGTTTGTTAATATACGGCACCTTCTATTCTTTTATTGAGACTTTTGTATGGTTAACAAAAAATCTTGGAATGTCAAGGAATTTCAAGAATTCTTGTTAGGGGTTAAGGATGCAGGTATTATAGATTCCCGATCAAGTCAGGAATGACAATAATGCAAGGCTAAAGCCTTGCGCTACAGATTTTGGAATGAATCCCAATGAATGGAAACAGCCCCACCACCACTAATTTTCCAAGAAATATTGTTTGCCGTTTGAAAGAGTGCGTATATTGATAAATCGTTAGCTTGATGCTTTCAGGAAGAAAGACATTTTTAACAAGTATGCAAGAACCGGATGAAGCATAATTGACTCAAGCAGCCTTAAATCCAATAAAAACCAACTTAAACTTTATGCTGTAATGTTGTATGGTAGAACGCATCGGAATAAAGATGCGGTACACTGAAAAGAGGAACGGATAAATGACGATTTCAGAATGGCTGGATGAAAAGAAAGCGGAAGGCATTGATGTTTCACACATAGTCGTACCTGATGATCTGACAAATGAGGAAGATCCTGAAGAGACAATTTTTTTCAAGCAGATTCGAACATGCAGCGTTCTCTGCACCGGCCAACACCCGTTTGCTACTGTCGAGAGATTCGGCGATTGGTATTATTGTCGAGGGCGGGAAAAAGAAACAGGTCCGCACACGACAAAACCACAATGGTGGATGTACACCAAAGACAGAGAGCTCGCCGTTAAAACGGCAAAATCTCACATAGAATGATTAATAAAGAGTCAAGCCAAATCGATTCAACAGCTTGGGGGCAACCGTATTGACTGTAAAGATATTCTCTTAGAGAAACATTTTCCCAGGGTTCATAATTCCCGTTGGATCAATGAGCTGACTCTTCAATCTACGCATAATTTCAAGGCTGTCACCGTGTTCCAGGTCCATAAACTCTCTCTTGCCTATACCTACTCCATGCTCTCCCGTGCATGTTCCCTCAAATTCAAGAGCTTTTCTGACAACAACACGATTTACCGTTTCCACAGAATCCCATCTTTTCTCATCCTGAGGGTCATCCATTATCACTACATGTATGTTGCCGTCACCCGCGTGACCGAAAACATAGGCATTAAAATCCCGAACCGTATCCTTAATAAATAACACCATATCACTGTAGCGAGAAAGAGGTACCGCAACATCCATAATTAACATTTCAAGACCGGGGTGGCTCCTTTTTATGGATTCCACAACCAGGTGCCGAATTTCCCATAACCGATTCCGTTCTTCCAGGCCAAGACCTTTATCTAAAAATAAGTTGTTATTATCCCGACATATATCTTCAGCAAAATTCATCTCTTCTTCGAGTCCGCTTTCGCTGTATCCATCGAACTCCATGAGAAGTGTAGGCTTTTCTTCCATAGCAAGCTCACGGTCCTGGTTTATAACTTTAACAACTTCGGAATCGAGAAATTCCATTGCGGAAGGCGTAAGACCTGAAGACATAATTTGAAAAACCGTGCTCGTCGCATCCTTAATTGTAGGAAAAGTGGCCCTGACAGCCATGAAATTGACCGGCAGCCCCACCAGTTTCAGGGTTGCTTCGGTTACTATTCCCAACGTTCCTTCAGAACCGATAAAAAGGTGAACAAGGTCATACCCGGAAGAGCTTTTTCGCGCCCTGTTTCCTATTTTTAAAACATCCCCGTTGGGCATTACGACCACTAATCTCATGACACAGTCTTTTGTAGCACCATATTTAACTGTACGGATGCCACTTGAATTGTTCGCAACCATTCCTCCTATGGTCGCGGCGGCTCCCGGATCAGGAGGAAAAAATAACCCCAGGCGACTCAGGTCTTTATTAAGTTCTTTATAAATAACACCAGCCTGAACATCCACCTGAAAGTCTTCCTGGCGAATGGCAAGTGTTTTATTCATTTCCTGAAAATCAAGAACAATTCCACCCTTAACGGGTATAGGATTCCCTTCGAGACTCGTCCCCGCGCCCCATGGTGTTACCGGAATATCCTTTTCAAAGGCATATCGCACTATTTGGCTTACCTCTTCCGTACTATGGGGCCACAGGACTACCTCAGGCAAACATGGGGAATGAAAAGATTCATCGTGAGAGTGCAATTCACAGTTAGATATACCCTGGGAAATTCTTTCTTTTTCCATAATACCTTCAAGATACGCTATATCCTTTTCGGAGATAAATTTTTGCTTTTCCATCGTTTATCCTCCTTCTATATTTTTGTGAATATAGTCCATAATACTTGCTTAAACAATCTGATAGCAACAAAAAACATGACTTATGGATACTTCTCCATCATGCGGAATTCCCGGATTTTTCAAAAGTTGACCCGCTTCTTTTCCCCTTGCCTAAAGTTCAAATCTGCAATATGTTCTTACCGATAAGAAGGATTAAAGGAGTACGATATGTCCGCAAAGGTCAACAAAAGTGTCACTATACATCAAGGCAGAATCTTTAAAATAGTAAAAGAAAACATTACCTTAGCCAACGGGGTGTCTTCCGATATGGACATTATACGTCATCCCGGTGCATCGGCGATAATTCCACTATCCGATAAGAACACCATTATACTGATCAAGCAATACCGTCACGCGATAGGCAATTACATCTGGGAAATTCCCGCCGGGACCCTCGACCACGATGAACCACCTATCGAATGTGCAAAAAGAGAATTGATCGAAGAAACAGGTTATTCAGCTAACCAGTGGCAAAAATTGGGGGAAATTATATCAGTACCCGGGTATTCGGATGAACGGATTCATATCTTCCTCGCCAATGACCTTGTACCTGCCAGACAAAATCTTGACAAAGATGAAATGCTCGATGTTCATGAAATCAAATTTGACGATGCAATGGAAATGATTCACCGGGGAGAAATCCAGGATAGCAAGTCCATTTGCGGGCTCTTCATGGCCATGCACTGGCTGGAAAAAACAGGACATTAGGGAGATGGAAACACGATTTTTTACGACACGCTACCTTTCTCAAAGTGCCGGCATATCTGTTCAGTATTAACGATATGCGCAAAACCGAAGGCAAGGTTTTTAAGCGATGCGACGTGGAGTTCCCGATTGGCAGTAGCCGTGGCGTCGGCCGCGAAGAAAACCCGGTAATCGCGGACAAAGGCATCGCGGGCAGTAGTTTCGCAGCAGCAATTTGTCATGACACCACATATTATCAGATCCTCAATGCCCAAACCGCGCAATCGATCATCCAGATCTGTTTTGAAAAAAGCACTGTAGCGATTTTTGTCTATAACCGTTTCATTTTCCGAGGGATTGAGTTCCCCGATCAATTCCCATCCCGGTGATCCGTATTCAATCAAGTCTCCCCACCACTTTCCTAACATACCCCCATCTCTGGCGGGGTCGGAATGACCGTGACGGGTAAAAAAGATTTTCACACCTTTTTCCCTCCCTGTTTCAACCAGGGCAAGAAGGTTTTCCTTAATCGGTTCAACCATCGTCCGAAAGTATTCCTGCACGTCAATTACCAGAAGTGCTGCTTTTTCAGCTACGGGCCATGCCTGACGGACATTATAATCTCGTATCTCTTCCAGATAGTCGCGTCTCATATTCACTATTATCATTTCCTCAGCAACGCATCTACTTTAACGGAAATATAACAGAAAATTTTTTATATTCCAAGAATTATAGTCTTGTGAAAAGTCATAAACTGCACCATTTGTCATGCTGAACTTGTTTCAGCATCTATTTATTTCAGTAAGTTAGAGACCCTGAAATAAATTCAGGGTGACAAAAAAGGACTTTTTGCGAACTTGTCAAGAATACAATACAAATTTTGGTGAAATGAGGTTTTCTTTATAAGCGCTGTGATGGTATTATGAGGGTATAAAGTACAGTGCTGGTGTGTTATGGTAACCACTCAGGTATGAGTAGTTACGAGGCACAAAGAAAAAGAACAAGAAAAATGTTGCTAAAGGAAAAGCGTACGTTACAATGGGGGCATCTTGGGGTTGCCCTGTCATTAATCTTTTTAGTAGCAGGTTGCGGAGGAAAATCTTTTGTCCATCCTAGCTTGCGCCCGGAAATACCGAAAACGGGACTGGCCCGCATGGGCTATTCTATTCAGATAGGCGCCTTTTCAAATCTGAACAATGCTGTACGGCTTACCAAAGCCTTAGACAATAGTGAATTAAATGCCTATTATTTTGTTCACAAAGCAGGACTCTACAAGGTTCGTTTCGGTAATTTCCCCTCAAGACAGGCAGCCCGCAAAAAAGCTGAAAGTCTCCGTGCAGCTGGAATTATAGATGAGTATTACATCATCAGTCCCGGCGACTATACAGTATTAAAAAAGCGAAAATATGCCAGCAGCTATCTCAGGAAAAAGCTGGTAGAAACAGCCAGGAACTTTATCGGTCTCCCTTATCGATGGGGATGTTCTTCAGTAGAAGAAGGGTTCGATTGCAGCGGATTAACCATGGCTGTTTACCAGTTGAATGGCCTGAATCTGCCGCGTTCGTCAA
>CAZYTP010000055.1:0-17849 GCA_964650385.1 uncultured Syntrophales bacterium | reverse complement strand
GATGCTGAAACAAGTGAGATCCTGAAACGAGTTCAGGATGACAAATGACACATTTGGAGACTTTTCACGAGTGCATCAACCTTAACTTTAGGCACTTTAGCTCACTTTAGTCACTTAAAACTTAAATTGGCAGGTGTTTATGAAAGTATTGAAAATGGCTGTATTTGCCTGTTTTGTGGCGATATTTCTATCCAATCCGCTAAATGCTAAAATTGTAGATAGGATCGTTGCTGTTGTGAATGATGAAGTTATAACCCTCTTTGAATTGGACAGTGACCTTGAACCCCATTTGAAAAAGATAGAGGAATCCGGAAAAGGAGAAAGCAGGGAAAAGATTATCGCAGAGGCCAGGCTGGCAATGTTGAACAAGATGATTGATGAAACCCTGGTAACGCAAGAGGGAAAGAAACTGGGAATTGTTGTGAAAGAGGAAGATGTTATGGAAACCATCGGTGATATGTTTTCTAGAAGAAATATCAAGATGGAAGATTTCATAAAGACTCTGGCTAAAGAGGGAAGCAACTTCGAGATGTATAAAGAAGAAGTTAAAGAACACCTGATGAAGATGAGACTGGTTGGAAGAAATATAAAATCAAAAGTTTCCGTTACCGATGAGGAGATAGGCGATTATTATAGTGAGCACCGAAAGGATTATGAAGGAGAAGAGGCAGTTAGAATAAAACAGATACTTATCATTTTACCCAAAGATTGCAGCAAGGAAAATAAGCAGCAACTGAAAGCGAAGGCTAAAACGATACATAAGCAATTGGAAGAAGGAAAATCGTTTGAATTGTTGGCAAGCGAGTATTCCCAGGGGCCTGCCGCAAAAATCGGTGGCGACCTCGGTTTTGTCGAGAAAGGGATGATTCTTCCGGAGGTGGACGAAGAGGCCTTTGCCTTAGCGAATGGTCAGATAAGTGATGTTATCGAATCTCCCATAGGTTTTCATATTATAAAGGTTACGGACAGGAAGGGTGCAGGGATAAAATCGTTCCAGTCAGTACGTGAGGAAATTAAAGATAGGATAGGTAAGGTCAAGATTGAAAAGAAGTTTTATGAGTGGCTCGAAGAACTGAGAAAAAAATCCTATATAGATATAAGGCTTTGAAATATATAAAGATAAGGGGTGCTCGTCAGCACAACCTGAAAAATATAAATATAAGCATTCCCAGAGATGAACTTGTAGTGATAACCGGTGTCAGCGGTTCCGGCAAATCGTCTCTGGCTTTCGATACGATTTATGCCGAAGGACAGAGACGATATGTGGAATCACTTTCTACCTATGCACGCCAGTTCATCGGTCAGCTGGATAAGCCCGAGGTTGAATTGATAGAGGGTTTGTCCCCCGCCATAGCTATTGAACAAAGAACAGTAAGTCAGAACCCCCGTTCGACGGTTGGAACAGTAACCGAGATATACGATTACCTCCGCCTTTTATATGCACGGATAGGAGTGCCCCACTGTTATAAATGTGGACGGGAGATTAAATCTGAAACCGTCGATGTAATACTCGATAATGTACTGGTATTTCCCGAAAAGACAAAAATAAATATTATGTCGCCGATTGTCAGGGGAAAGAAGGGTGAATTTCAGAAAGAATTGAAGAAATTGCGCAAGGACGGTTTTGTTCGGGTCAGGATTGATGGAAGGACACTGGAACTTGCCGAAGATATTGAACTGGATAAAAATAAGCGCCACAGTATCGATGTTGTGATTGACAGACTTATCATGAAAGAGGGAATAAGGAAAAGATTGAGGGATTCTCTCGAAATTGCCATGGGCCTGTCTGAGGGACTTGTGAGTATTACTACTGACGGGGGTAAGGATATTATCTTTAGTGAAGGATATGTCTGTCAGGATTGCGGCGTCAGCATTGTTGAGATGACACCGCGGATGTTTTCGTTCAATAGTCCTTACGGTGCCTGCTCTGACTGTGGTGGTCTGGGGACACGGATGTATTTTGATGAGGAGCTGGTTGTGCCTGATCCGGGACTTTCCATAAGGGAGGGTGCTATCGTCCCCTGGGAAAACAGGAATTCCCTTAACTTTTATCAGATGCTGGAAGCCCTTTCCAAACACTATAACTTTGATATTAACATTCCATTTAATAAATTGCCGGAAAGGATCAGAACTGTCCTTCTGTACGGTTCAGGAGATGAAGAGATTAAATTCCATTTTGACAGGGGCGGCAGACGGTATTTTTATACCAAGCCGTTTGAAGGTGTGATCAACAATCTTGACCGGCGGTACAAGGAAACAAATTCCAATGAAGTAAGGATGGGATTGGCGAGGTATCTTAATGTAAGGGAATGTCCGACCTGCCGGGGTCATAGACTCAAAGAAGAGAGTCTTTCTGTAACTGTAGTGGGTAAAAATATATATGAAGTGTGTCAGATGTCGATCGGGGAGTGCATGAGATTTTTTGAAACGCTTTCTCTGTCGGACCAGAATATGGTTGTATCTGAAAGGATAGTGAAGGAGATAAAGGAAAGACTTCGATTTCTCCTCGATGTAGGAATGGATTATATCAATCTGGCCAGGTCTTCGGGCACCCTCTCCGGTGGTGAGTGGCAGCGTATCAAACTTGCAACGCAGATAGGTTCCGGGCTGGTAGGAGTTCTTTATGTATTGGATGAACCGACAGTCGGTCTGCACCAGAGGGATAACATCAGACTTATTTCTACCCTCAAGCATCTGCGCGATATGGGGAATACAGTTTTAGTGGTGGAACACGATGCTGAGATGATAATGTCATCCGATTGTATTGTTGATATGGGGCCGGGTGCGGGATTAAATGGGGGTGAGGTTGTTTTTCAAGGTAAACCTGGAGAAATTTACAAGAGTGAACGATCCCTGACGGGTAAATATCTTTCAGGGAAGTTATCCATTCCGGTACCCGATCGGCGAAGACAGGTCCCTGATGAATTTATAATTCTGGAAGGTGCTCATCAAAATAACCTGAAGGATATCGACATAAAGATTCCGGTGAGGGTTTTTACATGTGTGACAGGTGTGTCCGGTTCGGGAAAGAGCACAATGGTCATCGAAACTCTTTATAAGGTACTTGCTCGCAGGCTGTACAGATACAGGGGCAGGGTGGGGAAGTTGAGACGGATAGGAACCCTTGGTGGTGTCGAAAGAGTTATCGTCATGAACCAGCAGCCGATAGGACGTACCCCGCGATCAAATCCGGCCACCTATACAGGAGTATTTACACATATCAGGGAGCTTTTTGTAAGGCTTTCTGAATCACGTATCAGGGGGTATAAACCGGGCAGATTCAGTTTTAATGTCAAGGGTGGAAGATGTGAATCCTGCCATGGGAATGGCCTGATAAGAGTGGAGATGCATTTTTTGCCGGATGTTTATGTGACCTGTGATGTGTGTCATGGGAAGAGATTCAACAATGATACTCTGGAAATTAAATACAGGGGGAAAAATATAGCAGAGATTCTGGATATGACAGTCAATCAAGCACTTTCATTTTTTGACAGTATTCCGGCGATAAAATCGAAACTGCAGCTCCTTTTCGATGTGGGCATGGGATACATAAAATTAGGCCAATCTGCGACGACTCTTTCAGGTGGAGAGGCACAGAGGATAAAACTGGCAAGAGAATTGGGTAAACGAGCTACTGCAAACACCCTTTATATTCTTGATGAACCTACGATAGGCCTTCACTTTGCGGATATTCAGAAGCTTCTTGATGTCTTAATGAGACTGGTGGATATGGGAAATACTGTTGTAGTAATTGAACACAACCTGGATGTGATAAAATCTGCCGATTATGTAATTGATCTTGGTCCTGAAGGTGGAGAAAAAGGAGGGAGAATCGTTGCTTCCGGTACCCCCGAGGAAGTGGCAGGCATGAAAGATTCCATAACAGGGCAGTTTTTGAATAAGATTTTGTTGGCACCTGAGTGCCGATAGGCGCTTACTTCATTCTCGTTCAAGGTTAATTCCGAGTTTGCCCATCTTTTTATGGAGGGTGTTTCTATTTATCCCGAGAAAATCCGCGGCGGCAGTCTTAACATTATTAGAACGTTTTAAGGCAATCTTGATTAAGCTACTTTCAAATATCGATAATATTTCCTCATATAATCTGCTCTTTTCTCTGTCTGTCGAACAGAGCAGTGTGACAATGGCTTCTAATTTTCCCTCGATGATATCTTCTACAACTGGAAATAATGATGTTTGAGCTGCCCCATCCATAACCATTCTATTAGATTTTTGTACATCCATGACAGAGACCGTTCCTTTCTTCATCATAAATTGGCATTCAGACATCTGTGATTACAAGGTAACCACTTTTATTGGAGGTGAGTCAGCTTTATGTAAATAGTTCCTGAAAGTATAATAACTAGAACCCAGGCTGCAATAAGATTCGAAATCTTTTTTATCGGATATTCAATCAGAGTTTGAACCTCTTCCTCTACCTTGTCTTTATCGACATTATCAACAATATTCTGAACCAGAGCGGTAAAATTTTCGTAAGAATTGGACAGCGTTTGAAATCCCTTTGTTGTGGTTAATAGAAGATATGCCCTTTTTTGCATAATAACGGTGCCGACGCTGGTAATATCTCCCCAGTCGAGCACTTTCTTCCTGAACAGTTTTTTTATTTCTATGCCGTTGTTTTCTATGATCACGTTACGAGAAATCGATTCAAGGAATATATATAGAAGTGGTATGAATATAATAAACAGAACAATTCTTTCTGTAGGAGAACCACTGACGAACAGGGAAATCGAAAGGAGTATAAAGAGGAAAAATACATCTATAGCGAGGGGAATTAATAATCCTATCCCGATTTTGTATATACTGGTTGCCATATTTTAGCCTATGCCCATTACTCTTTTCTTACAAAGGTTCCGCTCTTACCGCCACTCTTTGTTATTAATTTTATATCAGACAGTATTATCCCACGGTCCGCGGATTTGCACATATCGTAAATTGCCAGGGCTGCCGCACTCACGGCCGTCATGGCCTCCATCTCCACACCTGTCTTTCCCACAGTCTTAACATTTGCCTTTATGGTTATCTCGCCTTTTTCAATATTACTTGAAAAGTCAATATTTATTCCCGTTAGTTCGAGGGGGTGACACATGGGAATAATATCACTTGTCTTTTTGGCGGCCATTATTCCCGCGATCCTTGCAACACCGAACACGTCACCCTTCGGCATCTCCCCCTGTTCAATAGCTGTTACAGTATTCAGGTTCATCAATACTTTTCCCTGGGCTACTGCCTCCCGCACAGTCGATTCCTTGGCGGTAACATCGACCATCTTAGCTCTGCCTTTTTCGTCAAGATGGGTGAAATTTATCATAAGAATGATCCTTTTGGTTATTTTAAGGGTGGTTCAAAAGCGTCTGTGAAATAACACAATAATTTTTTTCAGTCAAGCTCTAAGGAGACAAGTCTCGAGTGTATCGGTTCTCCGTAAAAGACACGACCTATACGGTCAAACCTTTCGGAAAGATCGGTTGTAAGCAGGGTTTGTGTTGCTTCCGTGGTGAGCTTCTTCACGATCTCGGGATGTCTCAGAAAATAGTCTTTAAGGCTTTTTGCCACAAGGGGACCCTGTTCGAGGATCTTTACGTTTGATGGAATATTCCTTTCAAAAATTGGATAAAGTATCGGATAATGGGTACAGGCAAGGAGGAGGGTGTCGATGTCGCCATTCTGATTAAATAGCCCCCTCAGATACTTTTTAACAATCAGATCAGTTCCCTCCCAGTCGCGTTCCCCTGCTTCCACGATCGGTACCAGAAGAGGACAGGCCTGCTGAAATATTTCAATTGACGGATTTAACTTTTTGATTTCTTTAATGTAAGCCCTTGATGAGACGACCCTCTCAGTTGCCAGTAACCCCACCTTGTTGGTTGAGGTTATTGTTACGATTTCTTCAGCACTCGGCCGGACGACCCCGAGGACTCTTCTTTCCGGATATGTTTCAGGCAGGTATTCCTGTTGAATTCTCCGCAGTGCCTTGGCAGATGAAGTATTGCAGGCGATAATAATCAGAGGGCATCCCTGCTTGAAAAGGAAGGCGACCGCCTGCCTTGTAAACTTATATATTATCTTCTCGGAACGGCCTCCATAAGGTACTCTTGCATTGTCACCTAAATACAGATAATCATATTCGGGAAGTTCCTGCACGATACTTTTAAGTACCGTCAAACCGCCGAAACCGGAGTCAAAAATACCTATCATGAAATACCACTTTTAAAAAATCCTGCTTGGGTTCCCCTTTTAAAAAACAGGTAATGGGGTTTTAGCTAATGTAAAATTTAACAGTTTCGTAAAAAGTCATTTTGTACGTCACTCCCGCGAAAGCGGGAATCTATGACAGATCGAATTTACTGGATTCCCGCTTTCGCGGGAATGACAAAAGGGTAGAAATTCGACTTTTTACGAAAGCATCAAATTTAATCTCTGAAAACTTATAGAATTTCCTTCAGCCTGTTCAAAGCCTGTCCTAAATTCTCAGGGTTTGATCCTCCTGCCTGGGCCATATCAGGGCGTCCACCGCCGGTTCCTCCCACAATCGGTGCAATCTCTTTTACGATTTTACCGGCGTTATATTTGTCGGTAAGGTCTTTTGTGACCATACAGAGCAACATTGCCTTACCATCTGCTTTACTGCCGATCAGTATTACTCCTGATTGGATTTTGTCTCTCAGCTTATCCCCGAAATCCCGCAGGGTTTTCACATCCGGCGCATCAACCATGGTTGTAAGTACTTTGATTCCCTTTATTTCCTCGGCCTGACTGAGAAGGTCGGACGAACCCCTGGCTGCCAATTTACCTTTTAGTAAATCAATTTCCCTTTCAAGATCTTTCTGGTGTTTCTGGAGCTTCTCGACCCTTTCAGCGAGTTCCATGGGATTGGCTTTTAAAAGAGAGGCTGATTTTTTCAACTCTTTCTCGGTTTCTCTCAGGTATTTCAGAGATTCCCCCCCCGTTACCGCCTCGATTCTCCTTATACCGGCCGCTACTGCCGATTCATGGATAACCTTGAGGAGCCCGATATCACCGGTTTTGGTGACATGCGTTCCACCGCACAGCTCCATGCTGAAATCGCCCATTTTAACAAGCCTTACATTCTCACCGTATTTTTCGTCAAAGACGGCCGTTGCACCCGTTTTCATCGCCTCATCTCTTGGCAGCACCTTGGTGGTGACCGAGGCGTTTTCTCTGATATATTTATTGGCTATGGTTTCTACCCTTTCCATCTCTTCATCGTCGATTTTGGAAAAGTGAGAAAAGTCAAACCGGAACCTCTCCGGCGTTACAAGAGACCCTGACTGTTTGACATGGTCCCCGAGAACTTCTTTTAAAGCTGCCTGCAGGACGTGTGTGCCGGAATGGTGTGCCTCTATTGCCCTTCTTTCTTCACTATCTACTTTAAGATCTACGGCATCCCCGACCTTAATCTGTCCTTTTTTAAGCTTTCCAATATGTGTAAAGAGATCATCAAGAGGCCTTTGTGTGTCCCAGACTTCAAAGAGAAAACCTTCTCCTTCGATGATTCCGGTATCCCCGACCTGTCCTCCAGTTTCTCCATAAAACGGGGTTTGCTCAACGAAGATTTCAGCGTTTCCCCCTTCCTCTAAATAGTCGACCTCTTCATCATTTTTAAGGATAGCAGAGATACGGGAACTTGTTTCCGTTGTTCCCTCATATCCTGTGAATTCAGTGGTGATGCCCTGCATGGACAGTTTTTTGTAAATTTCTAATACGGCTTCTCCACCACTTCCCTTCCACGATTCCCTGGCCAGCTCCCTTTGGGCCTCCATAGCCTTTTCGAACCCTTCCATATCCAGTGAGAAATTGTCCTTTCTGATGATGTCTTCCGTCAGATCGACCGGAAACCCGAAGGTGTCATAGAGTTTGAAGACAACGTCACCGGGGACAATATTTTTACCGGCAGTTTTGAGTGATTTTACTTCTTCATTCAATATCTTCAGACCGGTATCGAGAGTCTCTATAAAACGTTCTTCCTCGTTTATGACAACTTTCCTGATAAATGATTCTTTATCAACAAGGTCAGGATAGGCTTCTTTCATGACATTAATGACTACCGGTACCACCTCGTGCAGAAAAGGTTTGCTTATGTTGAGCAGTTTTCCATGGCGTGCAGCCCTTCTCAATATCCTCCTCAGGACATAGCCCCTCCCCTCATTACTTGGGAGAACGCCGTCACCCATCAGAAAAGTGATTGCCCGGCTGTGGTCGGCTATTACCCGGATGGACGTGTCATGATCCTCATTTTCCTTGTACTTCTTCCCGCTGATTTTCTCGATAGAACCGATGATTTCTGTGAAAAAATCAGAATCGTAGTTACTGCTCACTCCCTGCATCACCGTCGCTAAGCGCTCCAGGCCCATTCCCGTATCAATATTCGGGTTTGGTAGCGGATTCAGGTTACCTGATTCGTCCCTGTCGAACTGGGTAAAGACAAGATTCCAGATTTCAAGATAGCGGTCGCATTCACATTCTATGTTGCACTCAGGCCGCCCGCAACCCACTCCTTCACCCTGGTCATACATGATCTCGGAGCAGGGACCGCAGGGGCCGGTTTCGCCCATCATCCAGAAGTTGTCTTTCTCTCCCATGCGGACAATTCTTTCCGCAGGTATTCCCATCTTTTTGTTCCATATCTCGAAGGCTTCATCATCATCTTCGTAAATTGATATCCATAGTTTTTCTTTTGGGATTCCCATTGTCTCTGTGAGGAATTCCCATCCCCATGTAATGGCTTCATCTTTAAAATAATCGCCGAAGGAAAAGTTTCCCAGCATCTCAAAAAAGGTGTGATGACGGGCAGTATAGCCCACATTTTCCAGATCGTTATGTTTGCCTCCCGCCCTGACACATTTCTGGGAGGAAGCGGCCCTTGTGTAGCCCCGGTCTTCCTCTCCCAGGAAGCAGTATTTAAACTGAACCATGCCTGAATTGGTAAACAGGAGAGTCGGGTCCTCTTTCGGGACAAGGGATGAGCTTGCCACCACTGTATGTCCCCTTTCCTCGAAGTATTTTAAGAACTTTTCCCTGATTTCACTTCCCGTCATTTATAAATTCCTCCTCTGTTCTTCCTAACGCCTCAA
Organism: uncultured Syntrophales bacterium; assembly: GCA_964650385.1. Classification (GTDB taxonomy): domain Bacteria; phylum Desulfobacterota; class Syntrophia; order Syntrophales; family JADFWA01; genus JAUSPI01. The sequence goes on along the minus strand of CAZYTP010000055.1, from coordinate 8,736 downwards.
AAATCAATCCTGCCTGGAACCCTCTTCCCATAAGGTTTTGAGCCAGTCTCCGTTTTTCTTTTTCGTCGAGTTCGGAAACCTTTTTGTCTTTCACCTTTTTCTCTATAAGTATGTTTATCGCCTCTTTTTCGCTTCTTTCTTCACGAACAAGCGCGATAGATAGTTCAATCAGCTTCCTTCCAATCCCCTTTTCCAGAAGGCTCATTTCAATCCTTCTGTTTCCGTAGAGCCTGTTTACAGCCAGATTGAGGGCCCATTGTTCCGCGAAAGATTTATCGTCTAAATAGTTGAGTTCAAGAAGCCTGACGATGACCTTTTCTACAATGGATTCTTCAAAACCCCTTTCTTTGAGTTTTGACCGTATCTCCTTTGTACTCCTTCCCCTAACGGAAAGGAGGCGGAAGGCCTTCTGCTTTGCTTTTTCGAACGTGGGGTCTTCCCCACCTATTGCCGAGCTGTGCAATTTTACTTTTGTTGTTCCTTTTCGTCTATGGTTGTGGTCACAGGTTTTTCTTCAGCTTTCTTTTCAGGTGACTCCATACCTTTGATCTTTTCTTCCTGCGCCTTTATTTGTTCGGTCAGGCTGCTGATCCGCAGTTTGGTGGTGGAAAGCTTTCCCTCGACGTTGACCCTGTCGGCTTTCATTCTGAGTTTTTTAGACTTTAGATCTGCTATGGCCTTAATGTTATCATCCTTTTTACCCAAACCCGACTCGTCTATTGCCTCCGTCTTTGCTATATCCAAGGCAATCGCGGCCTCTTGGCGGTACTTTTGGGCCTGATCCTGTTCATATCCTGCATATTTTTCCTGAGTTGAAGAGAGTTCCTTTTTAAGTTCGGCGAGTTTAACTTTTTCTTCTGAAACCTTAAGGTCAAACTCGGCCTTTTTGACCTCCGCTTTTTTATCTTCAGGAACCTTGGCAAATAGATTCTGGTCCACGTCAGACGTGATTGAGCTCACCTTTGAGGTTATTGAGCCTTTGATTTCCTGAGTGGTTGCGCATCCTACGGACAAAGAAATTGCAAGCAGGGTTATAAAACCGATGTATGAAAAACTTTTCATGATGCCGTTCCCCCTTTATTGACAGGTAAAAGATTTGATGACTACACTCTCAATCTTAATATTATTACGAGTTTTATACGGTTTTGGCAAGAAAAATATTGCGAAAATACGTTCCGGTAAAGGTTTTAATTAATGCCAACGCCTTTGACATCTGCGGAATCTATTTTCTGTTTGGCAGTCTGTGCCTTTGTTGTGGGAATGGAGTCAAAAAAAGTTTTCACATCTTCAACACTGTGGACGATATTTATCTCCGGCAATGAGGAGACGATAGTCCTGCCGTATGAACGAGTAACGAGCCGTGTATCAAGCATGGCAACCACGCCATATTCGTTACGCCCTCTGATGAGCCGTCCAAAACCCTGCCTTAATGACAGAATAGCAGACGGGAGGGCAAGGTCGTTAAACCATCTGTTTCCCAGTCTCCTGCATCTTTCCTGATATACCGGATCTCCCGGTGAGCTGAAGGGAAGCTTCGCAATAATCACAAGACTCAAATCGTCCCCCTTTATATCAACCCCCTGCCAGAAAGTAGCCGTTGCCAGGAGTACTGAATTAGGAGTATTTTTAAACCACTTAATAAGTTTTGCGGGGGGCATATCCCCCTGGGATTTGAAGGGGTGGAATATCCTGGTACTTTTTGCAACAAAATTAAGATGTTTGTAAGATGTAAATAACACCAATGCCCTGCCACGGGATGCATCGACAAGACCCTCTATTACCTCGAGGCTCTCCTGCTGAAATATCTCATCATTTCCTCTATCCGGTCCCGGCAGGTCTTTGTCAATATAGAGGAGAGACTGCCTTCTGTAATCAAATGGCGAGCCGACAATCTTTTCTTCAAAATCTTCGATGTCCAGCCTCTTCTTTAAAAAAGCAAACTTTCCCGCTGATGTCAAAGTAGCCGATGTCATAATCGTGCTGTCATAAATGTCTATCAGTACTCTGAAGGCACTCCGGGATTCCACAAGGTTGCTTTTAAACTCCAGGGCATCGCCATTTCCCGCTACATAATAAACCCTGTCTGCATCATCTTGTCCTATAAAGTCATCTATATCCGCGGTAAATGACTTTACATAATCTATGGCTGTTTCTATTTTGTCTTTGAACTCATCATCAGCCACCGATTTCCTCTGCTTTTCCAGCGTTGAAAGAGTTTTCTCCAGCGCCAGTTTCTTTCTCAAGCTCTTCAGCCTTTCTATGACGGGATCGGGAATTGGAAAGACCGGCTGCGATGGTACATCTGCCTTTTTAAAGAATGATTCCACCTCGGCAAAAAGGTGATCAACGATTATCTTCAATCCTTTCAGCCTGTAAAGCAGCCACATAGTCCTTGAATAAGTCAGGCTGCTGCCTAAGACACTGGAGATAACATCCTCAATATCGGAGGCCTCATCAATAATTAACTGCTTGTGAAAGGGAAGGACATTGAAATCCGAAAGTAGGTCATAGATGAGGAGGTGATGATTGACTACCAGTATATCCTTATTGTGGAGTTTTCGATAATGCCGGTAATAAAAACACGTGTTGTAGAAGGGGCACATTCTGCCGTTACAATCCTGTGAATCTCCGCAGACCTCAGGCCAGAATTTAGGAATGAATGAAAGCTCGGTTTTTTCGCCTGTCCCGGTCTTTGCCAGCCATTTGAGAAACTTTTCATATGCCCCGCCCGCCCCCGCATATTCTTTTTCCCGTTTCAGGCAGAGATAGTTATTCTTTCCCTTGAGTATCCCGAAAGAAAACTTCTGAGGAAGAGCCTTCTTAAGAAAAACAAGATCCTTCTTTACAAGCTGATCCTGAAGGGCCAGCGATGAAGTGGATACTACTGTTTTTTCTTGCGAAAGCACCGCCGGGATAAGATAGGCAAACGATTTGCCGACACCTGTCCCCGCCTCAATGAGTAGATTCTTTTTCTTCTTGAGGCAACGCAGGACTTCGCCTGCCATCTCGCGCTGCTCCGGACGGTCCTCATAGTCAGGAAAACTCTTCTTTAATATGTTAAAACTTGATGATAATTTATCCAGGCTGCTGTCCCGCCTTTCTTATAAATCCTGGCCAACTGCATCCGTTAAAAATCCAGTGGGCTTTTTACTCTTTTGACGCCTTGTTCTCTTCTTGCAACATCCAATAATTTCTTTTGCTTATGTCCCGAATTATCCTTGACATATTCCCCTTTATTTCCCATAATTCCCTCAACCTGTTAAAATATTTATTCTGTAAACGCTAATTATACTGATATTGCGGAAAGCGTCAATAAAGAATTTACTCCGCAATATCGGGGTATATTGGAAGATACGGATATTTTTCCGCTTAATAAATTGTTCGATAACACAAAAAAGGAAATTACAACACAATGCCCAAAAGAAATTTAACAATCAAACTTCTTCAGACAGAAGCCCAAAAATTTGCCATAACGGAATCTTCTCACGATGAGCCGAGTTTATATGGTGTCACAGACGGTAAGGCCGTTGGGACATATTTAGAGCATAAAATCCAAAAATATCTCCATGAAAAATATGAATATGTTGAAGGCTCTTCTGCCAAAGGTATTGATTTTCCAGAACTTGGAGTTGATCTTAAAGTAACAAGCATAAAGCAACCTCAGTCATCATGTCCTTTCAAACACGCAAAACAAAAAATATACGGTCTTGGATACGCATTGCTAGTTTTTGTTTACGAGAAAATCGATGATAATAAAGAAAAAACAGGTAGATTGAAGATACATCACACAGTTTTCGTGGAGAAACATCGAACTGCAGATTTTCAGACAACTTCAGGGTTACGGAAAATCATCGAGAACAATGGGAACCAAGATGATATATTAGCTTTCTTTGAAGAGCGTTTACTACCAGTCGACGAAATTCAAGCACAAAAAATAGCCGAAGAAATATTGCAAAATCCGCCCGAACTTGGATATTTGACTATTTCAAACGCCCTCCAGTGGAGGTTGCAATACAGCAGAGTAATTCAAGAGGCTGGCAATGTGGAAGGAATAAATAAGGTATATTAATGGCAAAAGAACAAAAAATAGAATTTGGTGATTTCCAAACACCAATTAAACTTACCGATGATGTTTCAAATTTTATCAAAACAATTTTTCCAACACCAAACATTATTATCGAACCAACATGTGGCTTAGGGAGCTTTGTTCAATCATGCAAATCTGTTTGGGGAGCAGATTGCTCTTATTATGGGTTCGATGTAAATCCTCAATATATCGAAAAATGCAATAAGCACATAAATGGCCAAGTAGAATGTCACTTTGAAGTAGCCGATTTTTTCCAGAAAAACTGGAAAGATTTTTTCCTATCCTACAAAAAATCTAATGTATTAATAGTCGGGAATCCTCCATGGGTTACGAATGCTGTGTTAGGTGTTCTCAACGGTAGCAATTTACCTCAAAAATCTAACTTTCAGGGTTTAGGTGGTTTTGCAGCAAAAACAGGAAAAGCAAATTTCGACATTGCTGAGTGGATGCTAATAAAGCTGCTTGAAAACCTTCAACATAGCTATTCTTGCTTGGCTATGTTGTGCAAGACTGCCACAGCAAGAAAAGTCTTAAAACATGCTTGGAATTGCGGTTGGAATTTATCCAATTCTTCCATGCACTTAATTGATGCAAAAAAACATTTTAACGTTTCAGTAGATGCTTGCCTTTTAGTCACATTTATTTCCCCAGATAAAAAAACTACTGATGCCACAATTTATGAAGATTTGTCATACGACAAAAAAATCTCACGCTTTGGTTTGCAAGGCAAAGAACTCATTGCAAACATAGATGATTACCAAAGATATCATCATATTGAAGGCCTAAGTTATTATACTTGGCGCTCAGGGATAAAGCACGATGCGGCAAAAGTGATGGAGCTAACGTTAAAAAACGGGAATTTAGTAAATGGACTCCATGAAATCGTTGACATAGAAGATAACTACATATATCCTCTGTTAAAATCTTCCGACTTAGGGAATAGACGACTGGCACCTCGGAAATTCGTAATCGTTACGCAACATAATGTAGGGGACAGCACTGACGAAATAAAAAACAATGCCCCAATGACTTGGAATTATTTAGAAAAACATTCTAAGATTTTAGATAACCGCAAAAGCATTATTTATAAAAAAAGAGATAGATTTTCAGTTTTTGGTATTGGGAATTACAGTTTTACTCCTTGGAAAGTGGCAATATCTGGCCTCTACAAAAATATTTCTTTTTCAGCTATTGGCAATATCAAAGGGAAGCCAATAATGGTAGACGATACTTGTTATTTCATCCCTTGCGAGTCAGAAGAAGAAGCTGTATTTGTCGCTGATTTATTAAATTCAGAAGCGTCTATAAATTTCTTAAAATCATTAGTTTTTTTTGACGCAAAGCGGCCAATAAATATTGATGCTTTAAAAAGAATTGACCTAAAGAAACTTGCGGAGTCGGTCAATTCCGTAGAAAAAATCATGCAGTACCTGCCTTATGCTCAACAATTTATGTCTCCCCAACAACTATTGGTATTTGAAAAAGAAACTGAATATCGAACAAAAGCATTCACCAGACGGCGAGAAGCGCCGCAGCGCTGATGCGGTGAGTTTGGGACAAATAGGGACACTTCCCTATTTTTATATTGACGATTACCATGAATAGGCATACCAATTGTATATTGCTTCATCATGAGCATAGTAATGTTGTCTACTAGGCCGAAGTTATTTGATAATATTTGAAATGAACCCCACATAACCAATCGCTGAAGCACGACGGGTAAATGCTGGCGCATTTCCCGCGTCTTAGCTTCACGTTAGCCCAAATAAGGGAAATGAACATGAGCCCACTGATAGACTCAGACTCATCTATGCTCGAAGATCTCTGCCAATCTCTACCGTTCCTCACGCAACTTCCGCTTGACCTGCTCCGAAGCATCGATACTACCACGCTCTATGTGCCCAACGGTGCTATCGCTGAAATGCGTGCCGAACTTGAAAGTAGATTGCATTGCCACATCATGACCTATCGAGCTGTTCCGCTTGCATCGAGCGGACACGAAAGGCTACATCTTTGCCGACTCCTCGTACCGGCATGTTTGGTTCCAGCGCAGTTGGAAGAGCTCCAACTTAGCGAAGAGGCCTGTCGCAAGGAAGGCGTTGTCTTAGTGGCATACATGAAGCCGCTTCAACTGCGAGAACATCCAGCGAATAAGCTAACATGGAGCAATTAGGGACATTTCCCTATTTTCATGGAAGAGATAGTATGGCCAACAAAGAATTAGGGGAGTGTCCCTAATTATTCCTTGGATTTAAGAACCTGAATGCTGTTGTCAGTGAAATTGGCCGACATAAATTGAACACATTTGACATGATTGGAGAAACGGCAAATGAAATACTCGAAACCCTGTTTACGCAACCTGAAGCCGAACACGGACATGTTGTGCGCTGATGGGTCAGCGTATAGGGGTCAAGTCTACATTTGACCATTAGTCGGCAAAATGGTATAAGGAATTCCGGGGACAGTATACTTAATTCTAATTTGCGTTTTGATAGCACTATTCATAATAGTATGTGCATATCTTGAATTTCGGGAATTCCCCCGGAATTATCACGATAAATAGGTATACTGTCCCTGTAATTCCCAACTGCATCCGTTAAAAATCCAGGGGGCTTTTTACTCTTTTGACGCCTTGTTCTCTTCTTGCAACATCCAACAATTTCTTTTGCTTATGTCCCTAATTATCCTTGACATATTTGCCTTCATTTTCCATAATGCTCCCAATTTATCAGAACATTTTTCTATTATCGCCAATTATACTGATATTGCGGAAAGCGTCAATAAAGAACTTTCTCCGCAATATCGGGTTATATTGAGAGATACCGATATTTTTCCGCTTAATAAATTGTTATCGGGATAATTTCCCCGCAAGGACACGGAGGATCGAATCCTCCAGAGGCTTAACTTTTATTTATATTTGGGAAAGAAGACATGACGAAAATCAACTGTTGGCAATACATCGGGCTGTGCGCTCTTATGCTGTTTCCCCCCTGGGCCATGGCCCAAGATGCCACCACTCCCCCCAAATGGGGTGCACACATCGATGCCGAAGCCAAGCTGGGAAGTAAGCGCTCTCTCGGCGAGCCCGATCTGTTCTTCCCCCTCGCCCAGGACGCTCGCTCCCTTGTCTTCGCCAATCTGCGCGGCCGCTTCGACGACAACGATAGCCGCGAGGGCAACTTCGGCCTGGGCCTGCGGCAAATGCTGGAGAGCGGCTGGAACCTGGGCGCCTACGGCTATTTCGATCGCCGCCGCTCGGATACCGGCAACTACTTCAACCAGGCCTCCCTGGGCGCGGAGGCCCTCGGGCGCGACTGGGATGTGCGCGCCAATGCGTACATCCCCTTAGGCGACAACGTGCGCAAGCTCGACAGCACCAGCACCGCTGCGCTGTCGGGTGCGTCGGTTCAGGTCACCACCAGCAACCGGGAAGAACGTGCCCTCAAGGGCTTCGATGCCGAGCTGGGCTGGCGCATGCCATTGTTTGATTTCGAAGCCCGCAGCCAGTTGCGGCTCTACCTCGGCGGCTACCATTTCAGCGATGCCGTCGTGACGGTAGAAGGCCCTCGCATCCGCGCCGAGCTGGCTTTGGAGGATCTGCCCTGGTTCGGCCGGGGAGCGAAGCTGTTCCTCGGCGCAGAGGCCCAGCACGACAGTGCACGGGGAGACCAGATCTTTGTCTCACTGCGACTGCGCATTCCCCTGGGCAAGGAGGGCACAAGCCTCAGCCGCACCAGCCGTCTCAACGCCCAGGAGCGACGCATGACCGCGCCGGTGATGCGCGACGTGGACATCGTGACCCAGAGCCGAGTCGCCTCCCCCTTGGTGGAAACCGCCACCACCACGGCCGGTGGGCAGGCCATCACGGTGCTGGACAGCGCCACCACCACGGGGGCTACCCTGCCGGGTGCCATTTCGGCAGCCGGAGCCAACTCGACGGTGATTCTTTCCGGCACTTTCAACACCGGCACTACCCCAACCACCCTGCAGACGGGGCAGACGGTGATGGGCGCAGGCACGCTCACCGTGACTACCCCCTCAGGCCACACAGCCGTACTGGCCACACCTTCTGCCACTATCGCTGGTAGCCCCACCGGAATAGCAGCAACCATCATGATGGCCAACAGCAGCACCCTGAAGGGGCTCATCGTCAACGATACCGCGAGCCTCGGCGTCAACTCCATCGGCATCTCCATCGACGAGGTCAGTGATGCCCAGATCATCAACAACACCATTACGGCCCGCCAAACCGGCACCGGCGATGCAATTGGAATGTACATTTCAGACAACAACAGCAATATCACAGTCAGCGGCAATACCATCGCCGGAGTGAGCAACAGCAACATCGCGATTGGTATCGCTATCCAGGACTCGAGCGTGTTGGTGACCGGCAATAGCCTGAGCGGGACGTCTACGGTTATTAATCCTACCAACGTCGCTCACACATGGCTGCGTAATGCAACGATCATCGCTGGCTCCAGCGGCAACACCGTCTGCGGCGGTGACTGCATAATCGAAATCGCCGGCAGTGGCTCCCCGATCAGCTACACCAACGCCCCGGACTGTGGACCGTAATGCGGCAGCAGAACTATAGTATAGGGGTCAAGTCTACATTTGACCATTAGTCGGCAAAATGGTATAGATGAATC